>NZ_JBEFZE010000024.1:0-59965 GCF_042762395.1 Pseudogemmobacter sonorensis
GCGCGATCCAGCATCTGGCCGGGATGAAGGACGCCAAGGTCATCGTCGCCATCAACAAGGACGAAGAAGCCCCAATCTTCCAGGTCGCAGATTACGGCATCGTCGGGGATCTTTTCAATATCGTCCCAGAAATCACCGAAAAGCTCTGAGCCCAGGGGGCCCGGGCCTGCGGAAAGGGCGCGCCTCGAGGCGCGCCCTTTTCACACCATCCGGCCGATGACCGGCAGCAGCCGCGCGGCGGCCATGCGGTGGAAACCCTCCTCAAGCGAACCCCCTGCAGATTCGGGATCGACCGGGCGCCCGGCGCCGGGATCTGTCAGATATTCGACCTGCGCCCCGGCCCGGCCCGCCAGCGCCTCGACCATGGCGCGATCCACCAGCGCCGGATCGGCCGACGGATCGCCCGGAGAGGAATCCAGCGGAGGCGGCGCGATCCCCGCCCACAGCAGCAGCCTGCGGCGGGGCAGCATCTCCAGCACCCGCGACATCCGGGCGAGCCAGACCGATTTCAGCTCGGCCAGCACCGGCGCGAACCGCTCGGGCCCGCGCCGTCCCAGAACCTTCATCAGATGGCCGGTGAAATTCACCTCGCTGAAGTCGACCTCGGGATAAAGCGCCCGCAGGCGCGGCCGCGCGGCAAGGAAGCGGTCGTTGCGCCGGGGATGGACCCGATAGAAATCGTTCGACAGATTGACCGCCCCCACCAGTTGCACGATGCCCAGATGCGCGCCCCGGATCACCGATTCCAGCCTGCGGTCGGCCAGCCAGACATCCGGCCCCGCATTCGCGCAGGAGAGATTGGCGACCCCCAGCCCGCTTTCGCGCCCGATCCGCTCGGCAAAGGGTTCGGCCCCGCCGCGCCCGCAGGATTCGCTGCCGCCCAGAACCACGATGTAATCGCCGTCCAGATCGCGCTCCGGCCCGCGAAACGCCAGGCGGGAGCCCCCGTAGCGACAAGGGGAATGGTCGAGCGCCTTCGCGCCCGTTCGAAGAAGGGACATGCCACACCACCAGTTTTCCAACACCCGGACGGAAGCATGGCGGCGCACTCCTTTCCAAATGACTAAACCATGGCAAGTGGTTCAAACTTGAAACAGTTTCGCGACCCCGCCCGAAGCGCCGCCCGCAGCCTTGCCCTGCCCCGCCCGCCCGCCTAATCTTCGCCCGCAAAGCAGGAGAGGCGAAGATGGACATCCAGTCGGTCGGCATCGTGGGCGCGGGTCAGATGGGCAACGGCATCGCCCATGTCTTCGCCCTTGCGGGATATGAGGTGCTTCTCAACGACATCAGCGCCGAGGCCCTGGAAAAGGGCCTTGGCGTGATCGACCGCAACCTTGAGCGGCAGGTTTCGCGCGGCAAGATCAGCGCCGAGGAGAAGGCGGCGGCGCAAGGCCGGATCCGCACCACGCCGACGCTTGCCGACCTTGGCCCGACCGATCTGGTGATCGAGGCCGCGACCGAGCGCGAGACCGTGAAACAGGCGATCTTCGCCGAGCTTCTGCCGCATCTGAAGCCCGGGACCATCCTGACCTCGAACACCTCCTCGATCTCGATCACCCGGCTGGCCTCGCGCACCGACCGGCCCGAGAAGTTCATGGGTTTCCACTTCATGAACCCGGTGCCGGTGATGCAGCTTGTCGAGCTGATCCGCGGCATCGCCACCGATCAGGACACCTATGAAACCCTGCACCGCGTGGTCGAACGCCTGGGCAAGACCGCCGCCAGCGCCGAGGATTTCCCCGCCTTCATCGTGAACCGCATCCTGATCCCGATGATCAACGAGGCGGTCTATACGCTGTATGAAGGCGTCGGCAGCGTCAAGAGCATCGACGAATCGCTGAAGCTGGGCGCGAACCATCCGATGGGGCCGCTGGAACTGGCGGATTTCATCGGGCTCGACACCTGCCTCGCGATCATGAACGTGCTCTACGACGGCCTCGCGGATACCAAATACCGCCCCTGCCCGCTGCTGACCAAATATGTCGAGGCGGGCTGGCTGGGCCGCAAGACGCAGCGCGGCTTCTACGATTATCGCGGCGAGGTGCCGGTGCCGACGCGCTGATCCGGCGGCGGGCGCAGGCAGTCGCGCGGTGTCCGCCCCGGCGGCAGGACGCATTCCACCCCGCAGGCGGCGCATCGGAAACGGCCCGGACCGGCGCGCCGGTCCTCGCGCCAGCGGCAGGCGCGGCTGAGCCGGTGACTGCGGCGATGGATCCACATGCCAAGGAAGACCAGCGCAAGGCCAAGCGGCAGGAAGATCAGCATGCCGCCCTACCCTTTGGGCCGAATGAAAACGGCCGCCCGCGCCAGGGCGCCGGGCGGCCGTCGGAACGCGAGCGCATGATCAGGCGACGCGATCGACCATCAGCTTCTTGATCTCGGCGATGGCCTTCGCCGGGTTCAGGCCCTTGGGGCAGGTCTTGGCGCAGTTCATGATCGTATGGCAGCGGTAAAGCTTGAACGGATCTTCAAGCTCGTCCAGACGCTCGCCCGTCGCCTCGTCCCGCGAATCGATGATCCAGCGATAGGCGTGGAGCAGCGCCGCCGGGCCGAGATATTTGTCCGAATTCCACCAGTAGCTGGGGCAGGAGGTCGAGCACGAGGCGCACATGACGCATTCGTAAAGACCGTCGAGCTTCTTGCGATCCTCGATCGACTGGCGCCATTCCTTGGCGGGCGTATTGGTCTTGGTCTCAAGCCAGGGCATGATCGAGGCATGCTGGGCGTAGAAATGCGTCAGGTCGGGGATCAGGTCCTTGACCACCGCCATATGCGGCAGCGGATAGATCCGCACGTCGCCCTTGATCTCGTCCAGGCCATAGATGCAGGCCAGCGTGTTGATCCCGTCGATGTTCATCGCGCAGGAGCCGCAGATCCCCTCGCGGCACGACCGGCGGAAGGTCAGCGTCGGGTCGATCTCGTTCTTGATCTTGATCAGCGCGTCAAGAACCATCGGCCCGCATTTGTCCATGTCGAGGAAATAGGTGTCGACACGCGGGTTTTCAGCGTCATCCGGGCTCCAGCGATAGATGCGGAACGCGCGGATGTTCGTGGCTCCCTCGGGCTTGGGCCAGGTCTTGCCGGTCCGAACCTTCGAATTCTTGGGTAGCGAGAACTGGACCATGGGTCAGCCTTTCCAGTCGGGTCTGTCGTAGAGCGGACGCCGGGGCGCCTCGCCGGATTTCGTCATCACGCAGGTCTCGTAGACCGCCGAGGGATCCTTGCCGGTGATCCAGTCGGACGAGATGGAAACGTCAAGCTTGCTGCGCGCCGTGCCGTCCGAGCGGATGCCCACGCCGACCTCTCCGGTCGGACCGGCGGCCATGCGGGCGCGCTGAAAGCATTCGGCCTCGGCGCGCTCAAGCGTCATCGGGCCGCAGGCGGCGAGAAGAAGCGAAAGGAAAGCCAGTTTGCGCATCGACATCCCCCCTCAGAGCACCGGCGGCACGCCGCTGGCGGCAAAGCAGGACTGGGTCCCCGGACGCAGCGAGATATTCCTGACATTCTCGCGGGTCTGGCTGCCCGCCTCGACGCCGATGTCGCGGGCAAGGGCGCGGATCTCGGCGGGGGCGGCGTTTTGCAGCACGCATTCCGTCGCGGCCTGGGCCGGGCCCGCGGGCAGGTCGCGGCTGACCACCGGCAGGACCACATCCGCCGCCATGCTGCGCGCGGTGCGGTCGGCCAGATGCTGGGGATCGCAGGCCGCAAGCGCCAGTGGCGCCAGCAGCAGCAGCCCCCTCCTCCCTGCAAGATGCGCCCGTTCCGCCATCCCTCAGCCCCCCAGCCCGCGCAGCGCGGCGGTGGAAAGGCACTGGCTGGTCTCGGGGCGCTGGACGACCGTGCCCACGGTTCCCGCGACCTGCGACAGGTCCGAGGACGCCCCCGCCCGGGCCAGCGACACCAACTCCGCCGTGGTCGAATTGTCGATCACGCAATCGGTATAGGGCTGGACGTTCACCCCCGGCAGGCGGCGGCTCATCTCGGAATTGACGGCGCTGCGGGCGAGTTCGCGCGTCGCGGCGTCAAGCACGTCCGACCCGGGCGCGCCCGCCACGCAGGCCGCCAGAGCCGAGACCGAGAGAAGCGCCAGGACCCGCATCAGAACTTCCGCTCCGCCGGAGCGATCTTCTTGAGGCTGATGCCGCCCTCCGCCTCGACGGTCAGCGGATCGAGCTTCACCGGGCGATAGTCCAGCCGGACCTTGTTGCCATCCACCCAGGACAGGGTGTGCTTGCGCCAGTTCACGTCGTCGCGGGTCGGGTGATCCTCATGCGCATGGGCGCCGCGGCTTTCGGTGCGGGCATGGGCGCCGTAGATCGTCGCCAGCGCATTCGGCATCAGGTTGGTCAGCTCCAGCGTCTCCATCAGGTCCGAATTCCACACAAGGCTGCGGTCGGTGACCTTGAGGTCGGGCATCTTGCCCGCGATCTCGGTCATCTTGACCTCGCCCTCGGCCAGAACCTCGGCGGTGCGGAAGACGGCGGCGTCGGATTGCATGGTGCGCTGCATCTCAAGCCGCAGTTCGGCGGTGGGGATGGCGCCGGAGGCGTGGCGCAGCCCGTCGAACCGGGCCATGATGCGGTCGATCTCGGCCTTGTTGGTCGCGGGCACCGGCGATTTCGGATCGACGATCTGGCCCGCGCGGATCGCCGAAGCGCGGCCGAAGACCACGAGGTCGATCAGCGAATTCGACCCCAGGCGGTTCGCGCCATGAACGCTCGCGCAGCCGGCCTCGCCCACGGCCATCAGGCCGGGATAGATGGCATCGGGATTGTCGGCGGTGGGGTTCAGCACCTCGCCCCAATAGTTCGTCGGCACGCCGCCCATGTTGTAATGCACGGTGGGCAGGACCGGGATCGGTTCCTTGTGCAGGTCGACGCCGGCGAAGATCCGCGCCGATTCGGTGATGCCGGGCAGGCGGGCCTCCAGCGTCTCGCGCGGCAGGTGGTCGAGGTGGAGGTGGATGTGGTCGCCATGCGCGCCCACGCCGCGGCCCTCGCGGATCTCCATCGTCATGCAGCGGCTGACATAGTCGCGCGGCGCGAGATCCTTGTAATGGGGCGCGTAACGCTCCATGAACCGCTCGCCGTTGACGTTGGTCAGATAGCCGCCCTCGCCGCGCGCGCCCTCGGTGATCAGGCAGCCCGAGCCGTAGATGCCGGTGGGGTGGAACTGCACGAATTCCATGTCCTGCAGCGGCAGGCCCGCCCGCGCCACCATGCCGCCGCCGTCGCCGGTGCAGGTATGGGCCGAGGTGGCCGAGAAATAGGCGCGCCCGTAGCCGCCGGTCGCCAGCACCACCATCTTGGCGTTGAAGACATGGATCGTGCCGTCGTCGAGCTTCCACGCCACGACGCCGGTGCAGGCGCCGTCGGTCATGATCAGGTCGATGGCGAAATATTCGATGTAGAACTCGGCGTTGTTCTTCAGCGACTGGCCATAGAGCGTGTGCAGGATGGCGTGGCCGGTGCGGTCGGCGGCGGCACAGGTGCGCTGCACCGGCGGGCCCTCGCCGAATTCGGTCGTGTGGCCGCCGAAGGGACGCTGGTAGATCTTGCCCTCCTCGGTGCGCGAGAAGGGCACGCCGTAATGCTCCAGCTCATAGACCGCCGCCGGGGCGGAGCGGGCGAGGTATTCCATCGCATCGGTGTCGCCCAGCCAGTCCGAGCCCTTGACCGTGTCATACATGTGCCACTGCCAGTTGTCGGGGCCCATGTTGGCAAGGCTGGCCGCGATGCCGCCCTGGGCCGCCACGGTATGCGAGCGGGTCGGGAACACCTTGGTCACGCAGGCGGTGCGCAGCCCCTGTTCGGCCATGCCCAGGGTCGCGCGCAGGCCCGCGCCGCCGGCGCCGACGACCACGACGTCATATTCATGCGTCTCGTATTCGTATGCAGCAGTCATTCCGTCTTTCCTTACCGCGCGCAGTCGGGGGCGGGCGTCACCGCGCCGCCCCCCGGGGCATGTCTCACAGGGCCAGTTTCACCAGGGCGAACAGCCCGGCGACGATCAGGGCATAGCTCAGGGCCGTCACGGCCACGATCAGCAGCTTGGCCGCCGTGCCATGCACATAGTCCACGATCGCCTCCACCGCCTCGTTCTTGCAATGCAGGGTGACGGCGATCAGGGTCAGGGCGGTGACGATGGCGGGGAACGGGCGGGCGAAATAGGCCAGAACGCCCTCATGGCTGCGCCCAAGGCCCAGGCCGAAGGTGAAGACGAACAGCGGCACCAGCACCACCAGCACGGCCGAGCTGATCATCATATGCCAGTGGTGATGGGTGCCTGCCCGGGCCGATCCCAGCCCCTGCGCGCGCTTGCGGTCGGTGATGAAACGCATCCTTGCCCCTCCTTAGACCACGACGATGGTGACAAGCGTCAGCAGCGTGGCGCCGATGAACATGCCCAGGCCCATGGTCTCGCTGGCCTTCACCTCGACGAAATAACCAAGATCCCAGATCAGGTGACGCAGGCGCCCCAGCACATGATACCAGATCGCCCAGGTCGCGGCGGCCAGAAGCACGTCGCCCAGGATGCTGGTCAGCAGCCAGTCGATCCAGGCGAAGGCGGCGGGCGAGGTCGCGGCCGCAAGCAGCCAGGCGACCAGCAGGAACACCGTTCCAAGCGTCGCGATGCCGGTGATGCGGACCATGATCGAGGAAATCGAGGTGATCTGCGGCCGGTAATACGGGCCGATCATGAACGGTGAAAGGGGTCGGTCGACCCGCTTCGGTGCAGACATGGACTTGTCCCTTCGTCGCTGGCTTGCCCCGCCCAATCGGGGTGTCCGGGGCGGTCTTCCGGGCGGAGCGCGCTTCGATATGGTTCTCTCATAGCGTCTTTTTCCGCCGAGTCACGGGGGTCCGTGCCGCTTTTGCCACCGTTCCCGCTAACGATGACATTTTTATTCTCCAGATGTGATCACAGCAAGAGAAAGTGTGATCACATGCGGCCTCGACGGAAGAAATCCGCCAGTCAGGGACCCGCGGCGCCCCCCCGGGCCCGGGCATCGCCGGGGTCAGAGCGGGACCAGCGCCCAGTAATCCAGATCCAGCAGGACCGGAGGCGCGTATTTCCCGTCCTCGCCGCGCAGGGCGAAAGGCGCCGCGCCGTCCTTCACCGCCACCAGCCTCAGCCGCAGCGCGCCCACGCCCGGGGCGCCGGTCCCGGCGCGGTCCAGCACCTCGGACCAGGCCCGCAAAGTGTCGCCCGCGAAACAGGGATTGGCATGGGCCCCCGCGTTCAGCGCGACCATCATCTGCGCATTGGCGAGGCCGTTGAAGGACAGCGCCCGCGCCAGGCTGATGACATGGCCGCCATAGATCAGGCGGCGGCCATCCTCGCGATGGGTCGCGTCGAAATGCACCTTGGCGGTGTTCTGCCACAGCCGGGTGGCCAGCATATGCTCGGCCTCCTCGATGGTCACGCCGTCGACATGGTCGATCCTCTCGCCCACGGCATAGTCGCCCCAGCGATGACGCTCGCCCGCGAGCGCGAAATCGTAACCGCTGAAATCCAGCCCCGCGGGCACTACGAGATCGGCGGCCTCGACCGCCGGCTTCAGCGCGGGCACCACCGGCGCGGGCGCGGGCGTCTCGCGCCTTTTGCGCACCATCACCCAGCGGACATATTCCAGCACCGTCTCGTCATGCTGGTTCAGTCCGCGCGTGCGCACCCAGACCACGCCCGAGCGCCCGTTGGAATTCTCCTTCAGCCCGATCACCTCGGATTGTGCCCGCAGGCTGTCGCCCGGCCAGACCGGCCTCAGCCAGCGCCCCTCGGCATAGCCCAGATTGGCCACGGCGTTCAGGCTGACATCCGGCACGGTCTTGCCGAAGACGGTGTGGAAGGCGATCAGATCGTCGAGCGGGCTTTGCGCCAACCCGCAGGAGCGCGCGAAGGCGTCCGAGGAATAAAGCGCCCCCCGCGCGGGATAAAGCGCGTGATAAAGCGCCCGCTCGCCCCCCGAAACCGTGCGCGGCACCGCATGGCGGATCACCTCGCCCATGCGGTAATCCTCAAAGAACCGTCCCGGATTGGTCTTCATCCGCCCTTCCCCCCGCGATACCGGCCAAAAGGGGCGGGTCGCCCCTTTCCGGCGCCATCCGCTATTGCTCGCCCAGTTTCAGATCCGGCGCATATTCGCCCGGAACCTCCTTCACCACCGCCTGGCCGCAGCGCATCACGCCATGGCCCGCATCGAAGGCATAGGTCGGCGGGCCGTAAAGCTCCCACCCATTCGCCAGCGCGGCCGAGACCTTGTGGCAGAAGGCGGAAGTGTCGTCCTCGGTCAGAAAGCGGTAGAGTTTCATCCCATCATCCGAAAGCTGCATATCCGAACAGGTAATGCACCCCGGCAAGCGCCGCGTAAACCGCCAGCGCCCCGATCAGCGCCAGCATCTCGCGCCGCACGCCCGCGGGCGCGGGCGGCACCCAGGGGCCCGCCGTCGCATTGATCGCCCACATCTGCACCAGCGCCCAAAGCCCGATCCCGCCGAACAGCAGGAACGACGGCGTGTCCCCGTTCACCAGAAGATGCGCCACCATCCACAGCACCACACCCCAGAGCATCGGATGGCGCAGCCAGCGCGCGGGTGCGGTCTTCATCCCCAACGCGGCGAAAAGCCAGACCGCCAGCAGCATCAGAAGGTTGTTCGCCCCCACCCGCGCCGGGCTGCGGCCCCAATAGACCTCGCCCCCGGCGGCGCGATAGCCGACCACCATGGCAAGCGTCCCCGCCAGCCCCAGGGCGCCGGTCAACGCCAGACCGCCGCCGCGCCCCATCCGTGCCCGAAGCCCGGGGGCGATCCGCCGCAGCAGATGCGCCACGCTCCAGAGAAGGACGCCGGACGCGATCAGGGGCATGGCGAGGGTGGAGGGCATGGCTGGCTCCGGGGAAAGGAGGTTGGCTCGGGACAAGGCGGCCTGGGAATCGGGCAGCCCTGGAATGGGGCGGCCCCGGGGTCAAGGCGGCGGAGGGATCAAGGCGGCGGAGGGATCAGCCCCCCGCCCCCTCCATCTGCGCGATCGCCGCCGCTTTTTCCAGTGTCGCCTTCGCGGTCGCCACATGGAGGTTCTCGACGATCCGCCCGTCGACCACCGCGACCCCGCCGCCCTTGGCCTCGACCTCCTGGAAGGCGGCGATCTGGCGGCGCGCCAGTTCGATCTCGTCAGTCGAGGGCGCGAAAGCCGCATTGGCGATGGCAAGCTGCGCCGGATGGATCAGCGTCTTGCCGTCGAACCCCATGTCCCGGCCCTGTTCGCATTCGAAGGCAAGCCCCTCGTCGTCCTTGAAGGCGTTGTAGACACCATCGACGATGATCCTGCCATGGGCCCGCGCCGCCAGAAGGCACAGCCCCAGCCCGGCCTGCATCGCCAGCCGGTCGGGGCGGAAGCGGCTGCCAAGCTCCTTGGCCAGGTCGTTGGTGCCCATGACCATGCCGCCCAGCCGGGGATGCGCGGCGATGGCGGCGGCGTTGAGCATGCCGAGCCCGGTCTCCATCATCGCCCAGAGATCGACGCCCGGCACCAGCGCCGCCACCGCGTCCAGATCGCCCGGCCCGTTGACCTTGGGGACCAGCACCGCGTCGATCCCGGCCCCCGCCGCGACGGCATCGGCCATGGCGGCGGCATCGGCGCGCCCCCAGTCGGTGTCGAAACCGTTGATCCGCACGATCCGCGCCCGCGCGCCGAAATCCGCCTCGGCCAGGACCCTTGCAACAAGGGCGCGGGCGGCGGGCTTCTCGGCGGGCGCGACGGCATCTTCCAGATCGAAGATGATGGCGTCGCAGGGCAGGTCCCGGGCCTTTTCCAGCGCCCGCTCTTTCGAGCCGGGAATATACAGGACCGAACGGTAGGGGCGGGCCATCTCGACTTCTCCTGAGAAATATTATTGCGCCTAAAAGCACGATATTGGCACATTCGGCAAGAGACTTTCGCCGCATCGCGGAAAGAAGGCGCCCGATCACCCGGCCTCCGGGCCGAAAAACTTCGGAACCGGATCGGCGGAGCGGCGTTGTCCTTGCACAATTCACCAGTGAACATGTGAAAGGAGCTCGCCATGAGCAGCACCAGCGACAGGATCAAGGGTGTGGCCAACGAGGCCACCGGCAAAGTCAAGCAAGCCTTCGGCCGCGCCACCGGCAACGAAAAGCTGGAAGCCGAGGGCATCGCCCAGGAAGTGAAGGGCGAGGGCCAGCAGATCAAGGGCAAGGCCAAGGACGCCGTCAAGAACGTCGTCGACAAGGCCTGAAGCCGGATGCGGGGCTACCCGGCCACGACTTACGAAATAAAGAGGGCGCCCCTGCGGGCGCCCTTGGCTTTTACCCCCGGATCGAACCCGGCCCTCAGATCAAGCCCAGCCCCGCCGCCCCGTCGCGCAGAAGTTTCAGCGACACCAGAAGCAGCGCCCAGACCACCAGCCGGAAAAACAGCCGCTCCGGCAGCCGACGCACCAGCGCGACCCCGGCGAACACCGCCATCGCCGCGGGAACCGCAAGCACGAAGGCCAGTTTCAGATTGCCCGGGCTGAACTGGCCGAGTTGCCAATAGGGCAGCAGCTTCACCACATTGATCACCGCGAAGAACACGGTCGCGGTTCCGGCGAAGACCGTTTTCTCCAGCCGCAGCGGCAGGGTGTAGATCTGGTAGAGCGGCGCGCCCGAATGGCTCACGAAACTGGTGAACCCCGCCAGGGTGCCCCAGAAGAGCCCCGGCCCCACCCGGGCGGGACGCGCCGCGCCCGCCCCGCCCGGCCGCAGCAGCGTGTAAAGCGCGAACGAGACGCCGATCCCCCCGACCAGCGCCGTCACCGCAGCCTCGGGCACCACATGCGCCGTCGCCCAGCCGAACGCCACGCCGACCACCGCCCCCGGCAGCAGGATCGCCAGCACCCGCCGGTCGAGCGCATGGCGATAGGCCCAGAGGCCGAACATGTCCGAGATCACGAAGACCGGCAGCAAGATCCCCGCCGCCACCACCGGCGAGATCACCAGCGCGAAGACCGGCACCCCCAGCATGCCCACCAGGGGAATGCCGCCCTTGCCGATGCCGACGCAGATCGCCGCCACCACCGCCGCCGTCCAGAATTCCGGCGTTTCCATTCCACTTCCCCCCGGGCCCGTCCGCAGCGCCCTGCCCGACGTTACCGCTAACCCCTGGCGCGATCCGGCGAAAGGGCCGAAATCCCGCATACAATCGCATACCGCAGCGTGCGGATGCTGGACAGAAGGCCGCGAAGGGGCTACCCCTCCCCGCAGACTCAGACCCTATAGGGAGACCCCCCATGGCACGTCCCAAGATTGCCCTCATCGGCGCAGGCCAGATCGGCGGCACGCTCGCCCATCTCGCCGCGACCAAGGAACTCGGCGATATCGTCCTGTTCGACATCTCCGAAGGCGTGCCGCAAGGCAAGGCGCTCGACCTTGCCCAATGCGGCCCGGTCGAGGGGTTCGACGCCAGCCTCAAGGGCGCCAATTCCTATGAGGACATCGCGGGCGCCGATGTCTGCATCGTGACCGCCGGCGTGCCGCGCAAGCCGGGGATGAGCCGCGACGACCTGCTGGGCATCAACCTCAAGGTGATGAAATCGGTCGGCGAAGGCATCAAGGCCCATGCGCCGAACGCCTTCGTGATCTGCATCACCAACCCGCTTGACGCGATGGTCTGGGCGCTGCGTGAATTCTCGGGCCTGCCGCATGAAAAGGTCGTCGGCATGGCGGGCGTCCTCGACGCCGCGCGCTTCCGCCACTTCCTGTCGCTGGAATTCAACGTCTCGATGCGCGACGTCACTGCCTTCGTGCTGGGCGGGCATGGCGATACGATGGTGCCGCTGACCCGCTACTCCACCGTGGCCGGGATCCCGCTGCCGGATCTGGTCGACCTTGGCTGGACCACGCAGGAGCGTCTTGACGGCATCGTCCAGCGCACCCGCGACGGTGGCGCCGAGATCGTCGGCCTGCTCAAGACCGGCTCGGCCTTCTATGCGCCCGCCACCTCGGCAATCGAAATGGCCGAAGCCTATCTCAAGGACCAGAAGCGCCTTCTGCCCGCCGCCGCCTTCGTCAAGGGCGCCTATGGGCTGGACGGGCTTTATGTCGGCGTGCCGACCATCATCGGCGCCGGCGGCATCGAGAAAGTGGTCGAGATCAAGCTGAACGGCGACGAACAGGCCATGCTTGATAAGTCGATCGACGCGGTGAAGGGCCTTGTCAGCGCCTGCAAGGGCATCGATCCGACGCTCGCCTGATACCCCGGGCGACGGCGACCGAAGTTGACGCGCGCGCCCTTGGGCGCGCGCGTTGCCGTTTCGGCCCCTGCCACCCTGCTCCGTTGTCCCTTGCCCCCTTGCCCCGATCCGCCCTTTGCGTCATCCCCAGACCGTCCCCAACGCCCGAGGCCCCCATGGACTATTCCAAATCCGGCAATCCGAAACCCGACCGCAACACGCCCCGCCATGCCGGGGCCCGCGCGCCCGGCAAACCGCCCGCCGGGCGCAGCGAGGATGAGAAAAGCCGCAAGGCCGCCCTGCTGGCGCGGATGAAGGCCGTCGCAGGCAAAGCCGCAACGCCCGGCGGCGACGCCTGATCCCGCCGCGCCCCGCCGCCCGCATCCCCAGGAGCCGACAATGGCCGATCCAGAGCGCACAGCCCTTCACGCCGAACTCGAATCGCGGCTGACCCGCTATGCCGCCATCGACAGCCAGAGCGATGCCGACAGCGCCAGCGCGCTCTCGACCGGGATCCAGCTCGACATGGCGCGGCTGCTGCTGGACGAACTGGCAGAGATCGGCGCCGAAGACATCCGGCTGACCGATTACGGCGCGGTGCTGGCGACGGTTCCGGGCACGGCGCCCGGCCCCGCCATCGGCTTTCTGGCCCATATGGACACCACCCCCCAGTTCAATGCGACCGGGGTGAAGCCGCGGGTGATCCGGGGCTATGACGGCGGCGAGATCCGCTTTCCCGACGCCCCCGGACTGGTGCTGTCGCCCAAGGATTCGCCCGCGCTGACGGCGCGGATCGGGCATGACCTGATCACCGCCTCGGGCACGACGCTTCTGGGTGCCGACGACAAGGCCGGGATCGCCGTCATCATGGCCGCCGCCCGGCGCCTGCTGGCCTCGGACCTGCCGCGCCCGAGGCTGCGGCTGGCCTTCACGCCCGACGAAGAGATCGGGCGGGGTGTCGACCCGCGCCTGCCCGCCGACCTGGGCGTGGATTTCGCCTATACGTTCGATGGCGCCAATCCGGGCGAGATCGAATATGAAAGCTTCTCGGCCGATGGCGCCGTGGTGCGGATCGAGGGCGTCTCGATCCATCCCGGCACCGCGAAGGGCAAGATGGTCAATGCCATCACCCTTGCCGCGAAGCTGATCGCGCTGCTGCCGCAGGCGACCATGCAGCCCGAGGTGACCGAGGGGCGCGAAGGCTTCATCCATGCCACCGACATGACCGGCGGCAGTGCCACGATGGAGATCCGGCTGATCCTGCGCGATTTCGAGCTGGAGGGCCTGGCGCGGAAGGGCGAGATCCTGCGCGCCGCCTGCGCCGCCCTTCAGGCGGGCGAGCCGCGCGCGCGGATCGACTGCCGGATCACCCCGCAATACCGCAACATGCGCTACTGGCTGGAAAAGGACATGACCCCGGTCGAGCTTGCGCGCGAGGCCGCCCGCGACCTCGGGCTCTCGCCCGTCTCGGTTCCGATCCGGGGCGGCACCGACGGCTCGCGCCTGACCGAGATGGGCGTGCCCTGCCCCAATCTTTTCACCGGGATGCAGGACATCCACGGGCCACGGGAATGGATCTCGGTCCAGGATATGGGGCTGGCGGTGGATCTGATGCTGGGCATCTGCGCAAGGGCCGCGCGGGGGTGAGTCTTTCGCCCTATCTCGCCCCCGGGTTCTACGACCGGGCGCTGGCCTCGGGCCGCCACCGCGACATCGTCGGCGGCCGATGGGAAGAGACGGCGGGCGCGCAGATGCGCGCGCTGCTGGACGAGGGCATGCGCAGCCACCACCGCCTCCTGGACATCGGCTGCGGCTGCCTGCGGCTTGGCCATGCCGCGGTGCCCTATCTGGCGCCCGGCCATTACTGGGGCACCGATGCCTCGGCCGCGCTGATGGCGCGCGGATGGGAGACGGAACTGCCGCTGTCGGCCCGGCCACGGCTGCCGCGCGCGCAACTGGTCGAGGATGCCGTCTTCGGCTTTCCCGGCATCCCTTCGGGGATGGATTACGCCATCGCCTGGGGGGTCTTCACCCATCTGCCCGCCGAAACGCTGCGCCCGGCGCTGGCGAACCTGCGCCGGACCTGCCCTTCGGTCACGCTTCTGCTGACGGTGTTCCTTGCGCCAGAGGGCCATGAGGGCGCCTGTCGCCAGCCCGATGGCGTGGTCACCCATGCGGATCGCCCGCCCTGGCACCGCGACGCGGGCGCCGTCGAGGCCGATGCAAGTGCCGGCGGCTGGCGGATTTCCTGGCGCGCGGCCCGGCTGCCGCGCGGCCAGAGGCTGGCCGTGCTGCAACCAGGCTGAGCCCTCAGCCCTTCGACAGGATCTCGCGCACCATCGGGATCACCTTCTCGCCGTAAAGACGCAGCCCTTCCATCAACTGCTCATGCGGCATAGGGCCGGTGGCATATTTCATGTCGAAGCGCGAAAGCCCCAGATCCTTCACCGTCGCCGCGATCTTGCGGGCCACCGTCTCGGGGCTGCCGACGTAGAGCGAGCCTCGCTTGACCTCGTCGATGAAATTGGCCCGGTTGACCGGCGGCCAGCCGCGCTCGCGCCCCAGGCGGCCGAACATGTCGGAATAATGCGGCCAGAGCTGTTCGACCGCCGCCTCGTCGGTCTCGGCGACATGGCCTGGGGAATGGACGCCGATGGGCTGCTGCTCGCGGCCAAGCTGATCGGTCGCGCGCTTGTAAAGATCGACATAGGGCAGAAAGCGGCGCGGGTCGCCGCCGATGATCGCCAGCATCAGCCGCAGGTCGTGGCGCACCACCCGCACCACCGATTCCGGGCTGCCGCCGACGCCGACCCAGGTCACCATGCCCTCGGGGCCAAGCGGCGGATAGACGCGCTGGTCCTGCAACCCGCTGCGGGTCTGGCCCGACCAAGTGACGCGATCCTCCTTCACCAGGCGGGCGAAGAGATCGAGCCGCTCCTCGAACAACTGGTCGTATTGCGCCGTGTCGAAGCCGAACAGCGGATAGCTTTCGGTGAAGGAGCCGCGGCCCAGGATCGGCTCGGCCCGCCCGCCGGAAATCGCGTTCAGGGTCGAGAACCGCTGGAACACCCGCACCGGATCATCGGTCGAAAGCACCGTGACGGCGGTGCCCAGCTTGATGCGGCGCGTCTGTCCGGCGATGGCGGCCAGCACGATCTCGGGCGCGGAAATCGCGAAATCGGGGCGGTGATGCTCGCCCAGGCCGATGAAGTCGATGCCAAGGCTGTCGGCAAACACCCCCTGTTCCACCACGTCGCGCAGGACCTGGTCCTGCGGCTTGGGTCGGCCATCCGCGCCGATCGTCACATCTCCGAAACTGTCGAGGCCGAGTTCGACATGCTGGGCCATGGCCGCCTCCCTTGGGGTATCGCCTGTTCGCGGATGAACATAGACACGAAATCTCAGCGGGAAACTGCGCATCCGGGCAGAGAGGCCATGTCAGTTGCGCAGGTCAGAAGCCCAGGCGGCGGCGCAGGTGCCAGCCGCCCCAGGCCCCCAGGATGCAAAACAGCGCGAAGACCTAGCCCGAGGCCGCGCCCGCCATGATCCCCGACAAGAGCACCCCCACGGTGCAGCCAAGCCCCACCATCGCGCCCCAGCCAAGCATCACTCCGCCCAGGAACAGCCGGGGCAGCGTGCGCAGCTTCGGCCATTCGGGCTTCCAGTCGCCCGCCAGCGTGGCCGAGGCGGCCGAGGCCAGCACCATCGCTATCACGAAGACGCCGTTGCGCGACAGGATCGTCTCCTTGACCACCGTCACGCAGCCCGCGAAGGAATCGAGCCCGTGCAGCGTCTCGGGCAGCCAGCCGAGCGCATTGGCGAAGGTGCGCGCATTCGAGCCGAGCTCGGCCGTGACGCCAAGCGGCGCGACGCGGAAATAGGCCAGCACCGCGATCCAGCCCACCAGCGCGCCGCCCAGAACCGCAGGCCAGCGCAGGCGCAGGGCCTCAAGCCCGGTCAGGGCCACCGGCGCATCCGGCAGCGGCCGACGCAAGAGCAAAAGCGCCAGCAGCGACAGCACGCCCAGCGTCAGCGCCAGCGATCCGCCATGGCCCAGCCAGCCCGGCAGCCAGATCACCGGCGCGCGGTAAAGATCGGCCAGATACAGCGTGTTCCAGGACAGGAAGCCCAGGATGAAGCCGCAAAACGCCCCCGCCAGCGCGATGATCGAACCGAAGGCGCCCTCGCCCAGCCGATAGAAATGCGCCGAGACGCAAGAGCCGGAAATCGCCATCCCCAGTCCGAAGACCAGCGCCCCCACCGCAAGCGTGATCGAAACCGGCCCGACATGGGCATCGGGCGGCAGGCGGCCCACGCCGGGGTTCGGCACCCAGGCACCGAAGACCAGGGCATAGCCGATGGCGCCGACCGCCAGCGCCACCAGGATGCCCAGAAGCCCCCTCGGGTCGCGCTCGGCGAACCAGTCGCGGAAGATGCACCAGAAGCAGAACCGCGCGCGTTGCAGCACCAGACCGAAGGCCGCGCCCAGCCCGAACGAGACCGGCAGCGACCGGCCAAGCGCATCGCGCCCGGGCAGCAAGAAAGGGATCAGCGCCAGCGCGACAAGGGCGAAGGCCGCCACGGCGGGGCGCGAGATCGAGGGGGTCGGGGCAACGGTCGGGGGCATCGAGGGTTCCGGCTGTTCGAAATGTTTCGCCGGGGCGATGGAACCCCGCCACAGGCGCGGTTTCAACCCCGAAACGCGGGATATGAAAAGGCCGACCCAAGCAACCCGGGTCGGCAAGTCCAACAGGGAGATGCGTCCCGGGGGACGCGGGGTAACCGGCCCGGCGATGCGGGCCGGAACCCGGGCTTACTGGCCGTCCCAGATCGTGCCGGCCAGGTTGGTCACCGGAACGCCCACGGCATTGCCGTATTCGGTCCAGGACCCGTCGTAGTTCTTCACCTCATAGCCGAGGATCTTCGAAAGCGCGAACCAGGTGTGCGAGGAACGCTCGCCGATGCGGCAATAGGTGATGATCGGCTTGGAGCCGTCGATACCGACCGCGGCATAGACCGCCTTCAGCTCTTCAGCCGATTTGAAGCGGCCGTCTTCCTGTACGGCCTGCCCCCAGGGCACGTTGACCGCGCCGGCCACATGGCCCGCGCGGATCGCGGTTTCCTTGAAGCCTTCGGGCGCGATGATCTTGCCCGAGAATTCGTCGGCCGAACGGATGTCCACGATGGCGGTGGCGCCGCTGCTCGAAGCCTCGACCACATCGCCGATGAAGGCGCGCAGGGCCGGATCGGCCTCGTTCAGGGTGATGTTGCCCGCAGCCAGCGCCAGGGGCGAGGTGGAAAGCTGGCGGCCCTCGGCCTCCCACAGCTTGCGGCCACCGTCGAGCAGCTTGACGTTCTCGACCCCATAGACGTCGAGCACCCAGGCGCCCCAGGCCGCGAACCAGTTGTTGGTGTCGCCATAGAGGATGACGGTCGAATCGTCGCTCACCCCGGCCTGGCGCAGCAGCCCTTCAAGCTGTTCGCGGCTGGCGATGTCGCGGCGGACCGGATCGACCAGATCGGTGTGCCAGACGAAATTGGTCGCGCCGGGGATATGGCCGCGCTCATAGACGCCGGGGTTGACCGAGACTTCGATCAACCGCACCGAGGGGTTGTCGAGATTGGCCTCAAGCCATTCGGTGGTGACGAGCGGGCCTTCCTGGGCGGCGGCGGCGAAGGCAAGAACGGACATGCCCACGGCGGCGGCAAGGGTTCTGAAGCTGAGGGTCATTGAAGGTCCTCCGGTTGATGAAATCTCGACTTACTTGGTCAAGATACCGGCCGGGGCGGCATTCTCAAGGGAAAGGTCAGGTCGATTTTCCGGCTGCCGGAGAGTATATTTTTCGCACGTCCAGCAGCATCGAAGACAAATGTTCCCCGACAAGAGAAAATCGGCCTCGCGACGGGTGCCTCAGCCCCGTCGCGATTCCATCAATGCCTTCAGAACAAGCGCCACCAGCGCGATCAGGGTCAATGTCGAGGCAGCCGCGAAAGCGCCCGCGATGTTCAGATCGTTGAACAAAAGCTCCACCTGCAGGGGCAGCGTGTTGGTCTGCCCCCGGATCGAGCCCGACACGACCGAGACGCCGCCGAACTCGCCCACGGCGCGCGCCGCGCAGAGGATGGCGCCGTAAAGCAGCGCCCAGCGGATGTTCGGCAGGGTCACGCGGCGGAACACCTGCCAGCCGCTGGCGCCCAAGGTGACGGCGGCCTCTTCTTGATCGCTGCCCTGGGCCTGCATCAGCGGCAGCACCTCGCGCAGCACGAAGGGCGAGGTGACGAACATGGTCACCAGCACGATCCCCGGCAGGGCGAACAGGATCTGGATGTCATGCTCGCGCAGAAACGGGCCCAGAAGCCCCTGGCGCCCGTAAAGCAGCAGATAGCAGATCCCCGCGATGATGGGCGAGATCGAGAAGGGGATCTCGATCAGGGTCAGAAGCAGCTTGCGCCCCGGAAAGCGGAACCGCGCGATGGCCCAGGCGGCGCAGATGCCGAAGGCGATGTTCAGTGGCACCACGATCACCGCGACCAGCACCGTCAGCCAGACCGCGTGCAGCGAATCGCGCGACAGGATGTTCCCGGCGAAAACCGCGATCCCGGCGCCGAAGGCCCGGTGGAAGATATAAGCCAGCGGCACCGCGACGAAGATCGCGGTCAGGATCAGCGCAACCCCGATCAGAAGGCGCGGCACCAACCGGCTTTCGCGCGGCGCCAGCGCGCCGGGGGCGGCCATGGCCTGCGCGCTCATGCCGCTTTCCCCTTGTAGCGCAGCGCCCGGGTTTGCAAGAGGTTCGACACCCCCAGCAACACCAGCGCGATGGCCAGCAGGATCAGCGCGATCACGGCGGCGCCGTTGTAGTCGTATTCCTCCAGCCGGATCACCGCCAGCAGCGAGGCGATCTCGGTCTTCATCGGCAGGTTACCGGCGATGAAGACCACGGCGCCGAATTCGCCCAGGCAGCGGGCGAAAGACAGCGTGGTGCCGACCAGCAGCGCGGGCGTGATCTGCGGCAGCACCACGCGGCGGAAGATGGTGAAGCGGCTGGCGCCGAGCGTCAGCGCGGCCTGCTCGTATTGCGGATCCAGATCCTCAAGCACCGGCTGCACCGTGCGGATCACGAAGGGGATCGAGGTGAAGGCCATGGCGATGGCGACGCCCCAGATGGTGAAGACCACCGGCAGGCCCAGAGGCTCCAGCACCGCGCCATACCAGCCATTGGCCGAGAACAGCGCCATCAGCGTCAGCCCGGCCACCGCGGTCGGCAGGGCGAAGGGAATGTCCATCAGCGCATCCAGCAACCGCTTGCCCGGAAAGTCGTAGCGCACCAGGACCCAGGCCATCAGCAGCCCGTAAAGCACGTTGAAGACCGTCGCCATCGCCCCCGCGAGCAACGTCAGTTGCAGGGCGGCGATGGTGCGCGGCGCGGTGGCGATGGCCCAGAATCGGGCGGGTCCGATCTCGGCCCCTTTCAGCACCAGCGCGATGACAGGCAAAAGGACGATGACACCGAGGTAAGTCAGCGTCATGCCCATGGTCAGTCCGAAACCCGGAAGCACCCGCTTCGGCCGCAAGACCGAAGCGGGCGGGGAAATCGCCGTCATTGGTTGACGAGCAGGCTGTCGAGAATGCCGCCCTCGGCGAAATGCTCGGCCGAGATCTGGGCCCAGCCGCCGAAGACCTCACCCACGGTCACCAGCTTGAGCTCGTGGAAACTGTCGGCAACCTCGGCCTTCACGGTCTCGTCGTTCACGCGGTAGTAGAAATCGGCAAGGATACGCTGCGCCTCCTCGGTGTAGAGGAACGACAGATAGGCCCTGGCCATCTCTTCGCTGCCCGCCTTGCGGGCGTTCTCGGTCACCACCGCGACCGGGAATTCCGCGATCAGCGACAGCGAGGGCGTGACCCGCACCAGCCCCTCGGCGGCATATTGGTCGGCGATGCCGCCGGTCTCGGCCTCGAAGGTGATCAGCACGTCGCCGATCCCCTGCTCGACGAAGGTCGTGGTCGCGGCGCGGCCGCCGGTGGCGAAGACCGGGACGTTGCCCAGGAAGGCCTTGACGAATTCCTGCGCCTTTTCATGGTCGCCGCCATTGGCGTCCAGCCCGAAGGCATAGGCCGCCAGATAGCTGTAGCGCGCATTGCCCGAGGTCTTGGGATTGGGGATCACCACCTGCACGTCGTCGCGGGCCAGATCGGACCAGTCCTGGATGTTCTTGGGATTGTCCTTGCGCACCAGGAACGAGGGCAGCGAATAATAGGGCGAGGCTTCGTTGGCGAAGGCCTCGCGCCAGTCGGGATCGACCAGGCCGCCGTTCACCAGCACGTCGATATCGGTGACCTGGTTGAAGGTCACCACATCGGCGGGCAGCCCTTCCAGAATGGCGCGGGCCTGGGCCGAAGAGCCGGCATGGCTCTGGTCGATGGTCAGGTCGCGCCCGGTCTCGGCCTTCCACTTCTCGGCGAAGACGGGGTTGATCGCCTCGAACAATTCCCGGGCGATATCGTAGGAGACGTTGAGCAGCTTGTCCTGCGCGACGGCGGGAGTGGTCAGGCCGAGCGCGAGGGCGGCGGCCAGAATGCGGGTTTTCACGAGAGGGACTCCTTGATCGTGGAAAGAGGCGGAGGGGGATCCCGGCGCTCGGGCGCGGGATGCGCGCCGCCCGGGGCATTCTGGAACGGAAAGATCTGGCCCGCTTCGGGCCTGAGGCGAAGGGTCTGGCCAAGGGCGAAGCTCTGGCCCGCGCGCCGGGGAACCTCGGCCTCGGCGATACAGTCCGACGGGCCTTCCAGCCGCAGCCGGGTCAGCGCGCCGGTGGTCGAAACCTCGACGACGCGGAAGGCGCCTTCGGGATCGGGGATCGGCGTGATATCGGCCGGGCGCAGGAACAGGACCGCCGGGCCATCCGCCATCGCGCGGCACGGCAATGACGAAGCGTCGAGCCCCGGCGCCTCGGCGCGGCCCGCCCGCAAGGTGACGGGAATCTCTACCGTCAGCCCCAGGAAGCGCGCGACGAAAGGCGTCGCCGGATGGTCGTAGATGTCGTCGGGGCGGCCGATCTGCTCGATCCGGCCCGCGCCCATGACCACGACGCGGTCGGCCAGTTCGAAGGCCTCCTCCTGGTCATGGGTGACGAAGACGGTCGTGGTCCCCGCCGCGTCATGCACATTGCGCAGCCAGCGCCGCAGGTCGCGCCGCACCTGGGCGTCCAGCGCGCCGAAAGGCTCGTCCAGAAGCAGCACCTTCGGCTCGATGGCCAGGGCACGGCCAAGCGCCACGCGCTGGCGCTGGCCGCCCGAAAGCTCGGCCGGGTAACGGTCGGCCAGGGGGGTGATCTGAAGGAAATGCAGCAGTTCCTCGACCCGGGCGGCGATCGCCCTGGGCGGCGGGCGGCTGGCCGAGGGCCGCACCGTCAGCCCGAAGGCGATATTGTCGCGCACCTTCATATGCGGAAAAAGGGCGTAATGCTGGAAGACGAAGCCGGTCTGACGGTCCTGCGCCTTGCGCGCCAGCCAGTTCTCGCCCTCGATGGTCAGGCTGCCGGCATCGGGCCAGTCGAGCCCCGCGATGATCTTGAGAAGCGTGGTCTTGCCCGAGCCCGACGGGCCCAGAAGCGCAACCAGCTCGCCCTTGCCGACCTCAAGGTCGATACCGCGCAGCACCTCGGTCTGGCCAAAGCGGCGGGTAAGATTGGCAATCGTCATCGTCATGGGCGGCATCCGGCTCTCGGGTCCCGCACCCTAATTGGGGCAAGGCCTTGGGTTCAAGGAAAGGGAGCGGGCGATTTTTGCCTGTTCGGTAGAATAATATTCTACGGATGCGCCGGATTTTCGCGCGGCGTTTTCCCGCGCATCCATCGGGCGGCGGGAATCGGCGCAAGTCGCGGGCCTGCCGCCCCGGGGCCAAGGCCCCGCCGCGTATGGGGCGGATCAGGCCCCCACCGCCTGAAGGACGGATCAGGCCCGCAGCCCGGAGGGCGGATCAGGCCTTGTCGCGCACCATCAACTGGTTGCCCTCTTGCCGGACCTCGAAACGCGGCAGTTTGCGGATCAGGTCGGAGAGCTTCGCCGCGCCATAGGTCCGGGTGTCGAAATCGGGGCTGGCCTGGGTGATGAACTGGCCGATCTGGCCCAGCGAATACCATTCGCCCTCGGGGTCGATGGCCCGCATCGCCGCCGCGATCAGGGGGGTGGCGCGGACCGGGGGTTCCTTGTCGCCCGCCGAGCCGCCGCCCCCCTCTCCCGGCGCCCGCGCCGGGCCGCCGGGCCGGGCCAGGCCGCCGGAACCCGCGGCCTCGCGCGCACCCTCGGGCTCGGCCTCGCCCAGGTTCTCGACATAGATGAAGCGTTTGCAGGCCATGCGGAAGGCCTCGGGCGTCTTCTTTTCGCCGATGCCGTAGACATCGAGCCCCTGTTCGCGGATCCGCGCCGCCAGGCGGGTGAAATCGCTGTCGGAGGAGACCAGCACGAACCCGTCGAACAGGCCCGAATGCAGGAAATCCATCGCCGCGATCACAAGGCCGATGTCGGAGGCGTTCTTGCCCTTGGTATTGGCGAATTGCTGGTCGGCCACCAGGCCGAGCGCCGCGACCTTGCGCGCCCAGGCGTTGAGGCGCACCGCCGACCAATCGCCGTAGATCCGGCGGACCGAGGCTTCGCCAAGCGAGGCGATCTCGTCGAAGATCGCATCGGCGTAGCCTGCGGGAACATTGTCGGCGTCGATAAGGACGCAAAGGCGGGGAGAGCGTTCGTTTGTCATCCCCCGATCATGCGCCATCGCGAGGGCGGCGGGAAGCCCCCTCCCGCCCCCGCGCCGCCAAACCTGCCGACGGCCGGACCGGAGACCCGACGACGCGGCACCCCGTGGACCGCGCGTTCGTCAGGAGATGGGGATCGCTCCGACCTGCGATCGCACCCGGAAACCCGCTCCGGTGAGGGTGCCGCGCCACAGCCCCGCCCGAAGTGTGCCTGGAATAGACCGATGCAAGCCGTCTCCGACCCGCCAACGTTCCTGAACGGCTGTCGTCTGTCCGATAATTCCGGCCTTCCGCCAGGTTTCCGACCCGACCGGCGCCTCACTTCATCGACGCAAAAACGACGTAAAGAATCGACGCAAAAACAACGTAAAGAGCCCATTACTGCCGTTGGCTCCGGCTTGCAAAGCTGCCAAACGAGCACTACTTGCAAGAAATCCTGCCAATGGAGATACCATAAACATGGACATGAACCTCGCCGCCCTCACCCCTTCGGTTTCGCTGCGAGAAATTCTGCCCCATGCCTGTATCCGTTTCCCTGTCCAGCATCTATTGGTCCGCGCCAGACGGCACACCGCTTTTCACGGACCTCAATCTGGTCTTCGGTCCTGAACGGACCGGCGTCGTCGGACGCAATGGCTCCGGCAAGAGCACGCTTCTGCGCCTGATTTCCGGTGATCTGCATCCGGCTTCAGGTCAGATGCAGATATCTGGCACCATCGCCATGATGCGACAGGATGTGATCGAGCATCCAGACGACACCATCGCAGACCTGTTCGGCGTGCGGCCCGCGCTCGATGTGCTGGGCCGGGCCGAGGCAGGGTTGGCGCAAGTCGATGAACTGGCCGATGCCGACTGGACCTTGCCTGCACGGATTGAGGCCGCGCTTTTGCGCTGCGGCTTATCCGCCGAACCGCATACGCCGCTGGCGACGCTCTCCGGGGGACAGCGCAGCCGTGCCGCCCTTGCCGCCGTGATCCTGGCAGAGCCGGATTTCCTGCTGCTGGACGAACCGACGAACAATCTCGACCGTGAGGGGCGCAGGGCGGTGATTGACCTCCTCCGGGGTTGGTCAGGCGGCGCGATCATCGTCAGCCATGATCGGGAACTTCTGGAAGAAATGGATGCCATTGTTGAGCTGACCTCGCTTGGCGCGACCCGTTATGGCGGGAATTACAGCGCCTTCCGGCAGCGCAAGGATATGGAACTCGATGCTGCGGCCCGCCATCTTGCCCATGCGGAAAAAGCCCTTTCAGATGTTGCGCGTCGTGCGCAGCAGGCGAGCGAGCGCAAAGCGCGCAAGGACAGTGCCGGGCACCGGGCGCGGGCGAAGGGCGATCAGCCGAAAATCCTGATGGACGCGGCCAAGGGCCGCGCGGAAGCCTCGGGCGGTGCAGGTGTGCGCTTGCATGAGGCCCGGCGCTCGGCGGCGGACGAGGCGATGTCCGCGGCACGCGAGAAGATCGAAATCCTGCAACCGCTGCGCATGGAGATTCCCCCGACTGGCCTTGCCCCCGGCAGGAGCGTGCTGCGACTGGATGGGGTGACGGGCGGATATGATCCCGCCCACCCCGTCATCCGCGATCTGTCGCTGACAATCACCGGCCCCGAACGTATCGTCATTGCCGGGCCGAACGGCAGCGGCAAGACCACGCTTTTGAAGATGATCCGCGGGCAGATCATGCCGCGATCCGGGCAGGTGGAGGTGATGGTGCCGTTCGCGCTGCTGGATCAACATGTCGGGCTGCTCGCCCCCGCCCGCACCCTTCGCGATAACTTCCTGCACCTGAATCCCGTGGCCGATATCCATAAGGCCCATGCCGCGCTGGCCCGGTTCGGGTTCCGTGCTGCGGATGCCTTGCGCTACGCGGGCGAATTGAGCGGGGGCGAGCGCCTGCGCGCCGGTCTGGCCTGCGCCCTTGGCTCCCTGCCGCCGCCGATGTTGCTGATCTTGGACGAGCCGACCAATCACCTCGATCTGGACGGGATAACCGCCTTAGAGGCCGCGCTGGCTGCCTATGATGGTGCGGTAATAGTGATCAGCCACGACACGGCATTCCTCAGATCGCTCGCGCCGGACAGAACCGTTCATCTTGGGGAATGACCGCTTTGTCCCGCTTGGTCGACAGTGGGTCAGCCCTGGTTTGATGGTCGGACAAGGAGTGCTCACCACCCTCGGGGCGTATAACTCGACATACTGTCGGCACGCGCGCAATGCGCGCCCGCCAAGGGTGGCGGAGGGCCTCACCGGCCCCCCGCCGCACGCTCAGTAGACGACGACGGCGCGAATCGACTTGCCCTCGTGCATCAGCTCGAACCCCTTGTTGATCTCCTCAAGGCTCAGCTTGTGGGTGATCATCGAATCGATCTCGATCTTGCCATCCATATACCAGTCGACGATCTTCGGAACATCGGTGCGCCCGCGCGCGCCGCCGAAGGCCGTGCCCTTCCACACCCGCCCGGTGACAAGCTGGAAGGGGCGGGTCTGGATCTCGGCCCCCGCGGGCGCCACCCCGATCACCACCGAGACGCCCCAGCCGCGATGGGTGCATTCCAGCGCATCGCGCATCACCTTGACGTTGCCGGTGCAGTCGAAGCTGTAATCCGCCCCGCCGATCCGGTCGAAGGGGGTCTTGGTCAGCTCGACGATATGATTGACGACCGGGCCCTCGATCTCCCTGGGGTTGACGAAATGGGTCATGCCGAATTTCTCGCCCCATTCCTTCTTGTCGTTGTTCAGATCGACGCCGATGATCATGTCGGCGCCCGCCATCTTCAGGCCCTGGATGACGTTCAGCCCGATGCCGCCCAGGCCGAAGACCACCGCCTTCGCGCCGATCTCGACCTGCGCGGTGTTCAGAACCGCGCCGATGCCAGTGGTGACGCCGCAGCCGATACAGCAGATCTTGTCGAAAGGCGCCTCGGGGTCGACCTTGGCCAGCGCGATCTCGGGCAGGACGGTGTGGTTGGCGAAGGTCGAGCAGCCCATGTAGTGGTAGATCGGCGTGCCATCCAGCATCGAGAACCGCGTGGTGCCGTCCGGCATCAGCCCCTGGCCTTGCGTCCCGCGGATCGCGGTGCAGAGGTTGGTCTTGCGCGACAGGCAGGACGGACATTCGCGACATTCCGGGGTATAGAGCGGGATGACGTGATCGCCGGGTTTCAGCGAGGTGACGCCCTCGCCCACCTCGACCACCACGCCCGCGCCCTCATGGCCCAGGATCGCGGGGAAGATGCCTTCAGGATCCGCGCCCGACAGGGTGAATTCGTCGGTGTGGCAGATGCCGGTCGCCTTGATCTCGACCAGAACCTCGCCCCGTTTCGGGCCTTCGAGGTTCACCTCCATGATTTCGAGCGGCTTGCCCGGGGCTACGGCAACGGCGGCACGGGTGCGCATTGGATGGGTCCCTCCCTTTGACGGTCACAGATGCTGGGTCAGTCATGCGACAGCCGAAGCCGGAATGCAAACGCGGCGGCGCCATTCCCCGCCGATCCGATGCCGGGCCGCTGGACCCGAAAGCGGGAATGGGCGATCATCCGGCACGGCAGAAGACAACGGCAAGGCGGAGGATGGCATGCCTTTCACGCAAAGGGGCGCCGCAGGGCTTGCCCGTATCATGATCGGGGTCATGTCGGGGGGGACGCTTGCGGCCTGCACCCCCTCGGACCCGGCGGCACCCGACACCTGCGGCGCGGCCCCGCTTCAGGCCCTGGTGGGCGAGGATCGCGGCCGCATCGCCGGGCTGCAGTTGCAAGGGCCCGTCCGGGTGATCGAACCGGGCATGGCGGTGACGATGGATTACCGCGCCGAGCGGCTGAACTTCTGGATCGACGAGGGCGGCAGGATCGAGCGGATCACCTGTAGCTGATCCGCCCCCCCGCGAGCGGCAAAGGCCCGGCCGGAAGGATCCGGGCCGGGCCTCTTTCACCTGCGGGCGGTGCGGAAAACGGCGCCCCCTCGGGCGGCGCCCTCACTCGCGATAGACCGAATGGCAGGCGCGGCAGGTGCCCCCCACGGCGGACATGCCCGCCTTGACGCCATCGAGCGAGGCGGGGTCGAGGCCTTCGGCCGCCGCCAGCAGCTTGTCGGCCTCGGCCATGAAGCCCTCCCAATCGGTCCAGATCACGGCCGCGGATTCCGAGGCCGGGTCGGCGGCGCCCTCGGTCTCGAACACCGTGCCGAGGCTGGCGGCGGCCTCGACCAGCGCGGTCTGCGCCTGGGTCGCGGCACCGGCGTCGAAATCGGTGCGTCCGCCCGCCATGTCGCCCAGAACCTTCACCTGCGCGCCGATCGTTTTCATCACCTCGGCGCGGGCGACGGCCTCGGGCACGGTCGGCGCGTCATTGGCGCGGGCGGGCGCGGGGGCAAATCCGGGGGCCAGCCCGGCGGCAAGGCTGAGGCCGAAAGCGGCGATAAGGGCGATCTTCATGTCTGGCTCCGAATGCTGGACGAATTGAAGCAAGTCTAACCACATGCTTCGGCATGCGAACAGCCGACCATGCGCTCGCAGCATCTCACAGTCTCGTGAAAGCCCGGCGCGGGAGAAGCAGAAGCATGAAAGGCCGGGACACGAAAGCCATGCCGCCGCAAGTCCCGACGCGGGATCGCAGGACCGGAAGCGCCGCCCCTCACCCCCCGCGCAGGGCGTCAAGCACATCCGGGCTGGCATAACCGTCCGGCACCAGCCCCCGCGCCTTCTGCCAGGCCTTGACCGCCGCGATGGTCTTCGGGCCGATCCGGCCATCCACGCCCCCGGCGTCGAAGCCCGCGACCGTCAGCAGATGCTGCAACTCCTTCCGCTCGTCGAGCGAGAGCGCGCGCCACTGGCGCGGCCAGTCGGCCCGGATCGGCGGCCCGCCCGCGATCCGGTCGGCCAGATGGCCGATGGCGATCACATAGGCATCGGCGCGGTTGTAGCGCTCGATCACCTGGAAATTCGGATAGATCAGAAAGGCCGGTCCGGTCGATCCGGCGGGAAGCAGGACCGAAGCCTCGGCCCCCTCCGGCAGCGCGCCCCCGGCCATGGGGCGGACCCCCATCGCGCGCCAGTCGGCGACGGGCTTCACCACCCGCTCGGAGGTCTGGTCGTAGTCGAACCCCTCGGGCAGGCGCACCTCAAGCCCCCAGGGCAAGGCGGCGTCCCAGCCCCAATGCGCCAGGTAATTCGCCGCCGAGGCCAGGGCATCCGCCGGATCGTCGCTCCAGATGTCGCGGCGATCGTCGCCGTCGAAATCCACCGCGAATTCGGCCCAGCTTGTCGGCATGAACTGCGTGTGCCCCATGGCGCCCGCCCAGCTTCCCACCATGGCCGCGCGCGCGACATGGCCGCCTTCAAGGATACGCAGCGCCTCGATCAACTGCGCCTCGAAAAAGGCGCCGCGCCGCCCGTCATGGGCCAGCGTGGCCAGCGCCGAGACCGTATCGGTCGCGCCGCGCCAGCCGCCATAGCCGCTTTCCAGCCCCCAGACCGCCACGACGACCTCCTTGCGGACGCCGTAGGCGGCCTCGATCCGCGAAAGCAGCGCGCCATGTTCGGCCAAGGCCGCCTTGCCAAGCGCCACCCGGTCCTCGGAAACCGCGATATCGAGGTAATCCCAGATCGTGCGGGTGAATTCGTTCTGGCTGCGGTCGCGCCGCACCACATCGGGCAGGAATTCGGCCGTGCGCAGGGCGGCGTCGAGACCGGCGGGATCCAGACCGGCGGCGATGGCCCGGGGGCGGAAAGCCGCCAGCCAGTCGCCGAACCCGGCCCCGTCAGCCGGTTCTTCCTGAGCGGGCGTGGCGGCCATGGCCTCTCCCTCCTCGCCCTCAAGGGGCTGGCCGCGCGCCGGGGCGGTGGCGGCGACAAGGGTGGTGGCAAGGACAGCGGCCAGGGCCCGGCGCAGGGTCATTTCCGCCGCCTCACCACCCTATGCTTGCGCGCCGCCCGCTCGGCCAGGCGACGGGGCGCCTTGCCGCGCTTCGGACCACGGCCCGGGGGCAAGGCGCGATCCTCGACCTCCAGCAGCTCCAGCATCAGCCCGCCGGTCACCGGCACCGCCTCGGCCAGCCGGACCCGCACCCTCTGGCCGACGCCGATGGTCAGCCCGGTATCGGCGCCCATGATGGTCTGGCTGCCGGGATCGAAATGGAAGAATTCCCGCCCGACCGAACGGATCGGCACCAGCCCGTCGGCGCCGCTTTCGTCCAGCTTGACGAAGAGCCC
Organism: Pseudogemmobacter sonorensis; assembly: GCF_042762395.1. Taxonomy (NCBI): domain Bacteria; kingdom Pseudomonadati; phylum Pseudomonadota; class Alphaproteobacteria; order Rhodobacterales; family Paracoccaceae; genus Pseudogemmobacter; species Pseudogemmobacter sonorensis. The sequence continues at coordinate 29,188 of NZ_JBEFZE010000024.1, forward strand.
GAACCTTTGCACGCCCGAGACGCGGCCGCCGAATTCCGCCCCCACCCGGTCGGAAAGCCAGGCGGCAAGGTAGCGGTCCACCGTATCGCGCTCGGCCGCCATCGAGCGGCGCTCGGCGTCCGAGATCAGCTTGGCGGTTTCCTCAAGTCCCTCGATGTCGACGGCGGAGAGCCCGTCGTCGCCCCAGCCGTGGCTCCGGATCAGCGCGCGATGCACGATCAGGTCGGAATAACGCCGGATCGGGCTGGTGAAATGGGCGTAATTGCGCAGAGCCAGCCCGAAATGGCCGAAATTCTGCGGGTTGTAATAGGCCTGTGTCATCGAGCGCAGGGTCGAGATATTCACCAGCTCGTCGAATTCGCTGCCCTCGGCCTGGCGCAAGAGGTTGTTCAGATGCGCGGTCTTCAGCACCTGGCCCTTGGCCAGCGTGAAGCCCGAGGCCTCGGCCACCTCGCGCAGCGCATCGAGCTTCTCGGGGCTGGGCTCTTCATGCACGCGGTAGAGCAGCGGCTGCCTGAGGCGCTGAAGCTCCTCGGCGGCGGCCACATTGGCCAGCACCATGAATTCCTCGATCAGCCGGTGGGCATCCACCCTTTCCTTGAAATCGACCGAAAGGACCTTGCCCTCGTCCGAAAGCACGATCTGGCGCTCGGGCAGATCAAGCTCCAGCGGCTGGCGCAGGGCGCGGGCGCGGCGCAGGCTTTCATAGGCGGCGTAAAGCGGGCGCAGCACCGGCTCCAGCAGGGGCGCGGTCACCGGATCGGGATCGCCGTCGACCGCGCGCTGGACCTGCCCGTATTCGAGACTGGCGCGCGAGCGCATGACGCCCCGCACGAAACGGTGGCTGACCAGCGCGCCATCGGCGCCGATCCGCATCCTGACCGCCAGGCAGGGCCGGTCGACATGTTCATGCAGGCTGCACAGGTCGCCCGACAGCACATCGGGCAGCATCGGCACCACCCGGTCGGGGAAATAGGTGGAATTTCCGCGCCGCCGCGCCTCGCGGTCCAAGGCCGAGCCCGGGCGCACATAGCCCGCCACATCGGCGATGGCGACCCAGATCACATGACCGCCGGGATTGCCCGCCTCGGGATCGGCCATGGCAAGGACGGCATCGTCGCGGTCGCGCGCATCCGACGGGTCGATGGTGACCAGGGCCAGGTCGCGCAGGTCGGTGCGGTGTTCCATGGCGAAGGGGGGGGCGTTCTCGGCCTCGGCCAGGACGGGATCGGGGAAGCGGTCGGGAATGCCGTGCTGGTGGATCGCGATCAGCGAGACCGCGCGCGGCCCCGCCGGATCCCCCAGCCGCGCGACCACTTTCGCCTGCGGCAGGCCCAGGCGGCGGTTGCCGGCGGCCTCGGCCTCGACCAACTCGCCATCGCGGGCCTCCATGTCGTCTTCGGCGCGGACGCGCCATTCGCGGCCCTCGCCCTTGTCGACCGGGACGATCCGCCCACCCTCGGACCCCTTGCGAAACACCCCCAGCACGCGCAGCGGATTCGAGCCGATCTTGCGGATCAGCCGCGCCTCCCATTCATGGTCGTCGCGATCCACCTTCGCCAGCCGGGCAAGGATGCGGTCGCCCGCGCCAAGCGCCGGATCGCCTTTCTTCGCCACGATCAGGATGCGCGCATCGCCCTGATCCACGCCCGCCTCAAGGGTTTCGGCGAAATTGTCGCCCGCCGCATCGGGCGCCAGCACCTTGAGCAGCGCGACCGGCGGCAGTTCCCCCGCGACTGCGACGCGCCGCGCGCCCTTTGCCAGATCGCCCTCGGCCTCCATCTCGCGCAGGAGGCGGCGCAAATCGGCGCGGGCATCGCCCTTCAACCCGAAGGCCTTGGCGATATCGCGTTTCGAGGCAAGGCCGGGGTTCTCGGCGATCCATTCGCGGATCTGGTCCTTGCTGGGAAGGCCGGGGCTGGGAAGGGCGGTGGGGAGAGGGGTTGTCATGGCGCCATGATCTATCACGCCCGGCCCTGCCCGGAAAGCCGCGATAGCCGTCCCGGCGCCCTGCCGCCGGGGCTCGGATACCTTGTGGGGGGCGCGGATCCGGGGCGGGCTCGGCAAAGCCCCGGGCGGGCCCATGCAACCGACATCGAGAGGATGCGCACTGGCCCGAGCTTCGCGCTGGCAAGTCCGTCGCAACGCCCAGAGCCGGGCTTCCCACCGGCGGAACCTTCGCGCCGACCGGACTTCCGCGCCACCCCCGCTTCGCACTGGCCAGAACGCCACGCAATCGGCCATAAGGCGCCATGACCGCCACCGCCGCCCTGCCCGTCTCCTCCGTCCTGCCCGAATTGCGCGCCGCGCTTGACCTTGCCGGGCGCGCGGTGCTGCAGGCGCCCCCCGGCGCGGGCAAGACCACGCTGGTGCCCCTTGACCTGCTGGCCTCGGGGCTGTTTCCCGGCCGGATCGTGATGCTGGAGCCGCGCCGCCTGGCCGCCCGCGCCGCCGCCGAGCGCATGGCCGAGACCCTGGGCGAGGCGGTCGGCCAGACCGTGGGCTACCGGATCCGGGGCGAGGCGAAGCTGTCCCCCGCCACCCGGATCGAGGTGGTGACCGAGGGGATCCTTACCCGCATGATCCAGTCGGACGCGGAACTGACCGGCATCTCCTGCCTGATCTTCGACGAATTCCACGAACGCTCGCTCAACGCCGATCTCGGGCTGGCGCTGGCGATCGAGGTGCGGACGGCGCTGCGGCCGGATCTGGCGATCCTTGTCATGTCGGCCACGCTGGATGCCGCGCCGGTCGCGACGCTTCTGGACGATGCGCCGATGGTGACGGCCGAGGGCCGGGCCTTTCCGGTCGAGACCCGCTGGCTGCCGCGCCCGGTGGATGCCTCGTTGCGCTTCGAGGCGGCGGTGGCGGGGCTGGTGCGCGAAGCGCTGGAGGAGACCGAGGGCGGCATGCTGGTCTTCCTGCCCGGCGAGGGCGAGATCCGCCGGGTCGCGGCGCTGCTGGGGACGGGCGAGGGGGACCGCCTCGCGATCCGCCCGCTTTACGGCGCGATGGATCTGGCGGCGCAGCGGGCGGCTCTGGCGCCGGTGGCCGCGCCCCTGCGCAAGCTGGTGCTGGCGACTTCTATCGCCGAAACCTCGCTGACGCTGCCCGACATCCGGGTGGTGGTCGATGGCGGGCGGGCGCGGCGGGCGCGGTTCGATCCGGCCTCGGGCATGTCGCGGCTGGTGACCGAGCGGGTCAGCCGGGCCGAGGCCGAGCAGCGCCGGGGCCGGGCCGGGCGGGTGGCCGAGGGCATCTGCTACCGGCTGTGGAGCCGGGGAGAGGAAGGCGCGCTGGCCGCCTTTCCCCCCGCCGGGATCGAGGCCGCCGATCTGGCGCCGCTGGCTTTGGAACTCGCGCTTTGGGGCGCCTCGGACCTGCCCTTCCTGACGCCCCCGCCCGCCGCCGCGCTGGCCGAGGCGCGGGGGCTGCTGCACGGCCTCGGCGCGCTGGACGAGGCGGGCCGGATCACCGCGCACGGCCGCAGGCTGGCCGCGCTACCCCTGCATCCGCGCCTTGCGCATATGCTGGAACTAGCGGGCCCCGCGGCCGCGCCCCTGGCCGCGCTCTTGGAAGAGCGCGACCCCCTGCGCGGCGCGGGCCCCGATCTGGCGCTTCGGCTGAATGCGATCGACCGGCCCCCGCCCGAGGCCAGCCGCCCCGCGATCGAGCGCATCCGGCAGGAGGCAAAGCGGCTGGCGCGCGCCGCGGGGCCGGGCCGGAAAAACCTGTCGCTTGGCCAGATGGCCGCGCTGGCCTATCCCGACCGGATCGGGCTGCGCCGCCGGGGCGAGGCGCCGCGCTATCTGCTTTCGGGCGGCAAGGGCGCGCTGGTGGCCGAGGGCACCGCGCTCGGCCGCGCGCGGCTGATCGTGGCGACCGATCTGAACGGCGATCCGCGCGAGGCCAGGGTCCGGCAGGGGACCGCCCTGGCCGAGGCCGAATTGCGCGAGGTCCATGGCGCCCGGATCCGCTGGCGTGAGGTGGTGGAATGGAACAGCCGCGAGGGCCGGATCCGCGCCCTGCGGCAGGAAGCCCTCGGCGCGCTGGTCCTCGACGAGCGCCCCTGGCCCGACGCCCCGCCCGAAGCGCTGGCGCGCGCGGCCTTCGAGGGCCTGCGCGAGACCGGGCTGAACTGGAGCCCCGCCGCCGCGCGGCTGCGCGCCCGGATCGCGCTGGCGCGCGGCCCGGACTGGCCCGAGGTCGGCGATGCGGACCTTCTGGCCGATGGCGGCTGGATCCTGCCCTTCCTGGGCGGTGCGCGAAACGTGGCGGACCTCAGGCGCCTCGACCTGGCCGAGCCCCTGCGCGCGCGGATCGGCTGGGAGAGGATGGCCGAGGTCGACCGGCTTGCGCCCGCCCATTTCACCACGCCCCTGGGCCGCCAGGTGCCCATCGACTACGAGGGCGAACATCCGGCGATCTCGGTCCGGTTGCAGGAAATGTTCGGGGTGACCCGGCATCCGGTGGTCGGCCAGGACCGGCTGCCGCTGCGAGTGACGCTGCTGTCGCCCGCGCAGCGCCCGGTGCAGGTGACGCTGGATCTGCCGGGGTTCTGGGCCAGATCCTATGCCGATGTCAGGAAGGACATGCGCGGCCAGTATCCGCGCCATCCCTGGCCCGAGGATCCGACCGAGGCCGAACCGACGCTCCGCGCCAAGCCGCGCGGCACCTGATGCCCCCCCCGGTTCTGCGGAGCGGCGTTCCGCCGCGCGCCGGGTCCTCGCCTCTGGCGCAAGCGCCAACCGGCTCGGCGCGGGTCGATGCGCCCAGGCAGGCTACCGAAAAAATGTTTCTGGACCGCCTTGCGGTAAAATTTTTCATTTATTATCAATATAATATATTAAATCCGCGCATATTTTTCCGCAATCGGACCGATTTGCCGATTCTCCGCGCAAGCCGAGGTGGCTGCATGACTTTTCCGCACCCTGTTGGCTTAGCGGAACTTGTCGATCAGGCGTTGCATGGCGCTGCGGGGGTCGGGCGCGGCCTGCTCCGCAGCGGGGGCATCGGCCTGCCGTGCCGCCCGCGCCGCGGTCTCGGGATTTCTCGCACCGGAATCTTTCGCACCGGCCTTCACCCCGCCGCCCTCGCCGGTCGAGGACCGGGGCGGCGCCACGCGCAGGGAAACCGCATTCATGAAGCGCGCCGCATCGCCCTCGGCCAGCGCCGCCGCGCCGTCCGAGATCCCGCGCAGCAGATCGTCCAGCCAGTCCTGATCCGCCTTGGCGAAATCATGCAGAACGTAATGCGCCACCGCATCCTTGTGGCCGGGATGGCCGATCCCCAGCCGCACGCGGCCATAGGCCTCGCCGATATGGCCGTGAAGCGAGCGCAGCCCGTTGTGCCCGGCATGGCCGCCGCCTTGTTTCACCCGGCATTTCCCGGGGGCCAGGTCCAGTTCGTCGTGAAAGACCGTGATCGCATCGGGGCCGAGCTTGTAGAAATCCATCGCCGCCCGCACCGACTGGCCCGAGAGGTTCATGAAAGTCTCGGGCTTGAGAAGGATCACCTTGCCCGGGCCGAGCCGCCCCTCGCTGACCTGACCCTGAAAGCCGCGCCGCCAGGGCGAAAAACCGTGGTCCGCGGCGATGCGGTCCAGCGCCATGAAGCCGATATTGTGCCGGTTGGCCGCATATTTCGCGCCCGGATTGCCAAGGCCCACGAATAGCTTCATTGCCGCCCCCTTCCCTTCCGGGTTGCCGCGCCCGGCTTGCGCCCGCCGCCCCGCCCCCTATAGCCTCGGGGGGCCGCGCGCTCAACCGCCCGGCCCCCGACAGACCGGACCATCGGAGAGATCATGGCCAGATTCGAATTGCGCGGCCTGGTGCTTGAGCTTCCCGATGCGGCTTTGCGCGGCGGGCTGGAGCGGGCGCTTGCCTCGGGCCGCTACGAGAACACCGAAGCCGATGCCATCCTGCGCCATCTGCGCGCGGGCGACCGGTTCCTAGACCTGGGGGCCGGGCTTGGCTATCTCTGCGCCCTGGCCGCGCGCGAGATCGGCGCGGCGGCAGTGGCGGGGGTCGAGGCCGGGCCGGAAACGCTGGAACTGGCGCGCGCGAACCTGGCGCGCAACGGATATGGCGCGGCGGCGCTGCGACATGGCGCGGTGACGGCGGGCGACGGGGCGACGGTCGATTTCCTGCAACGGCCCGCCTTCTGGGCCTCGGCGCTCCGGCGCGAGGATGGCGAGGCGCTGCCCGGGCGGGTGGTCGCGGTCCCCGTGCTGGATCTGGCGGCGCTTCTGGCCTGGCATCGCCCGACCGTGCTGTCATGCGATATCGAGGGGGCTGAGATCGACGTGCTGACCGCCGCCGCGCTGGCCACGCCCGAAGCCCGCGCGCTGCGGGTGATCGTGGCGGAAATCCACCCCCGGATCTATGGTGGCGAGGGCGTGAGGCAGCTTTTCGACGCATTTTCCGCCGCCGGTTTCGCCTATACGCCCGAGGGCTCGCGCGGCGCGACGGTGGTGTGGGAGCGGATCGCGCCGCCCCTCTGACCGCCCCGCTCGGCCGCCGCCCGCCTGACCTTTCGACCGCCGTGCGGGGAAGCCGCAGGACGGGCGGCCGCAGATCCAGCAGCCACGGGGCGATCCGTCACGGGGCGGGCGCCTTGACCTTCGCCGCCGGTTGCCCGAGCCTCGGCCCAAGCCAGACCCCGCCCCCGCGCCCCTTCGGCGCCGGGGCACGGTCCAAGCCAGCCAGAACCGCCCGCATTTTCCGATCAGGAGGGACCACCGATGTATCTGACCATGAACCGTTTCAAGGTGAAACCCGGCCAGGAGGCCGCTTTCGAGGCGGTCTGGAAGGACCGCGACAGCCATCTGCTCAAGATGCCCGGTTTCGTCAGCTTCGACCTGTTCAAGGGGCCGGTGGTGGACGGGCTTCAGCTTTATGCCTCGCATGCGATGTGGCAGGACGAGGCCTCGTTCCGCAACTGGACGAAATCCGAGGCCTTCCGCGACTCCCACAAGGGCGGCGCCTCGATGAAGGAAGTGCTGGCCGGACCGCCGCAGCTTGAAATCTTCGAATCGGTGCAAAGCCTGAAGATCACCGCCTGAGGCGCTCTTGCCTTTCCTGCCCCCACCACAGGGCCCGGGCGGCAAGGGAATCACCCGCCCGAAAAGCAGACGGGGGACCGATGGCCCCCCGTCTGGATCCTCAAAAGGCTGCGCCGCAGCGCGCCGGGGCTCAGGCCTCGGCTTCGGCCTCATCGGCGACCGCAAGGCCCGAGGGCGCGGCGATATTGGCGATGGCGAAGTTGCGCTCGACCGTGGGCTTCGCGCCCTTGGGCAGCGTCACGTCGCTGATATGGATCACGTCGCCGATCTGCTTGCCTTCCAGATCCACGGTGATGTGGTCCGGGATGTCCGAGGCCAGCACTTCCAGCTCGACCTCGTGACGGACCACCGTCAGCGTGCCGCCGCGCTTCAGGCCCGGGGCCTTGTCCGCATTGACGAAATCGACGTGGATGAACAGATTGATGCGCGAATTGTCGTGAATGCGCATGAAATCGACATGGGTCGGAAGATCCTTGACGATGTTGCGCTGCACGTTGCGGCAGATCACATGCACATCCGGCTGGCCTTCGACCTTGAGGTTGAAGAGCGTCTGCAGGAAGCGGCCGGCCTTCAGGCGCTTCAGAAGATAGTTGTAGTTCACGTTGATCGCGACCGGCTCCTTGCCGTCGCCATAAACGATACCGGGTACGTTGCCCTCTCTGCGGGCTTGACGGGCGGCCCCCTTGCCTGTCCCCGTCCGCACCACGGCCTCAAGATCGGGGATCTCGCGTGCCATTGGTTCTCTCCATGCGTTAAGGCCGCCATCCTCCAAGGGTGCATGGCGGCGCGCGCCCTCATAGACGGGTCGGGGCGGGAATGCAAATGCGAAAGCGGCGCGGAAAAACCGGATCCCTGCCGCCCCGCGTCAGCAAATCGCAACACCGCCATGCCAAATTGGCGGCAAGAGCCGGATTGGACAGCGCGAAAAGATGGTTTAAGGCTGAACCATCTTCGGAGGAGGGCGGGATGAGCAAGGGTATGCAGGACGAAGCCGCGCAGGCGGCACGCGCGGCGGCGCTGGCCTATCACGAGTTTCCCAAGCCGGGAAAGCTTGAGATCCGGGCGACCAAGCCGCTTGCCAACGGGCGCGACCTGTCGCGGGCCTATTCGCCGGGCGTGGCCGAGGCCTGCCTCGAGATCAAGGCCGACCCGGCCACCGCCAGCCGCTACACCGCGCGCGGCAATCTGGTCGCGGTGGTCACGAACGGCACCGCCGTCCTGGGGCTGGGCAATATCGGCGCGCTGGCCTCGAAGCCAGTGATGGAGGGCAAGGCTGTCCTGTTCAAGAAATTCGCCAATATCGACTGTTTCGACATCGAGGTGAACGAGGCCGACCCCGAGCGGCTGGCCGATATCGTCTGCGCGCTGGAGCCGACCTTCGGCGCCATCAACCTGGAAGACATCAAGGCGCCGGATTGTTTCATCGTTGAACAACTCTGCCGCGAGCGGATGAAGATTCCGGTCTTCCACGACGACCAGCACGGCACCGCCATCGTGGTCGGCGCGGCGGCCACCAATGCGCTGATCGTCGCGGGGAAAAGCTTCGACAGCGTCAAGGTGGTCTCGACCGGCGGGGGCGCGGCGGGGATCGCCTGCCTGGAGATGCTGGTGAAACTGGGCGTGCGGCGCGAGAATGTCTGGCTGTGCGACCTGGAGGGGCTGGTCTACAAGGGCCGCGCCAGTCAGATGACGCCGCAGAAAGAAGCCTTCGCGCAGGGCAGCACCCCAGCCACGCTGGAGGATGTGATCGAGGGCGCGGACCTCTTCCTCGGCCTTTCCGGCCCGGGCGTGCTGACGCCCGCGATGGTGGCGAAGATGACGCCCCGTCCGATCATCTTCGCGCTGGCCAATCCCACGCCCGAGATCCTGCCCGACGAGGTGCGCTCGGTCTCGCCCGATGCGATCATCGCGACAGGGCGGTCGGATTTCCCCAACCAGGTCAACAACGTGCTGTGCTTCCCCTTCATCTTCCGGGGCGCGCTGGACGTGGGGGCGACCACGATCAACAAGGAAATGGAGATCGCCTGCATCGAGGGGATCGCGGCGCTGGCGCGCGCCACCACCTCGGCCGAGGCCGCCGCCTACAAGGGCGAGCAGATGACCTTCGGCGCCGATTACCTGATCCCCAAGCCCTTCGACCCCCGCCTGATGGGCGTAGTGGCCAGCGCGGTGGCCGGGGCGGCGATGCGCACCGGCGTCGCCAGCCGCCCGCTCGACGACCTTGAGGCCTACAAGGAGCGGCTTGACGGCTCGGTGTTCAAATCGGCGATGATCATGCGCCCGGTCTTCGAGGCCGCCGCCCGCGCCTCGCGCCGCATCGTCTTCGCCGAGGGCGAGGACGAGCGCGTGCTGCGCGCCGCCAATGCCATGCTGGAAGAGACCACCGACGTGCCGATCCTGATCGGCCGCCCCGAAGTGATCGCCGCCCGGGCCGAGCGCGCGGGCCTGTCGATCCGCCCCGACCGCGATTTCGAGATCGTGAACCCGCAGAACGACCACCGCTACCGCGACTATTGGGGCACCTATGCCGAGTTGATGGCGCGGCGCGGCGTCTCGCCCGACATCGCGCGGGCGATCATGCGCACGAACTCGACCGCCATCGCCGCCGTCATGGTCCATCGCGCCGAGGCCGACAGCCTGATCTGCGGCACTTTCGGGCAATATCATTGGCATCTGAACTACATCCGCCAGATCCTCGCCCGGGGCGGCCTGCATCCGGTGGGCGCGCTGTCGCTGTTGATCCTGGAGGACGGCCCCCTCTTCATCGCCGACACCCATGTCCATGCCGAGCCGACGCCGGAAGAGATCACCCAGACCGTGCTGGGGGCCGCGCGCCATGTCCGCCGCTTCGGGCTGGAGCCGAAGATCGCGCTGTGCTCGCAAAGCCAGTTCGGCAATATGGAGGTCTCGACCGGCCAGAGGATGCGGGCGGCGCTGGAACTCCTGGACGCCCGCCAGCCCGATTTCGCCTATGAGGGCGAGATGAACGTCGATTCCGCGCTGGACCAGTCGCTGCGCGACCGCCACCTGCCCGGCGGGCGGCTGGAGGGCGCGGCGAACGTGCTGGTCTTCGCCTCGGCCGACACCGCCTCGGGGGTCAGGAACATCCTCAAGATGAAGGCGGGCGGGCTTGAGGTCGGGCCGATCCTGATCGGCATGGGCAACAAGGCCCATGTGGTGACCCCGGCGATCTCGGCCCGCGGGCTGCTGAACATGTCGGCGATCGCGGGCACTCCGGTTGCAAGCTACGGCTGAGAATCAGCCTACGCGCGCCTCTTCGGGCCGGATCCGGCCCGAAGTTTGCAAAGTTCCGCCGAGTTAGCGCCAGATTTTACCCCGGAACCCGCTTTGCATAGTTTTGCAAGCCGATTTCGCGAATTTGTGCAAATAATCCCCGCCGAACAGCCCCGCCCTGCGGCAAGAAAGTTGCGCACCCTCCTTTGCCGTCCTAACAAATGGCAAGGTCTTGGAGGAGACAGACGGGATGGGATATGCGGAGATCTATGGCCGGTGGCAGGCCGACCCCGAGGCGTTCTGGATGGAGGCCGCTCAGGGCATCGACTGGGTGAAGCCGCCGGGCCGCGCCCTCGATTCCAGCCGCGCCCCCCTTTACGAATGGTTCACCGACGGGCTGGTCAACACCTGCTGGAACGCGGTGGACCGCCATGTCGAGGCAGGACGCGGCAACCAGCTTGCCATCATCCACGACAGCCCGGTGACCCATCTGAAGAAGGGCATCACCTATAAGGAGTTGCAGGCCCGCGTCGCGAGCCTGGCCGGCGCCCTGCGCGCCAAGGGCGTGGAAAAGGGCGACCGCATCATCATCTACATGCCGATGATCCCCGAGGCGCTGGAGGCCATGCTGGCCTGCGCCCGGCTGGGCGCGATCCATTCGGTGGTCTTCGGCGGTTTCGCCGCCAACGAACTGGCCGTCCGCATCGACGATTGCAAGCCGAAGGCGATCATCGCCGCCTCCTGCGGGATCGAGCCCTCGCGCATCGTGCATTACAAGCCGCTTCTGGATTCGGCCATCGAACAGGCCGCGCACAAGCCCGATTTCTGCGTGATCTTCCAGCGCGAGCAAGAGGTCGCCAAGCTGATCGAGGGGCGCGACGTCGCCTGGCACACCTTCCAATACGGCGTCGAACCCGCCGAATGCGTCCCGGTCGCGGGCAACCACCCGGCCTATATCCTTTATACCTCGGGCACGACCGGCGCGCCCAAGGGCGTGGTGCGCCCGACCGGCGGCCATCTGGTCGCGCTGCACTGGACCATGAAAGCGATCTACGACATGGAACCGGGCGAGGTGTTCTGGGCCGCCTCGGACGTGGGCTGGGTCGTCGGCCACAGCTATATCTGCTATGCGCCGCTGCTGAAGGGCTGCACCACCGTGGTTTTCGAGGGCAAGCCCGTCGGCACGCCCGATGCGGGCACCTTCTGGCGGGTGATCTCGGAAAACAAGGTGAAAAGCTTCTTCACCGCCCCCACCGCGCTGCGCGCCATCAAGCGCGAGGATCCCGAGGGCGCATTCGTCAACGAATACAACATGAAGCATCTGAAATACTGCTTCCTGGCCGGCGAGCGCGCCGACCCCGACACAATCGCCTGGGCGCAGCGCCATCTGAAGGTGCCGGTGATCGACCACTGGTGGCAGACCGAGACCGGCTGGGCCATCGCCGCCGATCCGATGGGGATCGAGCAGCTTCCGGTGAAGCCCGGCAGCCCCTCGGTGCCGATGCCGGGCTATGACGTGCAGGTGCTGGACGAAGGCGGCCATCCGGTCGCGCCGGGCACGCTTGGCGCCATCGCGGTCAAGCTGCCGCTGCCCCCCGGCACGCTGCCCACGCTTTGGAACGCGGAAGAGCGGTTCCTGAAAAGCTATCTGAGCCATTTCCCCGGCTATTACGAGACCGGCGATGCGGGCTACGTCGACGAGGACGGCTATCTCTACATCATGGCGCGCACCGATGATGTGATCAACGTCGCGGGCCACCGGCTGTCGACCGGCGCGATGGAAGAGGTCCTCGCCTCGCATCCCGAGGTGGCGGAATGCGCGGTGATCGGGGTGGCGGATGATCTGAAGGGCCAATCGCCCCTTGGCTTCCTGTGCCTCAACAAGGGCACCGCGCGGCCCCATGCCGAGGTAGTCGGGGAATGCGTCGCCTTGATGCGCGAAAAGATCGGCCCTGTGGCGGATTTCAAACGCGCCGTGGTGGTCGAGCGTCTGCCCAAGACCCGCTCGGGCAAGATCCTGCGCGCGACCATGGTCAAGATCGCCGACAGCCAGCCCTGGAAGATGCCCGCGACCATCGACGATCCGGCGATCCTCGACGAGATCGCGGCGGCGCTGCGAACCCTCGGCCTCGCCAGGGGCTGAGGGGCGGGCGGGGACCGAGGGCCCGGGACGGAGGGCTGAAACTGCGCATCGGTCCGGCCCGGGAGGAATCCGTCCGTCCCCCGAGGGGTCGCGTCTCAGGTCTCAGGTCTCAGGTCTCAGGTCTCAGGTCTCAGGTCTCAGACGAATTGCTCGCGAATCAGCCGCTCTTCCAGCCCATGCCCCGGGTCGAAGAGCAGCCGGTGGCGCACCCCCGGCTCGGACCGCACCACGACCGAGACCACGTCGCGCACCGAGGACCGGCTGTCGGCATCCACCATCACCGGGCGCTTCTCCGGCTCCAGCACGTCGAACCGCACCTCGGCCGTCTTCGGCAAGAGCGCGCCGCGCCAGCGGCGGGGGCGGAAGGCCGACATCGCCGTCAGCGCCAGCACATCGGCGCCGATGGGCAGGATCGGGCCATGGGCGGAATAGTTGTAGGCGGTGGAGCCCGCGGGCGTCGCCACCAGCGCCCCGTCGCAGACAAGCTCGGCCATCCGCTCGCGCCCGTCGATGGCGATCCGCAGCTTGGCGGCCTGCGGCCCCTGGCGCAAGAGCGAGACCTCGTTGATCGCCAGCGCCTGCGTGCTGCGGCCCCGGGCATTCTCGGCCCGCATCGACAGGGGGTTGAGGATCTCGGCCTCGGCCGATTGAAGCCGGGCGGGCAGATCGTCCTCCTGATAGGCATTCATCAGAAAGCCGATGGTGCCGCAGTTCATGCCATAGACCGGCAGATCGCGCGAGGCGGGCGCGTGCAGCGTCTCCAGCATGAAACCGTCGCCGCCCAGGGCCACGACGACATCGGCGCGCCGCGCCTCGGCCTGACCGTAAAGCGCGGTCAGACGCGCCAGCGCCTCTCGCGCCGCGGGCGCGTTCGAGGCCGTGAACCTAATGCGTGTCGTCATGGCGATCTCCCGGCCCGCACCATTGCCGGGCGCGCGCGGAAACTCAACCCCGGCGTGATCCCGGACCGCGCCCCTGCCCGGGCGTGGCCCGCAAGGCACCCCCGGGCGCCCGCAACCGGGCCGCTTCCGCCTGGCCCCGGGGCCGCACCGCCCGCCGATTTCGCGCCGCGCCCGGCAGGCGTCGCTTTACGCCCTTTCCCCGGCGGCGGGGGTGATCTAAATACCGCCGCAGCTTTGGCCCAAAGGGAGACGCGCATGACCCGCGACACCGGCTTTTTCACCGAAACCCTTTCCTCGCGCGACCCCGAGCTTTTCGGCGCCGTCACCGCCGAACTTGGCCGCCAGCGCGACGAGATCGAGCTGATCGCCTCGGAAAACATCGTCAGCCTGGCGGTGCTTCAGGCTCAGGGCTCGGTCCTGACCAACAAATATGCCGAGGGTTATCCGGGCAAGCGCTACTACGGCGGCTGCCAATATGTCGATATCGCCGAGACCCTGGCGATCGAGCGGGCCAAGCAGCTTTTCGGCTGCAACTTCGCCAACGTCCAGCCCAATTCCGGCAGCCAGATGAACCAGGCGGTGTTCCTGGCGCTGCTGAAGCCGGGCGACACGTTCATGGGGCTCGACCTCAACTCGGGCGGGCACCTGACCCATGGCTCGCCGGTGAACATGTCGGGGAAATGGTTCAACGTGGTCTCCTACGGGGTGCGGCCGCAGGACCAGCGCCTCGACATGGAGGAAATCCGCGCCAAGGCGCTGGAAAGCCGCCCGAAGCTGATCCTTGCGGGCGGCACCGCCTATAGCCGCGAATGGGACTGGGCCGCCTTCCGCGCCATCGCGGATGAGGTCGGGGCCTATCTGCATGTCGACATGGCCCATATCGCGGGCCTGGTGGCGGGCGGCGTCCATGCCTCGCCGGTGCCGCATGCCCATGTGGTCACCACCACCACGCATAAATCCCTGCGCGGCCCGCGCGGCGGCATGATCCTGACGAATGACGAGGATATCGCCAAGAAGATCAACTCGGCGGTGTTCCCCGGCCTTCAGGGCGGGCCCTTGATGCATGTGATCGCCGCCAAGGCCGTGGCCTTCGGCGAGGCGCTGCGGCCCGAGTTCAAGGCCTATGCCGCCCAGGTCAAGGCCAATGCGGCCGCCATGGCGGATGAGCTGATGAAGGGCGGGATCGACATCGTCTCGGGCGGCACCGACAACCACCTGTGCCTGGCCGACCTGCGCCCCAAGAAGGTCACCGGCAAGGCGGCCGAGGCCGCGCTTGGCCGCGCCCATATCACCTGCAACAAGAACGGCGTGCCTTTCGACCCCGAAAAGCCCTTCGTGACCAGCGGCATCCGTCTGGGCGCCCCCGCAGGCACCACGCGCGGCTTCGCGGAAGAGGAATTCCGCCAGATCGCGCGCTGGATCGTCGAGGTGGTCGACGGACTTGCCGCCAATGGCGATGCCGGAAACGGCGAGGTCGAGGCCAAGGTCCGGGCCGAGGTCGAGGCGCTCTGCGCCCGCTTCCCGCTTTATCCGACGCTCTGAGCCGGATCGCCGAGAAAAAGCGAAGGGGCGCCGGTCCGGGCGCCCCTTTCGCATTTCCGGGGCCGGGCCGCGCGGCCTCAGAGGTAGCCGCGCCAGACCAGAAAGCCGATCACCGCCGCCCCCACCACCAGGAGCGAGAAGGCGACCGAGGCCCCGATCGAAAGCCAGACCGCCTTGCGTCGATCCGCCCGCCCCAGGGGCCCGAGATAGCGCAGGCAGGTGTCATAGGCCTCGGCCACGCGGCCCTCGTCGATGCGGACCTGCAGCTTGGGCGTCAGCGCCATTTCCGAGGCCTCGGCCAGCAGCGCGGCGGCGCGGCGCACCCGGCGCGGCAGCTTGTGCCCACCGCGCGCCAGCTTTTCAGTCAATCCGCGACCGCGGATCCGCAGCCGCTCCTCCATCAGACCGGCCACCCTGTCGGCCATCTGCCGGATGCTTCCCACGCCCATTGCCGCCGTTCCGTTTCCCGTTCTGCGGCCCCTGCGCCGCGATCCGTCCCGAGTATCGCGCAAAGCCGGGGCGGGCTTCAACCGCTCTGGCGCGGGACAGAGCGTTTCGCTAGAAGAACCGCCATGCTTGCCACGATCCGACATCCCGCCGCCGCCCCCTCGGGCCAGCCGCCCCTGGTGATCGCCCATGGGCTTTACGGCTCGGGCCGCAACTGGAACGTGATCGCGCGGCGGCTGGCCGATCTGCGCGACGTGATCGCGGTGGACATGCGAAACCACGGCGAAAGCCCGCGCTTTCCGACGCAAGGCTATGCCGACATGGCCGGGGATCTGGCCGAAGTCATCGAAAGCCTTGGCGGCACCGCCGATCTTCTGGGCCATTCGATGGGCGGCAAGGCGGCAATGCAGCTTGCGCTGACCGAAGGCGACAACGCGCGGATCCGCCGTCTCGTCGTCGCCGATATCGCGCCCGTCGCCTATGCGCATGACCAGAGCCAATATGCCCGGGCGATGCGCGGCCTTGATCTGGGCGGCCTGACCTCGCGCGGCGAGGCCGACCGCAGGCTGGCCGGGGGGGTGGACGATCCCGCGCTGCGCGCCTTCTTCCTGCAATCGCTGGACCTCAAGGCCGAGGGCGGGCCGCGCTGGCGGCTGAACCTCGACGTGCTGGAGGCCGAGATGCCGAAGATCGTCGGCTGGCCCGGCACCACGGGGCGGTTCGACGCGCCCGCGCTGTTCGTCACCGGATCGGAAAGCGGCTATGTCCGCGCCGAGAACCGCGAGACCATCCGCAGCCTGTTCCCCAAGGCGCGCTTTGCCAGGCTGCCGGGGGCGGGCCACTGGCTGCACGCCGACAAGCCGCGCGAATTCGAGGAAACCGTCCGGGTCTTCCTGAACGCCTGAGCAGCGCGCCCCGAGGCCCCCTGCCCCGCCCGCGTCCCTGCCCGCCCGTCAGGTCAGCCTGCCTCTTCCGGCGGAACCGGCGCGGCTTCGGCCAAGGCCCGGGGCGCGGCATGCCAGAATGGCCCCCGGGCCCGCAACTCCTGCCAAAGCGCCGCCGAACGGGCCCGGGCCTTGTCCTCTTTCCCCGATTCGCCGACCCGGCCCCGGGCGCGGGCATTGGCGAGGTCGTTGAGCAGGCCAAGCTCGTCCTGCAGATCCTGCAACAGGGCTCGGAATCGCGGCCAGTCCTCTCCCGGCCAGAGCGGAGAGAAGAATTCGCTCAGATAGCGCAGGGTTTTCATGTCCTTGCGGAAATCGTGCATGGCTTCGACATCCTCGCCGAAGGGGGCGTCCCCCGCCGCCACGCCCGCCGACCAGGCGGCGGTCAGCGCCCGGGCCGCCAGATCGCCCACAGGGGCGGCGCGCAACGCCCGCCCGCCCGCGCCCTCTTTCAATATCCCGCCCTCGGCGATCATCCGCATCAGGGCAGGCGCATAGGCGACCGCCTTGTTCGCGCGCAGCTCGCGCCGGACGGCCTCGCGCAGCGCCTCGGTCTCGCGCGTCAGCGCGCGATCCTCCTTGCCGCCCTCGCCGCCGCCATGGGCGGCCAGGAAGACATCGGCATCGCGCACCCGGCCGAGCGCGCGAAAGATCTCCTTGGCGTCCCGCCGCGCCCTCGCCCCGGCCTTGCGGCGCAGGATCGGCGCGAAAGCGTCCAGCGCGGTGGTCAACCGCCGCAGGGCGACGCGCGCCTTGTGCGGGCCGGATTCGTCCTCGGAACCGAAAAAGACGAAGAGATGGCTGTCGATCTCATCGGAGCAATCGCCTACGATACGGGCGAACGCCTCTTCGCAGGCCATATCGGCGTGAATCGCCTCCGCCGCCTTTTCCCGTTCTGTCACGAAGGATGCCCCTGTTGCTGAAATGCCGCGTCGCTGGAATGCCGCAATAGCCCGAGTCCGTAACAGTAAAGCCAAAGCCATATGACGGTTCCCGCGATCCCCCGCGCGGGCCCGGGAACCGGCGGAAACCGCCGCCGGACCGGCCCACCGGAAATCCCCGACCCCGGGGCCCGTGCCCGCCCCTTCCCGCTTGCCGATGGCGCGCCGCTGTTGTCCAATCGGCGATGGATGCGGCGCCATGGCAGCCCCATGCGCATGCCGAGAAGGAGGCCAGATGCACCACCCCGACACGCCCGCAGGCCATTCGGCGATCCCCGACGCCAAGGCCTTTCTGCTCAGGCTGTTCGACCGGGCGGTCGAGGTCGCCGATCCAATGCGCTCGCTCTCCCGGCACCTTCCCGAAAAGCCGCCGGGCCGGGTGGTGGTGATCGGCGCGGGCAAGGCCAGCGCCCGCATGGCCGAGGCGGTCGAGGCCGAATGGGGCCCCTGCGAGGGGCTGGTCATCACCCGCTACGGCTATGGCCGCCCCTGTCGCGGCATCGAGATCGTCGAGGCCGCCCATCCCGTCCCCGACTGGGCCGGGATGGAGGCGACGGCGCGGATGCTTTCGCTGTGCGAAAGCCTGGGCGAGGGGGATTTCGTGCTGGCGCTGATCTCGGGCGGGGCCTCGGCGCTGCTGGTGGCGCCCGCCGAGGGTGTCACGCTTGAGGAGAAGCAGGCGGTGAACGCGGCGCTGCTGGCCTCGGGCGCGCCGATCGACCGGATGAACACGCTGCGCAAGCACCTCTCGCGCGTCAAGGGCGGGCAGTTGGCGGCGGCGGCCTGGCCCGCGCGCATGCTGGCGCTGATGATCTCGGACGTGCCGGGGGATGATCCGGCCTTCATCGGCTCGGGGCCCACGGTGGGAGACGGCACGACCGCGGCCGACGCCCGGGCGGTGCTGGAGCGCTGGCGGATCACCCCGCCCGAGACGGTGACCGCGGCGCTGGCGCGCCCGACCGGCGTGGTGCCGCCCGGGGATCCGCGCCTGTCACGGGTCACCAACCTGATCTACGCCGCCCCGGCGCAAAGCCTTGCCGCCGCCGCCGATCTGGCGCGCGCGGCGGGCTGCGAGACCCGGATCCTGGGGGATGCGCTGGAGGGCGAGGCGCGCGAGGTCGCCGCCGATCAGGCCCGGCTCGCGCTGGAATTGCAGGCCGAACGGAAGCCCGGGGCCCCGCCGCTCTTGCTGCTTTCGGGCGGAGAGCTGACGGTGACGCGCCGGGGCGATGGCGTGGGCGGGCCCAATGCGGAATTCTGCCTTGCGCTGGCGCTGGCGTTGAAGGGCGCCCCCGGCATCCATGCGCTGGCCTGCGACACCGATGGCGTCGATGGCGCGGCCGAGGTGGCGGGCGCCGTGATCGGGCCCGAGACACTGGCAGAAGCCGCGACGCTGGCACAGGCGAAGGGCCTTGGCCTCGATCCCGAAGCCGCGCTGGCGCGCAACGACGCCCATGGCTTCTTCGGCGCCCTCGGCGCGCAGGTGGTGCCGGGGCCGACCCTGACCAATGTGAACGATTTCCGCGTGATCCTGATCGTCTAGGCCACGGCCGTTCCGGGCCCTGCAATTGCCGGGCCCGGGACTTCGGTCATGGGGACTGCCCCCGAAGCCAGGCCCGCCGCAGGGAAATGGCGCGCGGTTTTTCAGGGCGGTCCAGACCGCCGGGGGCTCACCTGCCCTTGATCTCGACCGAGAAGCTGCGCTGCGCGCCGGGCGGCGGCGCGGGGAACGGGGCAGAGCGGCGGACGTGATCCACCGCATGCTGGTCCAGCGCCGGATTACCCGAACCGCGCCCCACCGAAACCGAGGCGAGGCCGCCGTTCGGCGCGATGGTGAAGCTGACGATGGTCACGCCGCGCCCGGGCGCGTTGCGCTGCTTGGTGCGGCGGATCTTCTTCATCACATCCGAACCATAGGACGCCGCAGCCGCCTTGCCCGAACCGGCCGAGGCCGCGCCCGCCGAAGGGTTCGAGGCGGTCGAACCGGCCGAAGCCTCGCTGCTGGATTTCTTCGGCGGGGCCTTCTTGGGCTGCTCTTTCGGCTTCTCGGCGGTCTTCACCGGCTCTTTCTTGACCACCGGCGGCTCTTCGCGCACGGGGCGGGGCTTGGGCCGGGGCGATTGCTGGACCACGCTTTCGGCAACCGGCGGCGGGGGCGCATCGGTGTCGATCTCGGGCACATCCTCGGCCAGAAGATCGTCCGGCAGCTCCACCGCGTCGGGGGTCTCGGGCGCCTCGGTCAGTTCGGGCGTCTCGGGCACCTCCTCGAAGTCCTCGGGCGCCTCGACCACTTCCTCGGGGGCATCGTCGACCGCATCGGGGGCGGGCTCGCTCATCGCCTCGACCGGGGCGGCGGCAGGCAGCATGACGATCAGCGGCTCGGCCGCTTCGCCCATGGATTCGCCCGCGGTCTGCACATTCGTCATCGCGATCGCGGCGATGGCCGAAACCAGCAATGCCGCGACCGAGGTCGAGCCGGCCCAGGCCAATGTCTTTTTTCGCCGCGACGGACCGGCGAGCGAGGGCAGAAGCGGCGCCATGGGACAGCGCGAAGCCGCAAGCGGATGGGATGCAGTCTTCGGGGCGTGAGTCATCGAGGGCGGGGTCATGGGGCAGCACCTCCTTCGGTTCCGACGCTTTCAAGGCCGACGAGCGCGACCTTCAGATAACCCGCATTGCGCAGGCCATCCAGCACGGTCATCAACTCGCCATAAGGAATGTCGCGATCCCCGCGCAGGAAGATCGCAGTCGTGCGATCCCCGCCGGTGCGCGCCTCAAGCGCGGCGGCCAGCGCCGCCAGTTCGACGGGATCGTTGCCGAGGCTGAGGACGCCATCCGCGCCGAGCGACAGCCAGACCGGCTCTTCCGGGCGCTCCTGCGGCGGGGCCGAGGAACCGGGCAGGTTCACCGGAACGTCCACGGTCGAAAGCGGTGCCGCGATCATGAAGACGATCAGCAGAACCAGCATGACGTCGATGAACGGCGTCACGTTGATTTCCGACATTTCGTCGCCGTCGTCGTCGTCCTTGATCGAGGCAGCCATGGTTTCAGCCCTCCTGCGCGGCCAGGCGGTCGAGCGCGTGGCTCTGCAACCGCTCGGCGGCGGCACCGACATCGTTCAGACGCAAGCGGAATTTGGCAAGTCTGCGCGAACAGATATTGTAGATCAGAACCGCGGGAATGGCCGCGGCAAGGCCGATTGCCGTCGCAAACAGCGCCTCGGCGATGCCGGGGGCGACGACGGCAAGGCTGGTCGTCTTCGATTCGGCGATGGCGAGGAAACTGTTCATGATGCCGAAGACGGTGCCGAACAGCCCGACGAAGGGCGCAAGCGAGCCGATCGAGGCCAGAACCCCGGTGCCCGAGCGCAGGCCATGGGCGGCCCCGGCCTCGATCCGTCCAAGCGCCGAGGCGGTACGCTCGCGCACGCCGGGTGCCAGAACGGGATCGGCCTGGGCGGCTTCAAGCTCTTCGGTGGCGGCGCGGATCATGTCGGCCGCGGGGCCGCGATGCCGGGCGGTGGCGCTGCGCGCGGCATCCAGGCTGGTCGCGGCGGACAGCGTGCGGGCGGTGCGGTTGAGCCGGGAGAAAGCGGCGGCGAATTCGATGGTCTTGTGGATGAAGATCACCAGCGCGACGAAAGCGGCGATGGCAAGGCCTACCATGACCGCCATGACGACCCAATGGGCCTGCATGACGATTTCCCACAGATCGGCGGAATGGGGGACGGCAGCGGCGGCGCCGCCCTCGGCCGGGGCCGCGTCGGCTCCGGCGGCATCGGATGCGATGTCGGCTGTCGGCGCCGTGGTTCCGGCGGGAGCATCGGCCTGAACCGTGCCCTCGGTGGCGGTGGCCGCGCCCTCGGCGGCAGCAGGAGCATCCCCGGCAGCGGCATCCGCGGTGGGTTGCGGTGCTGGCTCCTGGCCCTCGGCTGCGGGCGCTGGAACCTCGGCCGCAGGCGCTGGAACCTCGGCCGCAGGCACGGGGCCTGCGGCATCGGTCGTGGCTGGGGTGGCAGGGACATTCCCTTCCCGAACCACCCCCTCGGCTTCGGTCGGCAGAGAGGGAAGGTCTGCCGCCGGTTCCTCGGTCGGGGCGCCGGATTGCTCCGGCGCCTCGGAAGAGACAACGGGCGCACCTCCGTCCTGGGCAACCGCGGGGGCCGCGAGTGAAAGAAGCAGGATGATAAGCGCGTTCCGCATTGTCTTGATCTTACCAGGTGAAGTTCTTGGCGATGGAAAGCTTCGCATTGCGGCCGGGGGCCACATCCGACGCAAGGTTGTTCAGGTATTCCTTGTCGAAGACATTCTCTACGGCAAGGTTCACCTCAAGCCCGGCCAGCGCGCCCTCATCAGGCCGCCAGGTCACGAACAGGTCGTGGGTGTCATAGGCCTTGCCCGCAAGATCGGGACGGCCCAGCGAATGCGCCGCACCCGTCGAGATGCTGTCGAAGTAATAGCCGCGCCAGCCCAGGATCAGGTTCTGCTCGGGCAGTTTGGCGCCCAGGGTCAGCGCGACGTTTTCAGCGGGCGTATTGGCCAGTTGCGCGCCGGTGTCCATGTTCTTCGACTTCACCTTGCTCCAGGCCAGACTCGCGAACCAGCGTTCGGCGTCATAGCTGGCTTCCAGTTCGGCGCCCCAGATCCTGGCCGCGTCGATGTTGATCAGGCCATCTTCGCCCGACACGCCGCTGGTGTTGTTGGCGATAAGGTCGGTCATGTCGTTGTGGAAGCCGGTGATCTTCACGCCGAAGAAGTCGTCGGCCGAGAACAGCCCGGTCTGCTGATAGGCGAAGCCGATCTCGATGGTCTCGGCGCTTTCCTTGTCGAGGTTGAGGCTGGGCGCATAAACGGCGCCGCCCGCGCTGCGCGTCGCGTAAAGCTCGTCCAGCGTCGGCATCCGCTCGGTGGTCGAATAGGAGCCGAAAACCGAGAGGTTGTCGTTGAACTCGTAAAGCGCCGCGAGCGAGGCCGAGACGGCGGTGTCGTCGACGGCTTCGCCGCCCAGGGCGATGACCGCCGCCGAAGGGTCCCGGTCGCCGAAGTCGACGCGGACGCCGGGGATCAGCACGAAACGGTCGTTCAGCGTGAACTCGCCCTGCGCATAGACGCCGATCCGCCTGTCCGTCCCCTCGGGGTGGAAGGTGAAGCTGCCCAGGACCGAGCTTGCGGTGCGCTCCTGCTCGGAAAGCTGCACGCCGACGGTCAGGTAGTTCTGCCAGGCGCCGAAGGAGACGTCCGAGACGTTCTCGACCTTCAGCGTGACCGTGCGGTAGCCGTAAGAGCTGTCGCACAGGATCGAAAGCGTGCCCGGGCCGCAGGGCAGGCCGCCGGTGAAGTTAGAGCGGTCAACCGTGGTATCGCTGTAGGAAAGCTGCACCGTCAGGTCGAGCAGGTCGTTGCCCGCGAAACCGTGGTTCCATGTCAGGGTCGCGGTGTCGTCGACTGTCTTCAGGTCGGTCTGGCCGAACAGAGCGGACATCGAGGCATTGCCGCCGGTCTGCACGACCTCGGTCCCCTTCAGGTCCGCTTCGGTGCGCGAGTAGGAGAAGGTCAGCGACTGGTCGTCGTCATTGCCGAAATACCACTTGCCCTTCACCAGCGCCGAATAGGCGTCGAATTCGGTGCCGCGCAATTCGTTCCCGCCGCCGTCCTTGATCACGTCGCTGTCGGATTTGTTCAGAGAGGCGAGGAATTCGGAATTGCCGACCCGGGTGGCGTAGGTCGCGCCCAGCCCGGTGTGATCCCTGTTCGACCCGTAGGAGCCCTTGAACCGCAGCGCCGAGCTTTCGCCATCGGCCAGGAAGTCGCTGGCGTCCTTGGTGGTGAAGACCACCGCGCCGCCGATCGCGCCTGTGCCGTAAAGCGTCGAGGACGCCGGGCCGCGCAGGACCTCGACCCGCTTGAACAGTTCGAGATCGCCGAAGAACGACCCCATCCGGTAGCCCTCGAAGAACTTCGGCGCGCCGTCCACGGTGACCTTGATGCGGTCCTCGGACGAGGCGGTGTCGGTCGCGCCGATGCCCCGGATGTTGAAGGCCTGGCCCAGCGGACGGGCCGAGGCGCCCGAGGTCTGCACGCCCGGAACACCCTTGAGCAGGTCCGAAAGCGTCTGGGGCTGCAACTGGTCGATATCCCCTTGCTCCAGCGCGGTCACCGCCTGCGGCGTGTCGATCGCCACCTTGGCCGTCCCCGTGCCCAGGATGATGCGGCCGAGCATCTGAAAGAAACCCTCGCTCTGCTGCGCCGCGGCGGGGGTGGCGCAAAGCGCCAGGATGGTCGCTGAGGCAAGCAGCCTACGCCTTAGGGCAGGTGTCTTGAGGTCTGTCATGGCGGGTTCCCTTCGTCCGTATTTTTGCTGCGTTCTCGAAGGGCTGGCACGAGCGCGGTCGGCTGGCGGTGCAGAAGATTCTGACTTGATCTGTCAGGGAAAGGCTCTTAGGAATACTGACTGTAATTGTCAAGTATCCCTAAGGGGATAGATTGCGCGCGCCAGCCCGGTCGCCAGAGACGCGCGTTGCCTTGCCCAGCAAAAGGAAACGCCATGGCCCCGCGCCTCAGCCCCGCCGAAATCCGCACCCTGCGCGCCGAAAACCCCAAGGCCCGCGCCCGAGATTTCGCAACTGCGAACAACCTGACCGAAGCCGAGCTGGTCGCCGCCTGGGTCGGCCATGGCAATACCGCGATTGCCGCGCATCCCGACCGGATCATGCCCTTCGTCGCGCAGATGGGCGAGGTGATGGCGCTGACCCGCAACGAATCCTGCGTGCATGAGCGTGTGGGTGTATACAGCGACTACCGCTCGGGCGAGGTCGCGGCGATGGTGCTGGGCCCGGAGATCGACCTGAGGATCTTTCCCGCGCATTGGGTCCATGCCTTCGCCGTCACCGAAGAGACCGACAAGGGCCCCAAGCGCTCGGTGCAGGTTTTCGACGCGGCCGGGGATGCGGTCCACAAGATCCACCTGCGCGAGGCCTCGGACCCGGCGGCCTTCGAGCGGATGGTCGAGGCGCTGCGCCTGCCCGATCAAAACGGCGTGATCACGCCCGAACCGCGCAAACCCGTCGAATCGGCGCGCGGCGATCATGCCCGGCGCGACGAATTGCGCGCCGCATGGGAGAAAATGACCGATACCCATCAGTTCCTGTCCCTGGTCAAGGGGCTGAAGATGAACCGGCTGGGCGCGAACCGGATCGCCGGGGCGCCTTTCGCGACGCCGCTCGCGCTCGACGCGGTGACGCGCACGCTTGAGCTGGCCTCGGAACGCAAGGTGCCGGTGATGATCTTCGTCGGCAACATGGGCTGCATCCAGATCCACGGCGGGCCGGTCGAGCGGATCGTGCCGATGGGGCCCTGGATCAACGTGCTGGATCCGCGCTTCGACGTGCACCTGCGCACCGATCATGTCGCCGAGGTCTGGCGGGTCAGGAAGCCCACCCGGACCGGCGATGCCATCAGCATCGAGGCCTTCGACGCCGAGGGGATGCTGATCCTCCAGATCTTCGGCTATCGCAAGGACACGCCCGCCGAACCCTGGAACGACCTGACCGCAAGCCTGCCCGTGCTTGAAGAGGTGAACGCGTGATGCGCCTTGTCTCCACCGCGATCCTGGGGCTGTGGGCCGCCGCCGCCCCGGCCCTCGCCGAAAGCTATCCCGAGGCCGACCGGATCGTCTCGATCGGCGGCTCTGTCACCGAGATCGTGGTCGAACTGGGCGCCGAGGCGCGGCTGATCGCGCGCGACACCACCTCGAACCACCCGGCCTCGATCCTGGAGCTGCCGGATGTCGGCTATATCCGCGCGCTCTCGCCCGAGGGGGTGCTGGCGCTCGACCCCGACCTGATCATCTCGGAACAGGGCGCGGGCCCGGTCGAGGCGGTCGAGGTGCTGCGCAGCGCGGGCATTCCCTTCATCGAGATGCCCGGCGACCCGACCCCGGCCGGGATCGCGACCAAGATCCGCGCCGTGGGCGAGACGCTCGGCCTGTCCGACCGCGCCGAGGCGCTGGCCGTCTCCGTCACTGAGGGGCTGGCCGCCGCCGAGGCCCGGGCCGAGGCCGTGACCGGGAAGAAGCGCGTCCTTTTCGTGCTGGCGATCCAGAGCGGGCGCGTGATGGCCGGGGGCACTGGAACCGCTGCCGAAGGCATCATCGAACTGGCCGGCGGCACCAATGCGGGCACAGGCTTTGCGGGCTACAAGCAGATGACCGACGAGGCCGTACTGGAGGCCAATCCCGACGTCATCCTGATGATGAACCGCGAGGGAGACCTTCAGATCGCCAATGACGACATCCTTTCGCATCCCGCCCTGTCGCAGACCCTGGCGGCCGAAACCGGCCTGATCCTGCGCATGGACGGCATGCTGATGCTGGGCTTCGGCCCGCGCACGCCCGCCGCCGCGGATGAGCTTTACGGCCTGCTCTATCCCGGGGCGCCGGAAGCCGCTTCGGGGGCGGCCCCGTGACCATCGCCACGGCGGACAGCGGACCCCGCGCCGCCGGGCGGCTGGTGCGGGGCCGGGGGCCGCTGATGGTCCTGCTGGCCGGGCTCGCGGCGCTGGTCGCGCTGATCTCGCTCGGGACCGGCGCGGCAGGGCTTTCGCCGCTGAAGCTGCTCTCGATCCTGGTCGGGCTTGAGGAGATGACCTTGCGCGACCGCGTGGTCCTCTTCGACATCCGCCTGCCGCGCCTTCTCATGGGTTTTCTGGTGGGGGCGGCGCTGGCTGTCTCGGGCGCGCTGATGCAGGGGCTGTTCCGCAACCCGCTGGCCGATCCGGGCATCACCGGCGTGGGCGCCGGGGCGGGGCTGGGCGCGGTCATGTCGATCGTTCTGGGCGGGATGCTGCCCGCCGGGGTCGCGGCGGTCGTCGGCACCCATCTGACCGCCTTCGCGGCCTTTCTGGGCGGCTGGGGCGCGACGCTGATCCTTTACCGTGTGGCCACGCGCGACGGACAGACCAATGTCGCGACCATGCTGCTGGCGGGGATCGCGCTTGGCGCGCTTTCGGGCGCGGTGACCGGGGTCATGGTCTATCTGGCCGACGACCGCCAGTTGCGCGACCTGACCTTCTGGGGCATGGGCTCGCTCGCGGGGGCGACCTGGAACAAGATCCTTGTCGGCGCGACGCTGATCCTGCCCCTGCTTCTGGCGGCCCCCTTGCTGGCGCGCGGGCTGAACGCGCTGGCCATGGGCGAGGCGCAGGCGCTGCATGTCGGGCTCAGGGTGCAGCGGCTGAAGAACCGCGCCATCATGGGCACGGCCGCGGGCGCGGGGATCTCGGTCGCGCTTGCGGGCGGGATCGGCTTTGTCGGCATCGTGGTGCCGCATCTTCTGCGGCTGGTCGCGGGACCCGACAACCGGGTGATCCTGCCCGCCTCGGCGGTTCTGGGCGGCACGCTGCTGGTCGCCGCCGACATGATCGCGCGCACCATCGCCGCGCCCGCCGAAATGCCCATCGGCGTGATCATGGCGCTGATCGGCGCCCCGGTCTTCCTGTGGATCCTCTTGCGCCAGCGCGGGCTGGCGGGGTTCTGAAATGCTTGAGGTCAGGGATCTTTCCGTCGCCCTTTCCGGCCGCACCATCCTGTCCGGCATCGGGCTCAACGCCGCGCCGGGCACGCTGACCGCCATCGTCGGGCCGTCGGGCTCGGGCAAGTCCACCTTGCTGCGCGCCATCACCGGTGAGATCGGCTATCACGGCTCGGCCCGGCTGAACGGGCTTGAGGTGCGCCAGACCTGCCCCGAGCGGCTGGCCGCCCTGCGCGCCGTCCTGCCGCAGGAGACCCATGTCGCCTTCGCCTTCACCGCCGCCGAGGTGGTTGCGCTTGGCGCGCATCGGGGCCCCACGCCATCGCCGCGCCGCATCGACGAGCTGCTCGCCACCGTCGGGCTGCGGGGCATGGGGCACCGGCTGGTCCAGAGCCTTTCGGGCGGCGAGCGTCAGCGCGTCCACCTGGCCCGGGTGCTGTTGCAGGCCGGAGAGCCGGTCGGCCCCGAGGGCCCGCGCTGGCTGTTCCTGGACGAGCCGGTCTCGAGCCTCGACATCGCCCATCAGCTCGGCGTGATGCGCATCGCCCGCTCCTACGCCGACAAGGGCGGGGCGGTGGTGGCGGTGATGCACGACCTGAACCTCTCGGCGATGTTCGCCGACCGGATCGCGGTCCTTTCGGCGGGGCGCTTCGTCACCTCCGGCCCGCCCGCCGAAGTCCTGACCGGCGAGATGATCGAGCGGGTCTATGGCTGCCACATCCCGGTCTGCACCGCCCCAGAAGAGGGCCCATGGTTGCTCGTCCAAGCCGCGCGCCAGACCCTGTCGGCTTGATTTTCGAAGCCTTCCCGCCATCGGTGGCAAGAAGCAAGCCCGGCGCGAGCGGGCCGACCGTGGTTGTTGCCCGACCCGAACATGGCCAGGCCGTCAAGCGGATCGGACCGGACTTGTTACCGAGGAAGTAATCGCCCCGCCCGTTAACGATGCAGGGATACCCTGCACGCAAAAAGTGTTGCATTTAAAACAATAGGTTAGAAGGATATAAGATCCTGACTTTCCGCTTGTTTTCGCGCTTCACACTTCCCGGCGTTTCGCCTCCTGACTTCTGCCGGGGACCAAGGTTTCCGTTTTTTCTAGGGATTCAAGGCCTGACAAGCAGACACATCTATAAACGCTCTGATCATAGAAAAGCCGCTCCCGGGCATGTGAACTGCTCAGCGCTTCTACATGGTGAGGGCAGGCAGTTGCCGTGGAGGGGCGAGAGGACCAAAGGCGAAAGTATCCCGACGAAAAGAATGGTCGGATACGTGACGGAAGCCATTTTTGGTGCCAAATCGGAGTAATCACATCAAGGCACATCGAAGCACTCCCAGAACATGCTGAGCAAATGCCTCCAAGTCATAAATTAGGCGATGTTTCCTCAGTTGTTCAAAACGTCTCCCCCTTGAAGGCTCTAACTTGCACGCCTTGGCGTGGGATTGATGGCTTCGCCGCTCCATATGACCTGAACTATCATGCAGTTATTCGTGAGGATCGCGGTGTGATCGCAAGCAGAAAGCGACAACTCGGATTGGGAGATGTCTTGATAGCAATGCTAGCATGCTCTATGTTGCGTAAGGCGATCAGGAGGGTGTCATGGCAAATATCACGATCCGAAATCTGGACGATGCCGTGAAACATGGTTTGCGGATCAGGGCGGCGCGACATGGCCGCTCGATGGAAGACGAGGTGCGTCATATCCTGCGTGATGCTGTGGATAGTCCCGCAAAGCCGCTGGATCTGTCGGCTCGGATCAGGGCGCGGGTTGCCGAGTTTGGTGGTGTTGAGCTTGATCTTCCCCCGCGTGACGCGATGCGCGAGCCGCCAGCATTCGACCGGGCGTGATCTATCATGATCATACTTGATACGAACATCGTCTCGGAACTGCTGCGTCCTGCCCCGGAACCGCAGGTCGAAAGCTGGCTTGCTGGCCGGGAGGGCACACAGGTCTTCCTGACTGCCGTGACGGAGGCGGAGCTGCGCTATGGAGTTGCCCTACTGCCGGAAGGGCGGCGCCAGGCGGGTCTGTCCCTGATGCTCGACAGCATTTTGCGGGAAGACTTCGCAGACAGGATACTTCCCTTCGATAGTCCAGCGGCGGAAACCTTCGCGGTGATAGCCTCGACCCGCCGGGCATCTGGCCGACCTATCGCGCAGGCGGATTGCCAGATCGCGGCGATTGCCCGTGCGGTGGGGGCATCCATCGCCACTCGCAATGTCAAGGATTTCGAGGGATGTGGGATCGAGGTCATCAATCCATGGGATTTGGAATAATAGAAGATGAAGCTATTACGGAATAGCGGCAATGAGTGTGTGATCGACAGGCTTCGTCCGGGCGCGTCCGTTGATCTTATGTCGCCCGAATTTTCGTTGCACGCCTTCGCCGAGATGCAGGACATGATGGCGAAGCCGGGTCGGGTTCGATTGCTGTTGGGTGAGGAAAAATCTCTTATCTAATCCCTCTTCGGCGGCGCTGCGGACATTTCCTATCGAGGAAGGCTTCAGGGGCGTTGGCTTGCCCGTGCGGCCCACGACTGGATCAAGAACCACGCCGAAACTCGCCACGCGGCTACGCCTCCCCCACAATCCCTGATCGTCGTTAGCAGCGGTGCGGCGCAAAGTGCCGTACTCGGCACTTGCGCTTTTACTACTGAGGGACTTGGCATCGGCACCCTGCGCCTGCATGATCTGCGCCACAGCTTCGCCACGACCGCGATCAGCGCCGGGGAAAGCCCGCGCACGGTCGCCAGGCTGCTCGGGCACAGCGAGCTCGCGACCACCGAAGCCTATATCCATCTGGCGGACGAGACCCTGCGCGACGCGGCGATCAGTGTCGGTGCCCATTTGAACAAGACGCTCGCCGCCCCCAGTGACATAACAAAGCGCAACCGGCAGCCTGCCACGCCGCCAACCCGCCCGCCATCCCGCCGCACCTGTTGCGGGAATACAGACGCTCCCGGCTGCTGATCCCCGCCTTCTGCGAAAAGCACGGGCTGGACCGGAAGCTGTTCTGGAAAGCGGTGCAGGCCGATTTCGAGCGCAACAGGAAGGAGGCAGGCAAATGAACACGGTCACCCTGTTCACCCCGAACACGATCCGCGCCGCCCGATTCACATGGCTGAGGTCGATGTCGCCAGACATACCGCCGTTGCGATGCCACCTCTGCGAGCCAAGTGGGGAATATCTCTCCGCTGGCCGCCTACGGCTTCTGAACGTTCCAGCTGGTTTGAAACCAATCGGCGAATGCTGCGGCTTCTCCGTCGGCGTCGGTGGTCTGGATCAGACCAAGCTCGGTGCTTGGCGTGAGCCTCGCAGCCTTCCGGGCCTCGTGCCAGAACCTGTCCAGCCGGATCCCGCGCAGGGGCTGCTCATCTTCGGCAAAGACCAGATCGCTGATCCGGGACAGGGTGGCCAACAGGTCCAGCACCGGCTTGCCAAGCCAGATCGCGCGCGGCCCGGCCTTGGCATCGTCCAGACGAAGACCTCTCCGGTCTCGTGCTCGGCGTCAGGATCGATCGCGACGAAGTGAAGACGCATCTCGTTGGTGTCGATCCGCGCCATCCGCGACGGGGCGCAGGATACCGTCAATCAGGCGGGCCAGCAGATCGTCCAGCGCCAGTTGCAGGTCGCGCCCACGCTCACCATCCGGCCCGGTTTCCCGGTCAGGATCATTGTGACCCGCGACCTCGTATTCGAGAACGCGGGAGGCTGACATGACCAAGCTGAAACTCGGCCCGCTCCCCGACGACAAGCCCGTGAAGGTCGCGGTGGAACTGCCCGCGCCGCTCCACCGCGATCTGATCGCCTATGCCGAGGTGCTGGCCCGCGAAACCGGCCAGCCCGCTGCCGATCCCGTAAGGCTCATCGTACCGATGCTGGAACGGTTCATCGCCACGGATCGCGGTTTCGCCAAGCCGCGTTCTCAGGCGATATACTGACCCGTGCCCGCGCTATCGTCGCGGCTCAAAGTGCGATGGCCTGAAGCAAGGTCTGCATATGCTCGACCGTTGCGCCCTTGCCGTAACGCTCACGGTCGAG
>NZ_JBEFZE010000025.1:0-53725 GCF_042762395.1 Pseudogemmobacter sonorensis
GTGTTCATCCCGCCCTTCGTGCGCCCGATCAGCCTGCCGCGCCCCCCTTTTTTACCCGCAGGCTTGAAGCCGTGCGATGGGCTTTCAGGTAAGTCGCATCGATCATGATGGTCTTCTCGTCAGCCGCTTCGGCAGCCAGACCGTCCATCATCCGAGCGAAGACGCCCTTGTCGCTCCATCGTTTCCAACGGTTGTAAAGGGTCTTGGGCGGGCCATACTCCTTGGGCGCATCGCACCACCGCAACCCATTGCGATTGATGAAGATTATGCCGCTCAGAACGCGACGATCATCGACGCGCGGCATGCCATGGCTCCTCGGAAAAAAGGGCTGGAGCCGGGCCATCTGCGCGTCTGTAAGCCAGAATAGATTGCTCATCCACCAGTCTCCTTGCGGAGGCTGAATCACGCCGAAAGCGGAAGATCAATGGGTCCTGACCCTAGGAGACCCTTCTGATGAGCAATCTATTCTGGCTTACAGACGCGCAGATGGCCCGGCTCCAGCCCTTTTTTCCGAGGAGCCATGGCATGCCGCGCGTCGATGATCGTCGCGTTCTGAGCGGCATAATCTTCATCAATCGCAATGGGTTGCGGTGGTGCGATGCGCCCAAGGAGTATGGCCCGCCCAAGACCCTTTACAACCGTTGGAAACGATGGAGCGACAAGGGCGTCTTCGCTCGGATGATGGACGGTCTGGCTGCCGAAGCAGCTGTTCCGAAGACGGTGATGATCGATGTGAGCAGGCGAACGCCATGCGTTCGAGTGAGCCTGCGCAAGTACCTGAAAGCCCATCGCACGGCGACCAGCCTGCGGTCGAAAAAGGGGGGGCAGGCGACCAAAGGGGCCGTCTGATCGGCCGCACGAAAGGCGGCATGAACACCAAGCTGCACGCCGTCACCGACGCCGAGGGTCGCCCGATCCGCGTTTTCGGGGGAATTGGTCCCCCGGACCAATTCCTGATCCCTCAAACTCATGACCGCAGGTCAGGTCGGCGACTACACGGGAGCGGCTGCGCTCCTGAGCAGCCTGCCTTCGGCGGACTGGCTGCTTGCAGACCGGGGTTATGATGCCGACTGGTTCAGGGAAGCGTTGAAAGACAAAGGGATAAAGCCCTGCATTCCTGGGCGGAAGTCGCGTGGCAAGCCCATCAGGCACGACAAGCGCCGCTACAAACGCCGCAACAGGATCGAGATCATGTTCGGGCGCCTGAAGGATTGGCGAAGGGTTGCCACCCGCTACGACCGGTCACCGAAGGTCTTTCTGTCCGCTATCGCCCTCGCCGCTATCGTCATGTTCTGGCTATGACCCGAGAACGAGTCCTGACCCTAGCACCTCCTGAATCATGCTAAAGATCCACAATCAATAGGTCCTGACCCTAACTCAAACCGGATTAGGCAGAGGGGGAAACGTCAAAAGCCATCGAAGCGTCCAGTATAGCGGTGATGTATCTGGGAGAGATCGCCGAGTTGCAGGAAAGCGCCGCGCTGTTCGAAGCGCCGCTGCATCCCTGTATCCTCTACATGATGACCCAGGGCAAAGGCATTTGCGAAGACAATCCGACCGTTTTCCCCGAGATCGGCAGGCTCTTTTTAAAGCGGCTGCTTTCCTGATCTCTCCTGATCTCTCCTGCTTTCGTGCTGCAGCGATTGCTGGCAGCAGTTGATCTCTGTGAAGCCTGCTTCGGCAGCGGGCCTGACGCTTGCCGGTCTGCGGGTCTTTCAGGAAGGTCTGACGGTTCCAGATCAACTAGCCGATATAGAGTTCTTTGTTCCGCATCCCGGTGCCGCGCTTCGGATCGTCGTGGAAGGGGGAATGTATTCCATTTCGCCCTACCATGAGGACCGGGAACGCCCTCGCGGTTCAGCAGGCCGACGATCCTGGTCTGGGATTATCCATCGGGATGGGCGCCCCTTTCCTGCGCAAGCGGCGCCCAAGCCGGTAGGTCAGTAGTCGATGCGGTGCAGCCAGTTCCGCGCGAATACCTTGTCCTCGCCCTCGAAGGCCTCGTATTGCGAGGCCAGAACCATCTTGCCGTCTTCCCACCAGACCTCGGAGCTGGTTTCAAGCCGCACCTTCCAATTCAGGTTATCGCGGGCATAGTGCTGGACCGAGAAAAAACGGGCTCGCGCCGAGGCGCCGTCATGCGGCATCACCGAATAACTGTGGCCGCCGTTGCCGCCCATGACCTGACCATCCAGCTCCCATATCGCACGTTGCGAGGTCGAGATCAGTTCGACTTTGCCCCCGGCAAGATCCTGATGGATCGTTCTGCTGATCGCGCCGGGAACCAGAACGTTTGAGGGAACCGGGCAGGCGTGGATGGCCGGGCCGAACTCCGGTTGGTCATGGCTTGCTTCGGGGGGCATTCCGGGCAGCGAGAACCGCATCGAGCCGGGCTCCAGCGTGATTGCATTCAGCTTCGGTTCCGGCCAGACTAGCGGCCAGTAGCTGGTCGAGAGTGCCAGCCTGATCCGACGGCCAGGGCCGAACTCATGCGCCACGCCCTTCATCGGGATGGTGACTTGGTGCATCTCGCCCGCAGCGATGCCTGCGGGACGGGCCAGTCGGCGTATCGCATAGGTCACGCGGCCCGAGAGCCCGTCTTCCCAGACCTCGTTCAGGCGCAGGACGATCAGCGCATGGTCGCCCTCGAAGGCCAGCCGCATCGTCAGGGCCGGAATGCCGACCAGATGGAAGGGCGCGGTCAACGGCGTGGTCTCGAAACACAATGACAGCCCGTCATCAAGCCGCGCGTCGCCGGCAAATTCCGGGCCGTTGCCGCCGCCGTCCAGCGGGCACCATTCGCCCCCCTGGGTGCCAAGAAACAGCGGGCTGTCGATCACGATCCGGTCCTCGACCGGGCCGGGGGCGGCGGCAAGGCGGCGGTCATCGGCGTAGAGCACCTGTTCCGGCGCGGCGGGCG
Organism: Pseudogemmobacter sonorensis; assembly: GCF_042762395.1. Lineage (NCBI taxonomy): Bacteria > Pseudomonadati > Pseudomonadota > Alphaproteobacteria > Rhodobacterales > Paracoccaceae > Pseudogemmobacter > Pseudogemmobacter sonorensis. The sequence goes on from NZ_JBEFZE010000025.1 coordinate 2,921, forward strand.
GCCAGGCGGGCAGGCCGATCCAACGGCCCTCGATCTCGGGCGCGCGGGTATCGGGTTTGGGATCCTTGCCCAGCCACAGGGTCAGCTGCGGCTCGTCCATGATGCCGGTGTCCTCGTCCATCAGCCAGTGACGCCACCAGCGCATCGCCTCTTGCAGGAAGCCGATCTGTGGCCCGGGCTGACCCCACGTCGGATACATATGGGTCCAAGGGCCGATCAGAGCCTTTTTCGGCACCGAGAGGTTTTCCATCAACCGCAGGATCGGATCGGTATAGCCATCTACCCAGCCACCCACGGCCCAGACCGCGCACTGGATGTCATCGTAATTCTCGCAGACCGAGCCGTGCTTCCAGAAGTCGTCATAGGTCGTGTGCTGCATCCAGGTGGCCAGCGGTGGCTCCTTGATCCCCTCCAGACGGTTCAGCCAAAGATCGCGCCAGCGCCCGCCCACATGTTTGGGGTCGGGCGGTCGACCAAGCTGCGCAAAGAGGCCGCTGCCCCATTGCATGCCGTCCGACAGCATCGCACCGCCCATGTAATGCACGTCGTCGGTATAGCGGTTGTCGGTCGAGCAGGCGGTGATGATGCATTTCAGCGCCGGGGGGCGGCGGGCGGCGATCTGCAGGCCCGCGAACCCGCCCCATGAAATGCCGATCAGCCCGACGTTGCCGTTACACCACTCCTGTCTGGCGAACCAGGCGATGACCTCGCAGGCGTCGTCCTGTTCCTGTTTCAGATATTCATCATGCAAAAGCCCGTCGGAATTGCCCGAGCCACGGATGTCGACCCGTGCCGCAGCAATACCCTGTTCGGCGAAATAGCCATGCATCATGCTGTCGGCCAGCGCGGTGCCGTCGCTTTGCCGATAGGGGATCCATTCCAGCACCAGCGGCACCTTTGCCGCCAAGGGTTTTTCGGGCAGCCAGAGGCGGGCGTGCAGGATCGTGCCATCGGTAAGCGGGATGGTGATCTGCTGAAACGGAGCTGGGGTCTCGCCGGTAACGCTGACGGAATAGTTCTGCATCATTCATCCTTTCAGAAAGTCTTGCGGCAGGGGGCGGTCAGGCCCGTGTCGTCGAAGCGGTTTGGGGATCGGCACCGGACAGATCCGGTCCGGGGTGGAGATGGCGATGCCAGGCGACCAGCAGGGCCGTGGCAGAACAGATTGTTCCCCCCAGCACGAAGACGGCGGACAGACCGATCCAGGCGGCCAGCCACCCCGCGATCAGCGAGCCGATCGGCACCGTCCCCAGCATCATCATCGAGTAGAGCGCCATGACCCGGCCGCGATATCCGGGGGGTGCGAAATGCTGCAGCAGGGTGTTCGAGGCCAGGTTCTGCGACAGGATCGCAAAGCCCATCGGAAGGGCGAGAAAGGCGGTCAGCCCGACGCTGGTCGAAAGCCCCATGCCGATCAAAACCAGCCCTAACAGGAAAGCGGACCACACCGGCCAGATCTGCATGCTCTTCAGCCGGTCGGCAAAGGTCAGCATCAGACCGGCAGTCATCGAACCGATGCCGGTGATGCTCATCAACAGACCGGCAAGGCTGGCATCGGCCTTCAGCATCTGGTCGGCCAGAACCGGCAGGAACGAGAAATAAGGCACAGAGGTCAGCGAACAGATCCCGACAAGGATCAGGATGCGCGCAACCTCGACATGGCTGCGGGCGAAGGCCAGACCGCTGCGCATGTCGTCGAGGAAGCGGCCACGGCTGCGCGGTTCGGGCGCGCGCAGCTTCATCGTGGCCACGACATAGATCGCCGGCAGCAGGGCCAGCGCCTTGATGATGAAGGCCCAGCCCTCGCCGGCCCAGGCGGCGACGACACCGCCGATGGCGGGACCGATCAGCCGGGCGGTGTTGAACAGCAGGGAATTCAGCGCCAGCGCATTGCGCAGATCCCCGGCCGGGACCAGTTCGGCCACCAGCGCCTGCCGCGTCGGGCTTTCAAAAGCGGCGATGATGCCGATGGCCGGGGTCAGGATCAGCATGGCGGCGACGGTGATGTTGTCGGTGATCGCCAGCACGGCAAGCGTGCAAATCAGCACGAAGTTGGTGCAAATCAGGCCAAGCAGCAGCTTGCGCCGGTCCACCCGGTCAACCAGCGTGCCGGTCAGCGGCCCCAGCAGGAAGGTCGGCCCCAGATCGCACAGGGCAAGCACGCCCAGCATGACGGGCGAGGCGCTCAGCCGCCACATCAGCCAGCCAAGCGCGATGCTGTGAACCCATGTCCCCACGACCAGAGGCACCTGTGCAAGGAAATAGCGTCGGTAGGCTGGTTCGTTCAACGCGCGGAACGCGCGGCGCCAGCGGTGCATGGCAGGGGCAGAGGTGGACAAGACGATCTCCTGCCGGCGCGCGGGTCAGGCTGGCCGGTTTGTGCATTCGGAAGTCACGGCCGGGCGCAAGCGGCGCGCCCGGCACGTCTGGTCGGTTCGGGCCGGACGACATGTGCGTCACGGCCAGACATGCGAGCCGTTCAGACTGCGCTGAAGTCGCGCAGCAGCGCCCATTGCGCATCGGCGCTGTAGGCGGCCTTGATGCCGGGCTTCGAGATCCAGGCGTTCACGCCATGCATCAGGAAGACGTAGGCCCCGGTTTCCTCCAACTGGTTCTGCAGATCGACATAGGTCGCAGCGCGGGCCGCCTCGTCGCTGTTCTCGGCAGCCGCTGCATTCGTGGCGTCCCATTCGGCCAAACAGGTGCGCTGGAAATTCCAGTCGCCGACCTGTGCGCAGGTGAACCATTCGGTGACCCAACTGGGGTCCGGTGCCGTGGTAAAGGTCGAGAAGAACAGCTGGATTTCCTTGTAGCTGCCGCCCTCATTGTCCTGCTGCTGCGCGGTCAGGGTGGCGCCGTCCATCGCCCGGATCTCCAGCGTGACGCCGACGGCCGCCAGCTGCGCCTGAATCACCTGCGCCGCGATCATCATGTCGGGATCGCCGTTGAACGTCAGGGTCAGGCTCAGCGCAGGCACCCCGGCCTCGGCCAGCAGCGCCTTTGCCGCCTCGGGGTCATAGCCGTAAAGGTTCGCCTCGCGCGCGCCCAGAAGCGGCGGCGGGATCAGGCCATGCGCTGGGGTGACGGCCTCGCCGAAGGTGCCTTCGACGACCTCCTGGGTGTTGATCGCATGTTGGATTGCGCGACGGATGCGCAGATCCTGCATCACCTCGTTCTCGATGTTCATCCCCAGCCAGGTGTAGGCCAGCGCCGGTTTCACGATCAGGCTGTCGGCCGCCGGATCGCGAACCGGGATCGAGTTCACGGCAATCTGCGTGACATCGATATCGCCCGCATCGAATGCTGTCTCAGCCGAGATCAGATCGGTCAGCGGCAACAGACGGATTTCGTCGAAATAGGGCTGCGGGCCGACCCATCCGGGATTGCGCACCAGCCGGATCAACTCGCGCGGGCGCCATTCTGCCAGTTGATAGGGGCCCGAGGAGGCCAGCGGATCGGTGTCGATCACCGGCTTGCTGCTTGCCGCCATCGCCGCCTTCGACAGGATCAGCCCCGAGGCATGTGGCAGGGTCGAGGTGAACAGCGGCGCAAAGGGACGTTTCAGGTGGATGATGCCGCTGTAGGTGCCCGTCACCTCGATCGAGTCGAGCGCGGCCCAGTCCGAGCCATAGACCGCCTCGACTGCCGGATCGAGGAAGCGCTCGTATGAGAATTTCACGTCCTCGGCCGTCATCTCGCCATGGCCGCCGGTGAACTGGATGCCGGGGCGCAGGGTGAATTTCACATTCAGCGGATCGCTGTCGTCGATGGATTCGGCGGCGTCCAGTTCCCAGCCCCATTCGTCGCCCGACTTGTAGCGGACAAGGCCCGAGAAGATCGCGAACATCACCGTCTCGTCATACCAGCCCCCGCGGGTGGCAGGATCGAGGCGGCGGATATCGCCGTCGTTGCGGATCTTCAGAACCTTGCCTTCCTGCGCGAAGGCCTCGCCCGACAAAAACCCCGCAGCGGGAACCGAAAGGCCGGCCGCGCCAAGGAATTGCATGAGCCTGCGGCGGCTCAGGGGAAGTCCGGTCATGTCAATGCTCCACTATTGGGGTGTTCGTTGTTGTATTTCGAGACGCCGCCAGCAGGTCTTCGGCGCGGTGGCAAGTCACAAGGCGGCCACGCGACAGGCTGCGCTGTTCGGGCGCGGCGACACGGCAGAGGTCGGTGGCAAGCGGACAGCGGGTGTGAAACTCGCAACCTTGCGGCCGACGGGTCAGGCTGGGAACCTCGCCCTTCAGCGGCGGCTGTGTCTGCCCGAACCGGTCGCGTGCGCCCAGAAGCGCCCGGGTATAGGGATGCGCGGGACGAGCGAAAAGCTCGGTCGTGGGGCCGGATTCGACGATCCGACCAAGATACATGATAGCGATACGGTCGGTGACATGCCGCGCCACCGCAAGGTTGTGTGTGATCATCAGGAAGCTGATGCCCAGCCTGGCCTGCAGGTCGTTCAACAGGTTCAGCAACTCACCCTGAACCGAGAGGTCGAGCCCCGCGGTCGGCTCGTCGGCGATGACAAGCGCGGGATTCATCGCCAAGGCTCGCGCCACCGTCGCCCGTCGCGCCTGACCACCCGAAACCTCGTGCGGATATCGGTCGGCAAAACCCTCGGTCAGGCCGACCTGCGCCAAAAGCTCCACTGCCTTTAATCGCCGGTCGCCTTGCAGGGCGCTGTGGATGACCAGCGGTTCTGTGACCGACTGACCAAGCCGCATCCGGGGGTTCAATGCCGCCACCGGATCCTGGAACATCAACCCGACGCCCCGGCGCATCCGTTCCCATATGCGCGCGCCCGACATTGAGGCCGCATCTTGGTCGATGCGGATGGTGCCGGATGAGATCGGGGTCAGCCCCACTGCCGCACGGCCCAACGTGGTCTTGCCTGATCCGCTTTCACCGATCAGGCCGAGGGTTTCGCCCCGTCCGACGCGCAGGCTGGTGCCGGGCAGCACCACCACCTCGCGCGGGCCACCGGCCAGACGGCTGAGGGCGGATCCAGCAGGATAGCGGACCTGAAGGTCGTTGATCTCCAGAAGCGCCGTCTGAGGCGGAGTTGCGGCTGTGACGGGGGTTTCAAGGGTCATGCCGTTGCCTCGATCAGGTGGCAGGCGGCCGCACGTCCGGGGGCGACCGGCAGGCGCGGGGGTTTTTCGGTCTGGCAGACGGCACGGGCGGCAGGACAGCGCGGCGCGAAGATGCAGCCCGGCGGCAGGGCACCGGGGGGTGGAACGACGCCGGGGATGGTCGGCAGGTTGCGGCTAGGTTCCTCGATCCCCGCAGGATCGCAGGCCAAGAGCGCGCGGGTATAGGGATGGCGCGGATCGGCGAAAACCTGATCGACCGGTCCGGCCTCGACCAGTTCGCCCGCATAGAGCACGGCCATCTTGTCGCACAGCCGACGGACAACGCCCATGTCATGGGTGATGAAGACCACCGCGCCCTCGATCTGTGCGCGCGCGGCGCGGATCAGTTCGATGATCTGGTCTTCGGTCGTCGCATCCAGTGCGGTCGTGGGTTCGTCCGCGATCAACAGGCGGGGGTTGACCAGCAGCGCAGCGGCGATCGCCACGCGCTGACGGATACCGCCCGACAGTTGGTGCGGAAACTGTTTCATGCGGATGTCGGGATCCGACAATCCGACGCGGGCCAGCATCTCGACCGCGCGCCGCCAGCGTGCGGTGGCGTTCAGGTCGGTGCGCCAGTGCTGGAACTCGACCAGTTGTCGGCCGATCCGCACCACCGGGTTCAGCGAGGTGAAAGGATCTTGCGCGATGGTCGCGATCTTTGCCCCCCGCAGACGGCGCTGCGCGCGCGCATCCATCGCCGCCATGTCCTGCCCATCGAACTGCACCTGTCCAACCGTCGTTGCCTGACGCGGCAGCAGGCCCGCCATGGCGGCGGCAAGGCTGGACTTGCCCGAACCGCTTTCACCGACCAGGCCGAGCGTCTCGCCCTGCCGGACATCAAGCGTCACATTACGGACGGCCAGCGGCGCGCGGGGGTCTGGACTGTAGCGGATACCGACATCCCTCAGCGACAGAACAGCGGTCATTTGCGCCTCCGGCTTGCGCGGGGATCCAGAGCGTCCCGCAGGATCTCGCCAAAGAAGGTAAAGGCGATGGTGGTCAGGATGATCGGCAGCCCGGCGGTCAGGGCGATATGCGGCGCCTGACGCAGATAGGCATAGCCCTCGGACAGCATGGTTCCCCAGCTTGATTCCGGTGGCTGGACACCCTGGCCCAGAAACGATAGCCCGGATTCGATACCGATCACTGCCGGGATATCCATAGCGATCAGCACCAGAAGCGGGCCGATCAGGTTGGGCAGCATATGGCTGACCGCGATACGCAGGCGCGAAGCCCCCATGGCTCTTGCCGCCACCACATAATCGGCACTGCGCAGCACGAAAGCCTGATTGCGCACCACGCGGAAATAACCCGGCGCCATCGAGATGGTGATGATGGCGACCAGAATCGCCATCGACGGCCCGTAGATCGACACCAGCGCCAGCGCGAACAGCACCAAAGGCAACGCCTTCAGCGAATCGTTGATCAGCACCAGAAGGCTGTCGAGCCATTTCGGCCCCAGGGCCGAAGCCAGCCCCAGCACCAGCCCGACCGAAAGCGCGCCGAAGGTGCCGGTGATTGCCACTTTCAGCGCCGTGCGCGTGCCGAAGATCAACCGGCTGAGCACGTCGCGGCCCAGTTGGTCGGTGCCAAGCCAATGGGCGCCACCGGGGCCCTGCATCCGAAAGCGCGGTGCGATGGCATTCGGCTCATAGGGGGCGATCCAGGGCGCGAAGATCGCAAGGACCACCAGAAACAGTATGAAGCCCAGCGACAGCGCCCCCACCGGGTTACGCAGGATCATCCGCAGATGGCCGATGACGGGGGACAGCGCGCGTTGCAGGGCCGCAGGCCGGGAGAGCGCCGTATCAGACATGTCAGCCCTCCTTTGCGACGCGGGGATCGAGCACGGCGATCGCGGCATCAGCAAGGAAGTTCGCCGTGACATAAAGCCCGGTCGTCACCACCACCGAACCAAAGAGGACGGGGAAGTTCCGGCTGATCACGGCGTCATAGGCCAAGGCACCAAGGCCCGGACGGGCGAAGACCACCTCGACCAGCACGGCGCCGGACAGAAGGTTGCCCATGCCGACACCGATCACCGACAGCACCGGCACCACCGCGATGGGAAGGGCGAAGCGCAGCGCGATCTTCATGTCCGAGACGCCGAAGGCGCGATAGGTTCGGACGTGGTTCTCGGCCAGAACCTCCAGCATCGAAACCCGCACCAGCCGCGCGATATAGCCGACCCAGGCGATGCCGACCGCCAGCGCCGGCAGCACCAGATGCCGCGCCTGGCCAAGGAAGTCTCCCGGCTCGCCCGCACCGATGGCGGGAAACCAGCCCAGGGTGACCGAGAACAGCATCAGCGCATAGATCGCCATCAGAAAGGCCGGCAGGGCAACGACACTGGTCGAGATCACGCCGACAGCCCGGTCGATCAGAGTGTTCGGCCGCAGCGCCGAGATCACGCCGAGCGGCAGGCCGATGACCGCAGCCCAGCCCAGCCCCACGACAGCCAGCATCACCGTGCGCGGCAGCGCCGCCAGGACCAGATCGGCAACCGGGCGCTGGCTGATCAGATCGACGCCCATGTCGCCGCTCAGCAGCAGACCCAGATAGTTCAGTGCCTGAACGATCAGCGGATCGTCCAGCCCCATGCGTTCGCGGAAGGCGACCTTCTGCGCTTCGGATGCACGCGGCCCAAGCGCGATGGTCGCAGGATCGCCAGGAACCGCGTAGACGAGGCAGAACAGGATCAGCAGGGCGATCGCCAGAACCAGAATGCCCAGCATAAAGCGTCTGAACAGGTAGCTTGCCACGGCGTGCGACCTCCTTTGATACTTCCTGTAATATATCACCAAGGATATTGGCAGTTTGGGAAGAGGCTTCTACACTCGGCCCAGGTAATTGACGGGTTTCGCACCGGAACTGCCTATAATTTGGTCTTATATGAGGGGGGTGTCGTGATTATTGGCGCCAGAGCAATTTCAGCAGCCTTCTGCCCCGACATGGCCGGGACAGGAATCGCCGAACCGAGCAAAACACCTTCTCTGACGACGCAGGCTTATGAAACCATCCGGCAGCGGATCCTGACCTGCGAGATGTCGCCCGGACTGGCCTTCACCGAATCCGACCTGTCGACCGACATGCAGATGAGCAAGACGCCGATCCGTGAGGCGCTGTTGCGGTTGCAGGTCGAGGGGCTGGTCGAAACCATCCCGCGGCGCGGCTATGTCGTAACGGCCCTGCACGTGGCCGACATCAATGATGTTTTCGACTTCCGCGTGATGATCGAGGGGACTTGCGCCGAAATCGCCGCGCAAAGGGCTACGCCCGAAGATCTGGTGCGGCTGGACGGGCTGGCCCAACGCTCATCCGCCGCCTATGATAAGATCGTTGATCCCGACCTGAAACTGCTGCAGGAACAGGCGCTGCTGAACAACGCCTTCCATGAGGCGGTTGCCATCGCAACCGGGAACTTCCGGCTGCACCGCAGCTCGGTTCAGATCATTCGGGAATACGAACGGTTCTTCTTTCTGGAGTGGCGGTCAGAGCTGCTTTACCCCCCGGATCACAAAGACCATTGCGAGATCAGCCGACTGATTGCGGCAGGCGACGCCGCTGCCGCAGGCGATGCGATGCGCGCGCATGTCGAGGGCGCGCGCTCGACGCTGCTGGCCACCATCGGGCGGGTTCCGATGCGTGCAACCCTGGGACAGGTTTCAGGCCCGGCGCGCTCTTCAGAGGAGCCGATGCGCGGCAATCGGATGGCGCGTCGGGGCGAATGACCGCATCGGCCTGCCCATCCGGGGATCGGACCGGCACCCAATTCGGAAGACAACGGAAAATGGCTGCCACCCGGATCGCGGGCACACGATCCGGCCGTGCCGCAGTCACGAAAGCTTGAAATCTTGATTGCGTCCGGTAATTTCTAGCCCGGGACGGGAGGGAATATCCGTGATGAGAAGCCGTCTAAATCCCCGTTCGACCTGTGCCGGGATTTTCGGGTCTGTCGCCGATCATGAAGGGACCAGAGATCTGCGAGGCCCATCATGTCCGTCCATACTCAATTTGACAATGCTCAACCTGTCACCGGATTGGAATATCTGATCGTCCTACGGTTTACGGGCCTTCACCCCAATGATCTCGGTCGGTTCGGGATGCACGACAAAAGGCAGGGCGGCGATCTTTCCCATGTTGATAGCGCTCTGTCCGATCTCAATGAAGAATTGCTGGCAGGTCCGAGATGGAAGGATGTGATTCAGGCCGAGGTCAGGGAGGCCAGCCAGAGCAATCTCACCGAACATCTTCGGGCCCTGACGGCAAAATCCCGCAAGAAGGAAGCAAGGGCCGTCGAGACAGCCGGTCTTGTCGATCCCTGGCAACGCAGCAAAGGTGGTCCTCTTCGCGAAGGTATCCTGACCGTCAGCAAGGAATGGTTCGGCGGAACGGGCCATAATGGCTGGGATCCGAAGAAAGTCGCACGTTTCAGGAAAGCGGCCATGGCTTTCCTGAAACGGCATTTCCCCGATGGTCAGCTTCGCTATGCCAGCGCCCATGCCGACGAGGAAGCATATCACATCCATTTCGTGGTGGCGGTCTGGCGCGAGCGAACCACCGCGAACCGGGGAAGGCAGATCCGTCTTCAGGCCTCGATGAACCCCTGGAGTGCCCCCACTGATTGTTCCGGTTTGAATGTTAGTGCATTGTCGGTCTCTGGTCCATTTGCACGAAGGCCTCTGGGGCTGGTGGCCTGTAATTCAGAGCGCTGTGCGGCCTGACGGTGTTGTAGTGCCGTCGCCACCTTTCGATCAGGATCTGTGCCTCGCGCAGGGTGTGGAAGACTTCGCCGTTGAGCATTTCGTCCCGGAACCGACGGAGAGTGTCCGATCATCTGTGTATCGGTGAAGTGGTCCATGCTTCCTGAGAGGAGCAAGGATGATGACGATTTCCAACGAGTTGCTGGACGAGTTGCTGATGCCGTGCTGGGTGAGGTCCGGGAATGGCAGCACCGGGCACTGGACCGGATGTATCCGATCGTCATTTTCGACGCGCTACGGGTGAAGATCCGCGATGCCGACAGCCGGATGGTCAAGAACAAGGCCGTTTACATCGCCCTCGGCGTCACCCGCGCGGGGGAACGGGAGGTTCTGGGCCTGCGGATCGCCGACAACGAGGGGCCAAGTCCTGGCTGTCCGTGATGAACGAACTGCGCAACCGGGGCGTTCAGGACATCCTGATCGCGGTTGTCGATGGGCTGAAAGGATTTCCCGAAGCGATCACTGCGGCCTTCCCCGAGGCCATGGTCCGGACCTGCATCGTCCATCTGATCCGGCATTCCATGAACTTCTGCAGCTGGAAGGACCGCAAGACGGTGGCCGCCGATCTGCGCCCGATCTACGAGGCCCCGACCGCCGAGGAGGCCGCCCGCCAGTTGGAGGCATTCGAGGGAAAGTGGGCCGGGAAATACCCATCCATCGCCCCGGCCTGGCGTCGGGCATGGGCTGAAGTTACCCCATTCTTTGCCTTCAGCGCGGCGATCCGGAAGATCATCTACACCACGAATGCCGTGGAATCGCTGAACCGGGTGCTGCGGAAAACACTGAAAACCAAGGGCTCTTTCCCGACTGACGAGGCCGCCACAAAGCTGATCTTCCTCGCCATCCGCAACTTCGAGAAGGGCGGCCGGGACGTCCGGGAATGGGTTGCAGCACGAAATCAGCTCGCCATAATGTTCGCCGGGCGCTTCGACGCCTGAACGTATCTGAAAAACGCATGGGTCCGCTCAGATATACGGAGTTCCTGACACTCCCGACGAAATCCAGTGACCAGCGTGCGTTAGCTCGCGCCCCGACAAGGATCGGCGTCCGTGTCCCAATCGCCTTGGCGGCGATCAACTGTTCATCCCCCGAGCAGGTTCGTCCGAAAGCCCACCGACATGCCCGCATCCGTCCCCCGCCATGCATCGATGGTCGACTCCCTGTGTTCGATCCAGCTGCCAATATCGACCTGACCCAAAGGCAGCGTCACGGCGAACCGGGTTCTCCGGTCATTCCGCGGCACGCCAAACAGCGCCGCCCCGCCGGTCCGGGTTTCCGCGAGTGAGAGCGAGACAAGCCGACCTGCGACCTCGCCGGTCCAGTCAACCGACAGACGGCGGCGCATCGTATTCTCGGCGGAAATTTCCTCGCCCCAGGCATAGCCCAGGTTCCACATGCCGACGCCGTCGGTCAGCAGCAGATGCGAGACCTGCACGACTTCTTTCTGATAGCCTTCGGTCGCAGTCGCGCCGATCGTCAGACCCATCTGATGGAAGCCTGTCCCGCTGTGGAACAGGTGGCGCAGGCTCTGGCTTGCAGTCAGCGCGGCCTCGGTTCCGATGCCGTCATATTGCGCTGCTGCAGTCAGGCAGCTGTCGACCCAAGTCCAGCTGGCAACAGGCTGCTCGGCACAAAGCTTCAGGTTGGCGGTGGCTTGGTGATAGCCATAGGTCGGCTCCGCCTCGGCAGCAAGGCTGTGCGAAACGCGCAACCGTGCCCCCGGCGCATAGGACCAGCTTTGCCAGCTGCTGTATTGCAGCCCGGCCAGCACTGCGGCTTTCGCCCGTGAATCCGGGGTCACCACGAAGGGCAGCCCGCCGAGGGTGATGCGGTCGGAAGGAATGCCGTCATTCACATTCGCATCATACCGGAGGGTCGGCGTCAGCACCCGCCCGGAGGTAAGCGGTTGCAATGCCGGACCATCCGACTGATGCAGAAAGCCCTGCCGTGCCAGCAAAAACTGCCCCAGGTCGGAAATCCTGCTTTCGCTGCGGCTCAGTGCAAAAAGCGCCAGATCGGGCTGGCCCTGCTGCAATGGCAACCGCAGGTCCTGAGCGGCCAGTGACCCGGCCCAGGCCAGTATCATAATGAGGACGCCGCAGATGCGACGCCCCGCTATTCCCATCTCAGTCACGATCAAGCGTGCCGACAAAGACCAGACCCAGATCACCCGCCGTACTGCTGGCGGTGCCGGTGCCCTCGATTGCACTGGCATTGGTCCCCAGGAAGTCGCCGCTGACCGAGCCGCTCACCGCGCCGGGGGCCGATGTGGTTCCGGTCAGATTGCCCGCAATATCGGCGGAAAAGGCATTTCCGACGATCTGCCCATTGCTCACCCGCAATGTCCCGTTCAACTCTTGGCCTGCCGCGGTGTTGAAATCATCGAATTCCCCGGTGATCTGCCCGGTCGCGAAATTCGCGGTCAGATCGACCTCGCCCAGCATTTCGGCCGAGGACAGCGTGGTCGGGGTGCTGCCAAAGGCCATGCCGACCACGCCGTCATATTCCGCCCGTCCGGTGGTAGGCATCGAGGCTGCAGCGGTCTGGGTCAGGCTTGCGGTTTCAGCCGTCAGCCTGTCGGCGCCGGCAGCATCACTGCTGTAATCCGCAGCTGGATTGTCACTGCCGCCACCTCCGCAGGCGGCCAGCAGGCAAAGCGCGGAAAGGGTCGGAAAAGTGCGGCGAACAAAGGTCATCTGGACAGTTCCTGTCTGTAGGGATGGTGTCAGTCGTCATTGCGCTCGGTCAGCACCTCGCCCGAGGCGGCTTCGACCACCGCTTCGATCCGGCGACCATCCGGGGCGATCGCCTCGATCTCATGGGTGCGGCCATCGTCTTCGGCGCTGCGCACGATATAGCCGCGCGCCTCGAAGGCCCGGACGGTTTCGGACAGCGGGCGAATCGGCGCGAGAGGCTTTTGTTGTGCCTGGACGCCCATCGGGGCGATAAGGGCCACGAGGGCGGCAATAAGGGGCATACGAAACATGGGTTTGAGTCCTTTCAAAGGGCTGTCGGGGCCTGATGCCCGTCCCTTCAATCCCATCTGCCCTGACGCCCCCCTGACGCTGGCTGTCAGCGAGCTGTCAGCGGGTCATGTCTAAAGCAGGCCATGCGTATCCTTCCGGTCATAGCCACCTGCGCGCTCTGTCTGTCTTCTGTTCAGGCCGAAACCGGCTCTGGCCAGGAGGCGGGCTTTCTGCCGCAGATCGGTTTCGACGACGGACTGGATGCAGGCACGGCACGCGCAGCCATGTTACGTGGCGAGATCCTGCCGCTTGATCAGATCCTCGCTATTGTCCGCAGCACCTTTCCGGGTGAGATCATCGAGGTCGAGCTAGAGCTTGAAGACGGTGTCCTGGTCTATGAATTCGACATTCTCGGTCCTGACGGTCGCCTGTTCGAAGTCGAGGTTGCTGCCGCCACCGGCACGGTGCTTAAGGTCGAGGAAGGGGACGGCGATGACTGAGGCGACAAGATGCGTTGCCTGATCGTCGAGGATGACGCGGCCATTGCCCGGGACATCGCCGCCGCCCTGACCGGGGCGGGCTTCCTGACCGAACATGCTGCGGATGGCGAGACCGCCTGGTTTCGGGGCGGCACCGAGGATTATGATCTGGTGGTGCTGGATCTGGGCCTGCCGCGGCTGGACGGGCTGAGCGTGCTGAAACGCTGGCGGTCCGAAGGCTGCGACATGCCGGTTCTGGTGCTGACGGCGCGGGGCAGCTGGCACGAAAGGGTCGAGGGGATCGATTCCGGCGCGGATGACTATCTGCCCAAGCCCTTTCGGATGGAGGAGCTGATTGCCCGGTCGCGGGCGCTTGTCCGCCGTTCAGGCGGGCGGCTGAACCCGCTGCAGGAAATTGGCCGACTGACGCTGGATACCAACCGCCAGACCGTATCGGTCGCGGGCCGCGCGATTGCGGTCACGGCGCTGGAGTTCCGGTTGCTCGGCTATCTGGTGATGCAGGCGGGCCGGGTCGTGCCGCCGACCGAATTGCTGGAGCATCTTTACGGTGACGACGCATCGCGCGATGTGAATGCGGTCGAGGCGGTGATCGCCCGGCTGCGCCGCAAGACCGGAGCCGGGATCATCGGCACCCGGCGCGGCTTTGGCTATTTTCTGGAAGGCGCGGAATGAGCCTGCGCCGCTCGATCCGTCTGCGGCTGGGGCTGGCTGCGGTTCTGACCATCACCCTTGCGCTGGCGACCGGCGGGGTGGTGCTTTCGGCCCTGTTCGACCGTCAGGTCAACCGCCTGGCCGAGATCGATCTGGCCGAGCGGTCTGTCATGCTGATTTCGGGCTTGCGCCCCATGGCGCCGAATGCCGAGCTGGATCAGGGGATCGGGGGCGATCCGCGCTATTTGCGGCCCTATTCCGGCTATTACTGGCAGATCGAGATCGGTGATCGCAGCTATCGGTCCCAGTCGCTGTGGGACGCGGTTCTGATTCCGGGCCATGCCCCCGCGCCGGACGGAGGCGCCGCCCGGATCACGACCGCAGCCGGACCCGACGGTCAGAGCCTTTTGATCCATGATCGTGTTATCCGCATCGGAGGCGCCGGGCTGACCGCACGGATCTCGGTCGCGCTGGACCGCCACAGCTTTATCGAGGCGCAGAACCTGTTCGAGCGCGATCTTGTGCCGTTCCTGGCCGTATTGGGCGGGCTGCTGATCCTGGCATCCTTTCTCCAGATCGCCATCGGCCTGCGCCCCTTTGGCCGCATTCGCCAGCAGGTCACCGCACTGGGGCAGGGCGATCTCGACCGGCTTGGTCGGGACATGCCGCAGGAGGTGGAGCCGTTGGCGCAAGCCATCAATACGCTGCTTGATGAGCGCGACGCCCGGATCGTCAGGGCGCGACACCGGGCGGCGGATCTGGCGCATACGCTCAAGACGCCGCTTCAGGCCTTGATGGGAGAAGCTGGCCGACTTGAGGCTACGGGTCAGACAGAACCGGCCCGGGCGATCACCCAGATCGCCCGGACCATCCGCCAGCGCATCGATCACGAGCTCGGCCGCGACCGGATCGCCGGCAAAGGGGTCAGCGATCCGGCGCGGATCGCCCGCGGTGTGGCGGATGTGCTTCGCAGAACCGAGCGCGGCGACACCATTGCAATAACAGTCGATGTCGAGCCCCGCTCCCTGCGCATCGATCCGCAGGATCTGGCCGAGGCGCTCGGTTCCCTCGCCGAGAATGCCCTGCGCCATGCCCGCAGCACGGTCAGTATCCGCTCGGAACCCGCAGGCGAGATGCTTTTACTGGTTGTCGAGGATGACGGCCCCGGCATTCCGGCTGCACAGATTGATCTGGTGACCCGACGCGGCGTCAGCCTGTCGCCGGATGTCGAAAGCGATGGTCTGGGCCTTGCCCTTGTGCAGGAGATCGTCACCCTCAACGAGGGCCGCCTGACATTCGACAGCCATGATCAAGGGCTTCGGGTCGAAATGGGCTTGCAGCTTGCAAGCAAAGCCTGAAGTGCAGGCATCCTTCCATTCCAAAGAAAGGATCGCAGCATCAAACCATGGGATCAAACACCTACCTCTCCTCGCACAGCATGTTGTTCTCGTTGCGAACCCGCTCATTTTTGCGTAAAAGATCAGCATCACGTTCAGGTAAATTTATCTTATCGGAAATCGCCTGAATCCATTTACCGAACGTCGAAAGCCCGATCCCAAGATCAGACGCAACCTGGCGCATCATCGGGCACGCCGCCGCAAGCTTCCATCGCGACAACGCAGCTAGGCTGCTGGCTGAAGACGACAGAATCTGATCCCGTCTCGGCTTCTTGCGAAAAAGAACACGCCCTGAGGCATCAGCCCCGCGAGCCTGAAACACATTCTTCGCCAGATCGAGCCTGACTGTGATAGTCTCCGATATGAGCGCTTTCCTATGTGGATCATCGCAGACCAACCCTGACACACAGATGCCGTCGGGGGCTGTCACATCATCAATGCCATTTTCGGCGCTCCTCAACATGCCCGCGCTGATCAACTGAGGCCGAGGCGCTCCTCGACCGTTTTATATCGCCAAGGACCTCCTTGCGCGCCGGTTCATCAAAATCGGCGCCACCAGGCATAGATGCGGAATTGCTTCTTGTGCTCGGGGAAGCGGGTGTGGAGCATGGTGCGAATGCGCCCCGCGACCGCCTTTTCGCAGCCCGCCCAGATCAGATCCGGCATCGGCGCGCCATTGTCGAGACGCTGCGCCAGCGCGCGCTCCAGCAGGTCGGCATCGCCGGGCGCGCGCTCGTCACGCGGCAGCCAGGTCACATCCGCCG
The DNA here is from genome assembly GCF_042762395.1 of Pseudogemmobacter sonorensis. Classification (NCBI taxonomy): domain Bacteria; kingdom Pseudomonadati; phylum Pseudomonadota; class Alphaproteobacteria; order Rhodobacterales; family Paracoccaceae; genus Pseudogemmobacter; species Pseudogemmobacter sonorensis. Next base: position 19,094 of record NZ_JBEFZE010000025.1, read on the forward strand.
CGCGGGCGAAGGGCTGGATATCGGCGCGGTCCTCCAGTTCGACGATCGCCTCGACCGCCATTTCCGGCCCGGTCTCCTCTACCATGCGCAGGATCGCGGGTAGCGCCGCCTCATCCCCTAGAAACAGCGCGCGCCGTGCCGCGGGCCGCCCGTCGCCGCCCGGCCCCATCAGCCCAACCAGATCGCCGGGGCGGGCATGGCGCGCGAAATCGGCGGCGGGGGAGGGGCCGCCGCCATGCAGCACGAAATCCACCGCGACGGTTCCCGCCGCCGGATCGACCGCGCGGATCGTATAGACGCGGCTGACCAGCGCATCCTCGCCCTGCGGCCAGTCGAGCCGCCCGTCCGGCCTTTGCACCGGCCATTGCGGCGCGCGGCCCGCCGGCGGCAGCAGGAGACGGAAGTGATAGCCCGCATCGCGGGTGAAATCCTCCGGCCTGTCGCAGGCGAAGACCACCCGGCGCATATGCGGTGTCAGATCGAAGGCGCGCAGCACCCGTGCCTGACGGAATTGCGGCGGCAGCCCGGCCCAGACATCCTGGCCTGTCCAGGTGATGGTGGTGTCTTCGCCCGCGAATTCAAACACATGCCCGGCGATGAATTCGCGCACCAGCGCGAGGATCTCAGGCGTGGGGGCGGCGACATCGACATGGATGGTCTCGGCCAGCAATTCGATCTCGACTTGGCAGAACGGGTTTTCCAGCCTTGCCCCGTCCTGACGGCGGGTCACGGTGGCATGTTCGGTCATGTGGTTGAGCAGCGCTTCCAGCACGGCGACCGCATCTCCGGTCAGCGTGATCACGGCGCGGCTGCGCGCGGGCATGGCGGCGCCCTCCCCGATGGTTTCGGCGGTGGCTTCCGCAGCAGCTTCGGCGGCGGTTTCGGTCATCTCCGGCCTCGTCTCGAAAGAAGGAAGATCAGGAAGGGTGCGCCGGTTAGCGCGGCCAGCAGGCCCGCCGGGATTTGCCAGGGGAAGATCACCACCCGGCCCAGCCAATCGGCCAGAACCATCAGCGCAGCGCCGAGCATCGCCGCCCCCGCCACCTGCGGAAGCGCGCGGGCGAGGCCAAGCTCGCGCGCCAGATGCGGCGCCATCAGCCCGACGAAGCTGAGCGGGCCGACGCCCAGGGTCGCCACCACGCTCAGCCCGCCCGCTAGGGTGAACAGCCACAGCCGCGCGCGCCAGACCGACACGCCCAGAGAAGACGCCGCCCCCGCACCCATCGGCAACAGCGACAGCCAGCGCCAGGACAGCGCAGCGAGTGGGATCAGCCCCGCCGCCACCACGGCCAGCACCGCCGCGCTGCCCGGGCTCGCATTATAGGTCGAGCCGCTCATCCAGCGCAAAAGCGCCAGCGCGCGCGGATCGCCGGTCGCGGCCAGCAGGCCCGAGAAGGCGTCAACCAGAGCCGAAAGCGCGATCCCCGCCAGCAGCACCCTTTCGGGCGCCAATGCGGCGCGGCGCGTCAGGATCAGGATGACCGCCAGAACGGCGAAGGCCCCCGCCCCGGCAAAGCCCAGTTGCACCCCGATCCCCGGAGCGGCCAGCACGAACAGGCTGAGCGCAAGGCCGAGGGTGGCGCCTGCGCTGATCCCCAGCACCTCGGGGCTGGCCATCTCATTGCCGGTCAGGCGCTGCAGCAGCACGCCCGAGACCGCCAGCATCGCCCCGGCGCTCAGGGCGGTGGCGGCACGCGGCAGGCGCAGGCCGATGAGGTCGGGGCCCAGCGTCCAGCTGCCGCCGGTCGCATCGCGCCCGACCAGCAGGGCAAGGCCCAGGATCAGCGCCATCCCCGTCAGCGCGAGGACCAGACCATACGCCCCCGCCCGCCCCGCCCCGCCCTGGGCCGGAAGCAACGCGCGGTGCCGGATCTTCAGGTGCGGCAGAAGGAACAGCAAAAGCGGCGAGCCGAGGACGGCGGTGATCGCCCCGGTCGGCAGGAGATCGGCGAAGATCCCCGCCGCCAGTTGCAGCGCCGCATCCGTCATCAGCAAAAGCCAGGCCCCGATCAGCGCCGAGGACAGCAACAGCACCGGCACCCGCCGCGCCCCCAGCAGGCGCGCAAGCACCGGCGCCATCAGGCCGATGAAGCCGATCACCCCCACCGCGCTGGTCACCAGCGCCGAAAGGGCCACCGCGATCGCCAGCGCGGCCGCGCGCAGGCGCGATAGGCCGAGGCCCAGCGAGGTGGCGGTCTCGTCGCCGAGATCGAGCAGCGTGAGCGGGCGCAGAAGGAACAGCACCGCCAGCGCCAGCACAGCGACCTTCCAGCCAAGCGCCAGCGGCAGATCCCAGCTCAGCGTCGAGAACGATCCCGCGCCCCAGATGAACAGGCTCGTCATGCTGCGGTCGTTCAGGAAGACGAGGATCGCCGCCAGCGCCCCGCACCAGAGGCTGACCACCAGGCCCGACAGCACCAGCGACAAAGGCGAGAATCCGCGCCGCGCGCCAAGCCCCATGATCAGCACCGCGACGAGGCCGCTGCCTGCCAGCGCGATCAGATCGCGGCCAAGGCCCAGCAGACCGGGGAAGAACAGCGTCGCGACCACCAGCGCCAGATGCGCCCCGGCGGAGATCCCCAGCGTGGAGGGCGAGGCTAGCGGATTGCGCAGCACCTGCTGAAACAACGCCCCGGCCAGAGCCAGCGCGAAACCGGCCAGCGCCGCCGTGACAAGGCGCGGCAGCGTCGCATGGAACAGCCGCATCTTCGCTGGATCATAGCCCAGCAGCGCGGGCGCCAGCAGGCCCGGCGCGATCACCAGCCATAAAAGCGCCGCCAGCGCCAGCGCGCCGAGGGTCAGGCCAAACAGGGGCAGCGGGCGGGTCATCCGGCCTCCATCGCGGCGGTGACGCTGCGCGCGAACCGCATCGCCTCATTGACCATGCCGAACAGCAGGACCGGCTCCATCCGCCGCACCCGGCCCGGCGCGGTCAGGGGCAGCGCGCGCCAGAGCGGGCTTTGCGACAGCTTTTCAAGCGCGCCGGCGGGCAGCGGATCGAAGATCAGCAGCATCGCATCCGGGTCGGCGACGCCCGACAGCTCTTCCACCGGCACGGTCTGGAAACCCCAGGCCCCGGTCGGCTGATCCCAGGCGTTGCGCAGCCCGATCCGGGTCAGCACATCGTTGAAAAGGCTGGGATCGCCGCTGATCCGCACATGGCGCGCATCCCAGAAATGCGCTAGCACCACCGGGCGGTCGGCATGGCGCGCAAGCCTTGCGCGGCAACCGGCGAACAGCGCCTCCATCGCGGCCAGAAGCTGCTCCGCCCCGGTCCTGCGGTCGATGCGTTCGGCCAGCGACAGCGTGGCGGAGATACAGGCGTCGAGGATCGGGCGGCCGTTCCAGATGAAGGTTTCCAGCCGCAGGACGGGGGCGTAACGCTCCAGCCGGGCGATCTGCGCATCCAGAAACGGCGTCACCAGGATCAGATCGGGGGCAAGTTGCGCCAGAACCTCAAGGTTCGGCTCGCTCGAAATCCCCAGTTCGCGCACATCGGGCGGCAGGGCGGGTTCGACCACCCATTCGTCCCAGCCCGAGCGTTCGGAAATCCCCACCGGCGGCAGGCCGAGCGCCATCAGCGTCGAGGCCAGCCCGTAATCGAGGCTGACGACCCGCAGGCCGGGCGCGGCCAGAGCCGGAAATCCCGCCAGCAGCGCGGCGGCGGGGGCGGCGGCCAGCACCTGGCGGCGCGACGGATGCGCGGGGGCGGGGCCGGGCATCACCGCACCGCCGCCAGCGGCAGGTCATGGCCCGGCCAGGGCAGAACATCCATCGCGACGCCGTAGATCCGCTGCAAGACCCCGGGCGTCAGGATCTCGCCCGGCGGCCCGCTGGCGATCACCTCGCCGCCTTTCAGCGCATGGATCAGATCGCAGAACCGCGCGGCCATGTTCACGTCATGCATCACGATCACCACGGCGAGGCCGCGGTGATGCGACAGGCAGCGGATCAGCGACAGTACCTCGATCTGATGCGCGATGTCGAGCGCGGCGGTCGGCTCGTCCAGCAACAGCGTCCGGCTGTCCTGGGCGATCAGCATGGCTAGCCAGGCCCGCTGCCGCTCGCCCCCCGAAAGGGTGGCGAGGCTGCGATCCGCGAAATCCGTCATGCCGGTCAGGGCCAGCGCCCCGGCCACCGCGGCGCGGTCCTTTTCGGTAAAGCGCCCCAGCGGCCCATGCCAGGGATAGCGCCCCGAGGCGACCACCTCGCCCACGGTCAGATCCGTCGCCGCGCCCGGATCCTGGGGCAGCCAGGCCACCGCGCGCGCGAAGGCGCGGGGCTCATATCCCGCCAGCGGGCGGCCGTCGCAAAAGGCCGCTCCGGTGGTGGGCAGCGCCTGGCGCGCCATGATCTTCATCAGCGTCGATTTGCCCGAACCGTTATGGCCCAGAAGCGCCGTCACCTTGCCCCGGGGAAAGCCGAGGGTGATGTCGCGCAGGATCACCTGACCGTCGCCCGCAGCGCCGCGCCGGGCAGGCACGGAAAAACCGATGCCCTCCAGCCGGAAGGCATCGGCATCCATCGTCACCAGGGTCACCATCTATGCTTCAGCGAGGCCCTGATCATGCGGCCGCTACCGTAGAAGGCGGTGTCCGGATTGCTCCAGGTCTCGACATGGCTGACATAGGTCTTGTCGAACAGGTTCGAGATATTGACCGAAAGCGCGGTGTTTTCGGCCAGTTTGTAATGAACCGCCGCGTCGAAAACGGCATGCGCGGGTAGCTTCACCGTGTTCTGGATATCGGCATAGCGGCTGCCGACATAGCGCGCCCCGATGCCGATTGTCAGATCGTTCATTGCGCCATTGCCCGCGAAAGTATGATCCAGCCACAGCGAGGCCGCGTGTTCGGGCACGAAGGCGGGGCTGTTGCCATTCTCGGTGCCGGTCTGGTGCCTGACGATTTCGGCATCCGTATAGCTGTAGGCCAGCGCGAGATTGGTGGCGGCGGTCAGTTCGGCCCGCGCCTCCAGCTCGACGCCGCGGCTGCGGATCTCGCCCAGCTGTGCCCAGGTCCAGGCCCCGGTCTGATAGGGCAGATTGGTCTGGCGCAGATCGTAGACGGCGGCGGTGAACAGCGCGTTCATCCCCTCGGGGCGATATTTCACGCCGATCTCGAACATCTCGCCTTCCTTCGGATCGGGCGCTTCGATCAGGGCCGAGCCGGTGCTGAAAGGCGCGATCGGCACGAAGGATTCGGAATAGGTGGCGTAAAGCGACAGATCCTCGGTCGCCTTCCAGGTCAGCCCCGCGCGCGAGGTCAGCGCATGGCTTTTCACCTGCTGCGAGAAGGGGAACGAGAAGGTCGGCGTGAAGAACTGGATCTGGGTGACATCGGCATCGACATCGTCGTAGCGCAGGCCCAGCGTCAGAATCCAGCGATCGTCTATGGTCAGCTCTTCCTGGACGTAAAGGCCGCTGGTCTTTTCGACCGCATCCACGATGAAATGGGTGCCCAGCGTGATGCAGGACAGCCCGCAATAGACCGGGTCGGAAATGCTGCCGATGCTGCCGACGGTGCCGCGATAGACATCATCATAGGTCTCGGCGCGGGTATAGTCGAAGCCGATCAGCGTGCGGCTGTTCACCCGGCCGAAGCTGGCGTCATATTGCAGATGGGTGTCGAAGGACCAGCGCTCCATCGTGCCGTCGATCTTTTCGGCATGGCGGCCGTTGAACGCATCCTCGGGGTGATTGGCGGCATAGGTGCTGGCGCGGTCCAGTTCCAGATCGCTGTAGCGCCCGTGCGAGCGCAGGATCAGCCCGCTGTCGAAGGCATGTTCAAGGGCGAAGCCGATATTCTTCTCGACGGTCTCGTTATGCTCGAATTCCGGCTCGCCCAGGAAGGTTTCAGGGTCGATCCCCGATCCGACCGGAATCCCGTAGCGGTTTGAGCCGTCGCGCTTTTGATAATCCGCCATCAGCGTGATTGAGGTGGCATCGCTCGGCCGCCAGGTAAGCGCCGGCGCGATATAAAGCCGATCGTCCCTCGCCCAGGCCGGGCCATCCTCGCTTTCCTGCCATTTCGCGGTCAGGCGGTAGGTCCAGTTTCCGGCCTCGTCCAGCGGGCCGCCGAAATCGGTGCCGAATTCCAGATGGTTGTCGCCCAGCGTCGAATAGACCTCGCCGAATTTGTAATCCAGCGGGCGCTTGGTGATTACATTAATCATACCGCCCGGCTCGTTCATGCCATAAAGCGTCGAGGTCGAGCCTTTCATCACCTCGACCCGCTCCATCCCGTAGGTCTCAATGCGGGTGCCGGTGAAATTATGGATCCTGGATTGCAGCCCGTCGCGATACATACTGGCGTTGGTGCCGTCAAAACCCCGGATCGCTACAAAGTCGTAACGGCGGTCGGCGCCGTAAAGATTGGTGTTGACGCCTGCCGTATAGGCCAGGGCCGTATCCAGCGTGTTGACGCCCCGGTTGTCCATTTCTTCGGCCCCTACGACCGAGACCGATGCCGGAATGTCGATCACCGCCGCATCGGTTTTCGACCCGGTGCCGGTGCGCTCGGCCACGATGCCGTCGACCGGGGCCCAAGTGCCACTGGCGCCGCCGATATAAATGGTGCCGAGGTTGATCACCCCATTCTCGACATCGCCGGGGTCGGCGGCGCTTTGATCGGGGGCGGAAACGGTGACGGTATTGCCGCTGACCTCATAGACGAGGCCGGTGCCCGCCAGCAGCCGCGCCAGCGCCGCATCGGGGGAAAGCGCGCCGCTGACCGCCGTCGACTGGCGCGCGCCCGCATCCGAGGAGGTCACGAAAACCTGCAGTCCGGTCTGGCGCGAAAAGGCCACCAGCGCCGAGGCGACCGGCTGCGCGGGAATGTCGAGGCTCGCCACACGGCTGTCTTCGGCCGGGCTCTGCGCGTCCGCAGGCAGCGCCGCCCCCACCGCCACCAGAGCCGTGCAGGCCAAAAGCATGGCCCGCAGCCCGGCAGCGGCGGTCACGCCTCCGCAAACCGTTTCCCCGGTCAGAATAATCCTAGTCCCGCGCATCAGATCCCCGCCCTCACGTCTCAGGTTTCAAGCCCTAGGCACGGCAGAAAACCGCGCCTCCTGTCAGTGAAGACGCCGCAGCGGGAGGGATGAATTACTTGTGAAGAAAATTGTTTCGCCAGAACGGGAACCGGACGGTCCCGGATCCGAACAGGGTGCGGTTGCGTGGATCAGCCCCGGCGCAGACCGATCAGCAGATCCGAGGCGCACCAGATCTCCAGCCCCAGGCTGCGCGCGATGGTTTCCAGCGCCTCGTCCGGGCGGTCGGCGCGAAACACCGCCGTCACCCGCATTTGGCCGAGATCCCCGCCGATCAGCCGGATATAGCCGTGGCGGTAGCGGCCAAGCTCGGCGATCACAGCGTCCAGGGGCGTGTCGATGAACACGAGTTGCCCATGACGCCAGGCCTGGACCAGGTCCAGATCGGCCTGCCGCACCGCCGAGACACCGCCGCGCCCGAAGCTGACCTCCTCGCCCTCGGTCACGCTGACGGTCGGCCCGCCGCCGGTGCTGACCTCGACCGTATGTTCGGTGACGGAGACGCGGGTCTCATCGGCGATCCTGACGTTGAAGGCGGTGCCGCGCACCACCACCTCGCCGCCGCCCGCCCGCACCAGGAAGGGGCGCGCGGCATCGGGGGCGACGGTGAAAAACGCCTCCCCCGCCAGCAGGCGGACCTCGCGGCGGCTGGCGGTGAAATCGACATCCAGCGCCGAGGCGGCGCCCAGCTCGACCTCGGATCCATCGGCCAGACGCACCCGCTCGCGCTGCCCCACCCCGGCCCGGTGATCGGCGAACAGCCCGACCGGCGTCAGGTGCCAGCCGAGGCCGATGGTCAGCGCGCCGATCGTCGCCGCCAGCAGCATCGCGAACCGGGCGCGGCGCGGTCGGGCGGCGGCGGCGCCGATCGGGACGCCTTCCAGTGGACCGCCCAGCCAGGCCGCATCCTCGCGCGTCGGCTCCAGATCGTTCCACAGGGCCTGCGCCCCTTCCCATGCGGCCTCATGGGTCGGGTCCGCCTTCAGCCAGCGGCGAAAGCGCAGTCTGTCCTCTCCGGTGATATCATCGTCACGCAACAGCACGAACCAGCCCAGGGCCTCGTCATCTGCAGTCTGGCGCAGCGGAGTGTCACCCACCCGAAACCCCGCGCGCGCGGTCGAAAATCAAGACGTTGGTCACGGGAACCTTCTCTGGCAACGGTCCGGCAGGCGGCAGTGCCCGTCGGTGGTAAGATCGTGTGCTATGATAGACGTCCGGCATTGCAAAAGGAATTAGTCCAGCTTGCGACCGGAGTCCCGACCGGATGCGGTCTTCTCTTTGCCTGCCGCGAACCGGCCCCGCAACAGGCCAAGGGCGCGCACCATATGGACCATGACGGTGTTGCGCGAAATGCCAAGTTTTTCCGCGATTTCCGCATAGCTGAGGTTTTCGAACTTGTGGAGGAACAGCACCTCGCGCGCGCGGGGCGGCAATCCGGCGATGGCATCGCTGATTTCGCGGCTGCTCTCGTCGCGGATCATGCCTTCCTCGACCTGCGGGCCGGGGTCGGCCACGGTCTCGTCGGGCCCGGCGCCCCGGACGATCACCCTCAGGGCGCGGATCTCGGCGCGGCGCATATCGGCCTCGGCCGATTCCGCCGCGCGGTAGAGATAGGCGCGGAGATCGTGGATCTCGGCCGCCTTTTCGCCCGCCTGGCTGCGCAACAGACGTATGAACGTCTCCTGCACCAGATCGGCGGCGACGTGCGCGGACGCACCGCGGCGCATGAACCTGCGCTCAAGCCGGTGGCGCTCATCCGCGTAAAGCGCGGCTATGGTGCCGGAGTCTGTCGCCATGCGGATTGCACATCACGGGAATAAGAAAAAACGCCCGTTGCGACAGAGACGGCAACCGGGCGGGTGATGGCTTTTGGCTGTCCCGCATCCTGTCATAAAGACGCTGTTTTGGTGATGCAAGTGCCGCAACCGCAATGCGGCACGCCCTGTTGCGACGAACCCCCGGCCCGGCATGGATGGTGTAACCGCCCCCCGACGGCATCGACATGCCAGAGCGGAATCGCAACAATCCACTTTGGGAGGCGGTCTTGTCGGAGATTGTTACGGTCGGCCTTGATCTGGCGAAGAGTGTTTTCAGGCTCATGGGGCTGATGCCGCCGGTCTTGCGGCTCTTCGCAAGAAGTTGCGAAGAGATCAGGTTTTGCACCTCTTCGGTTGATTTTCTTCTTGCGTTGGCGCGATGGAAGCCTGTGGCAGCGCGCATTTCTGGAGTCGCGAGGTCGGCCAATCTGGCCATCAGATGCGGCTGATCCCGCCTGCCTGTGTGAAGCCTGTCGTGAAACGACAGAAGAATGACGCCGCCGATCTCGGGGCAACCTGCGAGGCGGGAATGAGTCCCATGATGCGTTTCGTGCCGGTGAAGAGTGAAGAGATGTAGGGCGTTTCACCTCGCCACGGTACTTGAATCCGTGGCGCAACATTGCTCGGTCTTCCGCATTCTGCTGATCCGGCAGCGTAAACAGGCGATCAACGCGCCTCTCGTGGGCATCTGGGCGATTGTGCCTCTGGGTGCTGTCAACGCTGCGCAACGGATTGCGATCGTCGAAAATTCGGACAACGGTCTGTCCGTCGATATCATCGCCACGCTGGAGGTGTTGGTCGCGGCGCTCCAGCGCCTTTAGACGGAGATTGGGACACTGGACGCCGAGATCAGCAGGCGGGCCAAGGGCAGCGAGGTCGCTCTGCGCCGCGAGTGTCCGATCATCTGTGTATCGGTGAAGTGGTCCATGCTTCCTGAGAGGAGCAAGGATGATGAGGATTTCCAACGAGTTGCTGGACGAGTTGCTGAAGGGCTGCAAGCGGCCTGAGGATCTGCTGGGCGAGGCCGGGCTGATGAAAGAGCTGAAGATCTTGCTGATGGAACGGATGCTTGGGGCCGAACGGACGGCCCATCTGGGCTATGAGGCTGGAGCAGAGCCGCCAGCCGAGCAAAGCAACCGCCGGAACGGTGTTGCAGCGAGGCGGGTGAAGGGTTCGGACGGCGAGGTGCCGCTTTCGGTTCCGCGTGACCGGGGCGGCAGTTTCGAGCCGGAGCTGGTGAAGAAAGGCCAGACCCGGATCGACGGTGTGGATGACAAGATCATCGGGCTCCATGCCGCCGGGCTGTCCGTGCAGGCGGCCGCGCCCTTCTTCCGTGCCGTCAAGCAGCCGAAGCCATCCTTCGAGACCTTCGAAAACCCTCCGCCGCCGCAGCCGCAGGTCATCAGACCCGAGAACAGGAACTTCGGTCGGCGCCGGTCTCAGATCGGGACATCGGTGTTCTTCGTCTTCATCGCGCCCTGGCGGGCCTTCACCTGGTTCCAGAGGTCGTCACCGACGATGCGCAGATGCGGGACTGCCACCTCGGTCAGCCGGTTCTCGGGGTTCAGGCGCGAGTTCCGTTTGCCGGTATCCGGATCCTTGCTGTAATGCAGCCGGTTCCAGACCAGAATGCCACGGTAGAGCTCGTTGTTCAGAACCCCCGTGTCGCGCTCGCAGTTACCGAGAATGCTCGACGTGCCCCACGAGCCGCCGCGCGGGCCGGGGATGCGCTCATCGTTCAACGCTTCGGCGATCTTGCCCGCCGACATGCCCTGCGCGTAATCGGTGAAGACCCCCTTCGTCCCCACTGCCTTCTCGGCCAGCTCGGGGCGTTGAGCTGGCCGTGTCATTTTTTTCCAAGGGCTTCCTTGAGCAGTTCGGCCTGCATGCCGAAGGCTCGGCAAACATGCGCTTCAGCCGCCGGTTCTCGTCTCCAAGCGCCTTCATCTGGCTCATCATCGACACGTCCATGCCGCCATATTTAGAGCGCCACTTGTAGAAGCTCACCGTGCTGATCCCATGCTCTCGGCAAAGCTCAGGCACGGCCACACCGCTCTCGGCCTGGCGAAGCACAGCCATGATCTGCGGTTCCGTGAAACGGCTCTTTCTCATTCGAATCTCCTCAGCTCACGGCTCACGAGAAAATTCTACTTATACAGCCCTTTAACCATGGGGGGATTACCCTATGCCGCTGCCCAAATCCGGCAAAGAACCGAGTTCTTGGCACGCGTACAAAAAACCGACTGGCGTGTCAAAGCCTTGCGATCGTGTCGAAAACCGCGAGTGTGCGCGGTACGATGGTCGCCACTTCGAGATATTCCTCTTCGCTATGCGCCCCGCCTCCGACCGGTCCACAGGCGCAGATCGTCGGCACGCCAAGGCTGGAAGACAGCCCCGCATCCGAACAACTGGGCGTGAAGGCGGCAGCGATTTCTCTGCCGTCCTCCCGTTTCACGCCGCCCACCCGCGCGGCATCCAGATAGGTCTCGACGAAGGCGCGCGATCGATCCGTCTCTGTCATCGGCAGGAATTTCCCAAGCACTTCGAAAGTCGCGCTCACCCCCTCAACATGAGACATCATCGCGACGTCACGCAACGCATCCTCGGCCTTCTGTCCGGTTTCGTTGCTTCCAAAGCGCAGATCGATCTGGGCCTCGGCACATGGGGCGATCATGTTGACGGCTCGTCCGCCTGAAATCAGGCCGGTGCTCACCGAGATGCCCTGTTCCGGATCGTTCAGCGCCTGCCAATCGAGGATTTTCATCGCCAGCGCCAGAATGGCACTGCGCCCCTGATCAGGGTTCAGACCGGCATGGGCCGCGCGTCCGGTCAGGCAGACCCGGTAGAAGGCCCCGCCCCGTCGTGCCCGGACGATATCGCCATTGCTCCGCCCCGGTTCGGAATTAAAGACAAAAGCGGCCTGACTTGCGACATCTTCGATTACCTTATGCGAGGCGGGCGAGCCGATCTCCTCATCGACGGTAAACAGGGCGCGGATCGACAGCGGAACGCGATGCCGGGAAAGCGCCGCCATCAGAAAGGCATTCATCACCAGCCCGGCCTTCATGTCGGCGACACCCGGGCCATAGGCGCGTCCATCGCGGATCGTAAAGGGTCGCCGGGCCGCCTCTCCCGTTCCGAAGACTGTATCCATATGCCCCATCAGAAGCAGCGGGCGCTTGCTGCCGGTGTCGTGATGGCTGGCAATCAGGCAATCCGCGCCTCCTGCCCCAGTGGGCAGTTTTCGCGTGGCCACACCTGCCTCGGCCAGGAAGGCGTCGATTCGATCGCGGGCCCGCGAAACCGCCACGGGATCGGCCGAAGGGCTGTCGATCGCGACCAGTTCAGCCAGAAGCCCGATCATGGCGGTCTCCTGACCTGAAAGCCAGGCGCGGGCGGATTCCAGCGGGGCCGAGAGGGATGGAGAGTGTTGTGCGGACATTTCTGCTTCTTCAGGCTGAGGGATCAGATGTTGGCCGCAAGCCGGGTGAGCCTGATCCCCACCTCGTGCACGGCTCGCTCGATCTCGGTGCCATTCTCGTGAAAACTCGGTGTGATGCAGCCTACATTCAGCGACCCGAGGAACCGGCCTGCGCCATCGAGAATGGGCGCCGCGACGGATGTCACGCCAATCACGTGCTCTTCAGCGTTGATCGCAAATCGTCGTTCGCGGGCACGTTCCACAGCCGCGCGCAAGGCGGAAAGCTCTGTGATCGTATGCCGGGTCAACTGTGGCCGGGGATGGGTAGCGAAATACTCCTCGCGGAACTCTTCGGTGCTGAACGCGAGCGCACATCGCCCCATGGCAGAACAAAACAGCGGGAAACGCGCACCCAGCGGGATCTCGTAGCGAATGCCTGACCGCCCCTCGATCGTGGCAATCACCCGTATATCGGGCAGTGAGGTCAGCACGCCCAGCACGGTGGTCTGGTTGATCTGCTGGGACAGGGCCTCGAGTTCGGGCATGGCAATTTCGCGCAGAAGGGCAAATCGACCACTGACCCAGGATCCGGTTTCCCGATAGACGCGGCGCAAGGAATAGCGCCCCTCGTCGTCACGCTCGACATAGCCACGGTCGGACAGGGTGCGCAAAAGCATGTGGCAGCTGCTTTTGGGAAAGCTGAGCTCCGCCGATATCTCACCCAGACGGAGGCCACTTTCGGTCGCGCCAAGCAACTCCATCAGGTCCAGAACCCGCGCGGCAGATTTGACCGAGGCAGGCGGGCGGGCCGGAAGCTCTTCCGCGAAGGGGGGGGGGTGGTCTGCCATGTTTCGTCTCCCGCTGTCCGACGGTCAGTCTATCGACGATCAGGCAGCCAGCTCTAGCAGATTTGCATCGTCGATTTGCCGCGTCCCGTTTTCGATCTCACGGATCATGGTGACAAGCTTGCGCACCCGCGGCGTTTCGATCCCGTGGCTGGCACCGATCAAGGCAATCTGTTCAATCTGCTGGGCAACCTCGGTCTTGCGCTTGCGGACAGCCAGATCGCGCCAGATCCCCGAATGGGTCTTGGCCGAAGCACGGTTGAACTCCACCATCCGTGCGATCGACAGGTTCTGCCGTTCCAGGGTGCCATTCACGCCAAAGGCCTCGGGGTCGAACCCATCGAAACCGATAGGGGTTTCGCCTTCGGCATGGGCAACACGATTGGCTTCACCCAGAATTTCTCCCCAAAGGCCACGCAGTTCCGGGCGTGCAATGCAATCGCCAATGCCGAGATCGCCAAGCGCCTGCGCATAAAGCAACGTCAGATATGCCAACTTGCCCCAGAGATGGGCGAAAACCCGGTCGGTCTGGATCGCTTCGGGTTCGAAATCCAGCAGGGCCGAATGCAGTTCGGCCAAACGCAGCGTCATATGCCCGTCGATCTCGCCCACCACAACCGCCGCGCGGTTGCCGAATAGGATCTCGCCGGGCCCATGCCAGTCTGCACCGAAATTAATGAAGGCCCCCATGGTTCGCGCAGGCCCCACGACTTCGGCGATCCGGCGTTCGCACAAACCATTCTGGAACGAGGCGACATAACCGTCATCGGCCAGATGCGGCAGCAGCCCCGCCAGCGCCGCGTCTGTTGTCGGCGTCTTGACCGCAAGAAGGATGCGCCGGAACTTTCCCATCAGCTCTTCGGGCAGGAAGGCCGGGATACGGATCGTGAAATCGGCCAGCGGCCCAAAGACATGCAGGCCGCGGGTCCGGATCATCTCGACATGATCCCGCGCGGTATCGACAACTGCGACCTCATGGCCTGCACGCGCCAGATGGGCGGCGATGGTGCCTCCGATCGCGCCGACACCCCAGATGAGGAAAGGTTCCTTCGCCATGTCAGCGACCTCTTTCAACGATGTAACTGTCCAAGGCTGTCGTGGCCTCGGCCAGTGCCATCACGATGCGATTCAGCGCACGCCGTGCGGCGACAGCATGGTGGCGCTTCTCCTGTCCCTGCCGTGCAGCCTCTAGCAGCGCGCGCAGCGGATCGAGCACCGGCACAGCAGCCAAGGGCAAGGCGGGATCGGGCCGGAAGCGATCACCCGATGTGTAGTCGATCGGCACCAGAGCGCGTGACACGGCCATCAGCACTTGCAGCGCCGCAGTCGGGTTGGCTTCGCGACAGGCGTTGAACTGTGCAGCCAGTGCGGAAAACCGTTCGAACGACTGCCTGCATTCCGTGCTGTCAAATCCCGCCTCTGCAGCCAGGTCGAGCATCGGTAGCAGGGTTTCCCCAAAGCCTTTGCACCAGGCTGCATGATCGACCGGCGGCACGAGATCGGTCAGCAATCGCCATATCGTATGCAGATAAAGCCCGGTATCCCGTTCCAGGATTTCCGGATCCATCTTGTCGAGCGTATCGTCGGCTGTATGCCACCACCAGCCGTAGCCCGCGCCGCGCCGCTTGCCTTGGCCGCCCATGAAGCTGACCAGATTGGGCAGGCCAAGCGCGATATCTTGCTCGCCCACGGAAATGAACATCGAAGGGATGCCGATGCCCCAGAAGGACTGATCTCCGGCCCGCGACAGACGTTCACCTTGCAGAACCTGATCGGAAATGGCCGTGACCGCTTCGGATGCCAGCGCCTTCAGCTCATCACTGACGGCCATGTTCTCAAGGATCACATTGCCCTTGGCGCCGGTCGAATCGATGTTCACATGCACCGCGCAGCGTCGCGACAGTTCACCCCAGTGGTTGTCGGCATACCATTGCGAACCCGAATAGCGCCCATGCGAATGACCCGACCAGAAACACAGGCGTAGCCCGCGCCGGATCTGGTCGCGGTGACCGGCAATGATGCGAGCGACCTCCAGCATGGTCGCATTGGCGCCACCATTGTCCATAACACCTTCAAACCAGGTATCATGGTGTCCCGAGAACAGGATGAAGGGCGCCTCCGCATCGGTTCCCGGTGCGGGCAGATCCGCCTCTAAGATCGGCGTCTTGCACCAGCCGGTCGAGACCTTGGCCGTCATGCGCACCCTTGCATCGCCCGCCGCGATCAGGGCGCGCAGCCGGGCCCCGGCCTCGGCGTTCACCGTTACGGCAACCGTTTGCGGCAAAAGGTCCAGCTCTTCGGGTTCCGGGCTGCCCCAGACATTCGAGATGCACATCTCATGGCGGTGCTCATAAGGCATCACGTGAATCTGCCCGATGGCGCCCACGTCCCGTGCACGTTTTGCGCTCAGCGGTGCGCAGAGCCCGTCGATGATCGCGATCTTGCCGCGCAGGTCATGGCGGTCGAAATTCGCCTGATCCGGTGCGCCGACATCGACCATCGACCCGGCCAGCCCGCCGGGTGGAGAGTTCTGGCCAAAGGAATGCGTAATGCATTCAAAGCTTTCGGAACCGTCTTCGGTCTCCAGCGAGGCCGCCCCCGGCAGGCTGATGTAGGCATCATGCAGTATGAGCCTTGTGTGAAAGCCCGCCGCATCCAGTTGGGACTGAAGGTAGCGGAAGCTTTCAAGCTCTTCCGGCGTGCCCGACAGCTTTACCCTTTTGGCAAAGGTTTCGAGATCACGCATCATCCTCGCACGATCGATTTCGTGCATCAGGGTCGCCAGAGACATTTTGTCTTCTCTCTGATTATCACAAACGGGCGGGCGCGTCAGAGCGTCCCCGCTCGAACAAGGGACCGGCCGGCAAGAAAGCCGCCATCAACCGCAATGCATTCGGCATTGACGAAATCAGCTTCCGGCGACAGCAGGAAACCCACAACCCCCGAAATATCCGGCGCCCGCCCGGTACGACCGCGCGGAATCATCGTCAGGTAGGCATCCCGATATTCAGGCGTGACCTGGCCCTCGCGCACCTCGATTAGTCCGGGTGCAACTGCGTTCACGCGGATGCCAAGCGGCCCGAGCTCCTGCGCGCAGGATTTGGTGAACATCACGATGGCCGCTTTCGATGCCGAATAATGGGCCACGCCCGGCCGTGCGGAAAAGGCCGCTGCTGATGCGAAATTGACGATTGCCCCCCCGTGGACACCAGCGTCGCGGCGCTGGCGGCCAAAGGCCTGAGTGCACAAGAACGTGCCACGAAGATTGATTCCGATCACCCGGTCCCAATCCTCGACCCGCATGTCAAGCAGCACATGGTCGGGATAGATGCCGGCATTGTTGACCAGCGCTTCGGGCAGGCCCATGGCCTTTTGGATGGCGTCGAACACCACAGGCACCGCATGCGCATCCGACACGTCCAGCTGCCAGGCCTGTGTCGGCAGACCTTCGGATGCGAAGGCCGCCGCCGCCGCCTTCACGCCGTCGCCATCCGCATCGGTCATCGCGACCCGCCAGCCATGTTGCAAAAGCCAGCGGCTGATGTCGTGACCAAGGCTGCGCGCAGCGCCCGTCACGATTGCCAGCGGGAGATCCCCCGCCGACACATGAGCGCTTGCCGTCATTGTCATTGACCCGAAATTTCGCGGTTCCACCGCGCGGTCCAGTCCTCGCGCACCGAGGTGACGTAATCCCAGTCCACGACCTTAAGCTTTTCGAGAACGCCCTCGCCCACCGGCAGTTTTGCCGCCACTTCGGGGGCAAGCTTGACCGTCGCGTTCACCGGCGAAAGATAGGTATATTTCGCATTGTCGGCCTGCGCTTCGGCGCTGAGCGCAAAGTTGATATAGCGCTGCGCCGCTTCGAGGTTCTTTGAACCCTTCGCGATCCCGATGGTGGAATCGATCAGGTAGACGCTTTCTTTCGGGATGGTCCAGCCGAGGTTAGCGCCGCCGTCGATCGCCGCCTGCGCACGATCCGAAGTCCAGCTGGTGATCGCGGCATCGCCTTGCTGGAACAGTTGCGACATCTGTGCGTGCTGGGTGTAGAAGGTCATTACATTGGGCTTGAGCCCAGCAAGCTTTGCAAAGCCCGGATCGACATTCTGCAAGGTGCCGCCAGCCATGTCATTGGCGGTCAGCAGCATGAAGGTTCCGTGTGAGGTGGTGATATCGGGCAGAACGACCTCGCCTGCATAGGCCGGATCCCACATCGCCTCGAAGCTGTCGGGGGTTCCCTCGACCAGGTCCTTGTTCCAGACCAGAGCCTGGGTCACATACATGAACTTCGTATAAACATCACCTTCCGAACGGAACTGCGGGTAGAGCTGTTCCAGGTTCGGGATGGATTCCACGCTGAGCGGTTCATAAAGGCCCTCAGCCTTGGCCTGCGCCGCACCGATTTCATCCATCATGACGACATCGATCTGCGCATCGTCTTTCTGGGCGCGCATCATGGCCACAGTCTGCATCGTCAGGCCAGTGGCGATCTTGACCTTGATATCGGGGTTGGCGGCCTCGAAAGGTTCGATGACGCTTTTCTTCCAGCCTTCTTCGAACGAACCGCCATACACGATCACGGTCAGTTCGGTTTGTTCCGCCAGTGCCGCACCGGTCGAAAGCAAGACGGCCAGAAGGCCGGCAGTCAGATTGGATTTGATCTTCATTTCTACTTCCCTGTTGATTGACTTGTTGGAAGAAATCGCTTGTTACGCCAGAAGATGCAGGTCTTCGGCATGCCATCCGACACGAACCTCTGCGCCGGGCTGAAGCACTGGCATCGCGCCGCCCCGAACCTGATTATGCACAAGCAGCGCCGCACCCTCGGCCGTGTGCAGCACGTATTCGGTAACACCGCCCAGCTTGATGGCCCGATGCACCTTGGCTGTCAGCCGTTCCGGTGTGGCGAGTTCCATTCCCGGTATCGCGATGGCGATCTTTTCGGGACGCAACAACAGTGCCGGTCGCGCTGCGGCCGCAGGGGGCAGAGCAGACAGATCAAATGTCAGGCCGTTGTCGGCCCGGAACGATCCGCCCGTCAGACTGCCTTCGAAAATATTGGCCGAGCCGACGAAATCGGCGACAAACCGGGTTGAGGGACGCTCATAGATTTCGGCGGGGGCACCGACCTGCTCGATGCATCCCTTGTTCATCACCACGATACGGTCGGCGATGGTCATCGCCTCTTCCTGATCATGGGTCACGAAAAGTGCGGTGATCCCCGATTGCTGCTGCAGATCGCGGATTTCCTGCCGCATCTGGACGCGCAGCTTGGCATCAAGGTTGGAAAGCGGCTCGTCGAAAAGCAGCAGGCTCGGCCGCAGGGCCAGTACACGTGCCAGTGCGACTCTCTGTTGCTGCCCCCCTGACATCTGCTTCGGATAGCGGCCTGCAAGCTCGGTCAAACCGACAGATTGCAGAACCTGATCCGCACGGGAAGCCGCCTCGTCCTTGCCGATACTACGGCATTTCAACCCGAACATGACATTCTGGCGAACCGTCATATGCGGAAAAAGCGCATAGCTCTGGAAGACCATTCCCATGTCGCGCTTTTCGGGCGGCAGTGCGGTGATATCCTTGCCACGCAGCTGGATCGTACCTTCGCTGGGTTCCACAAACCCTGCCACCATGCGCAGCGTCGTGGTTTTGCCGCAGCCGGACGGCCCGAGAAAGGCAATCATCTCGCCGGTCTCGACCGTCAGGTCGAACCGTTCCAACGCGACATTGCCAGCATAGACCTTGCGCAGGCCCTTCAGTTCAAGTTCAGCCATTTTTGGTTTTTCCTCTGGTTCCGCGCGACCGGAGTGCCAGCAAGGGCAGCCCGAGAATGATCCAGGACAGGATCACAAGGGTTGCCACCGCAGAGATGGTGGGTTTCGAGTCATACTCGAGGAAGGTGTAGATCCGGATCGGCAGGGTTTGCATTTCCGGCCCCACAAGGAAGAGCGTCACCACCAATTCGTCGAACGAGAGGATGAAGGCAAAGAGCACGCCGGCGATGACACCCGGAGAGATCAGCGGCAGCGTGATCTGGAAGAATGTCCGCATCGGGGATGCCCCCAAATTGCGTGCAGCCTCCTGCAGCGAATGGTCGAATTCCGCCAGGCTGGCCAGCGTCAGCCGGATAACGAATGGCGTCGTCAACAGCGAATGCGCCACGACAAGGCCAAAGAACGTTCCAGCCAATCCCACCCGGGTAAAGAAGATCAGCAGCGCAAGGCCCAGCACCACCGTCGGGAACAGGATCGGCGACATAACCAAAGTCCCGATCAGCTTTCCCTTTTCGCCGAGACGTGAGAGCGTCAGGGCCGAGAGTGTCCCCAGCACACCAGCCGTCAGACTGCTGGCCAGGCCAAGCCAGAAACTGCGCTTCATCGCATCGGTGAACGCGGGTTCGTTCAGAACCGCAGCATACCACTGCAGCGAGAAGCCCCGCGGGGGAAAGGTCGGGAAGTTTGTCGCCGTGAAGGATGACCCCACCACAGCCACGATCGGCACCAGCAAGAAGGCCATAATCAAGGTGCTGGAGATCTTCAGAAGCATCAGGCGATCCTCCGGCTGAAACGGGCAGTCAGCGCCAGGAAACCAGCCAGCAGCGCCAGTAAGAGAAGCAGAAGGCAGATGGATATAGCCGCTCCGAAGGGCCAGTTCAGCAGCGCCACACCCTGCTGATAGATCAGCATTGCCATGACCGGATTGCGGGGGCCGCCTATCAGGGCCGGTGTCACGTAGGATGAGATAGCCAGCGCAAAGACCAGGATCGTCCCAGAGACGAGGCCGGGAATGCACAAGGGCAGCGTGATACGCACGAACGTCCGCAGCCGACTTGCTCCCAGATTGCGCGCAGCCTCGTAGATCTGCGGGTTGATATTCAGAAGTGCTGCATCAAGCGCCAGAACCATGAAGGGCAGATGAACCTGGATCATCACCAGATCGACGCCAATCATGTTGTACATCATCCGGAACGGGCGGGTGATCAGCCCGAGATCTCGCAGAATCCCGTTGAACAGGCCGTTGTTCGACAACAGCATCATCCAACCGAAGGTGCGCACCACGACGCTGGTCATCAGCGGAATGAGGATCAGGAAATACAGGATCGTCCGCGCCCGACCGGTCGTCCGCGACAGGGTGGTGGCCAGCGGCAGGCCCAGTATCACCGTGCCAAGCACCACCACCCCCGCCATCTCCAGCGAGCGCATCAGGATGCCCCGCAGGAATGGGTCGGTCAGAAAATTCGTATAGTTCGCAACCGTGAGTTCATCGGTGACGCCGACGCCTCCGGCGCTATAGACGCGAAAGCTCACGTCAACCAGCACAAGCAGGGCGCCCAGCAGAAAGAGCGCAAGCCAGACCAGATTTGGCCCGGCCAGAATGGCAGGAGAGTGCAGGATGCGGCGTTTCATGTCACCCATAGTGTTCACGTATGTGATCCCTAGATGGACCGGTAGACCCTACCTAGCCTTAGAAAATCGGATGGATAAAGTGTGAAGTAGCTATTTATTGGTAAAATTACCTAATTTTTGTGAGATCCCTAAGGACTGAACATTTTTTAAGCCAGATCGCGTTTACATATGTGAACTTCAGGGTTTGGGGAATCGGTCCTCGACTTCGTCCACGAGTGGCGCGCAGGGAGGCCGAGCCCATCATGCTGCGCGCGCCTCGCAAGAACGTGTCCTTGCCTGCCGACATCAGAAGACGTCGGGCGAGCGCCTGTGCAGGTCGCCCACCGAGGGCAAGACCGAGGTGGCGCACAAGCTCCTGCGGACGCGAGGTTCGCCGCATGTGCGGTTGGGTGAAGCCGGGCGGGAACCGCTCAGCGAATGTCCGCGCCGGACAGCCAGGGGCGGCTCGTCGCCCGGGCCCGGCATCAACGTCGCGAACTCTACGGGGTCTTCCGGCGCGGGCAGAACCAGCCGCCCTTTCCGCGCCAGCGTTCGCCGCGATGATACATGGTTTGCAGGCAAGCCGTGCCGCCGCGCCACCTCGTTCACCGATGCCCCAGGCTTCAGCGTTTCCGCCACGACCCGCGTCACCTCATCTGGCCACTTCCGGTTCCGACGGCCTCGGCCGCCAACCGGGAGAACCCCCTTTTCAACCGCAGGCTTGAGGCCGTGCGATGGACTTTCAGATAAGTCGCGTCGATCATGATCGTCCGCTCGTCGGCAGCCTCGGACGCCAGGCTGCGCATCATCCGGATGAACACACCCGTGCGGCTCCAGCGCTTCCACCGGTTGTAGAGTGTCTTTGGCGGGCCGTATTCGGGGGGCGCGTCACACCAGCGCAAGCCATTGCGATTGATAAAGATTATGCCGCTCAAGACGCGGCGATCATCGACGCGGGGACGGCCGTGGCTTTTGGGAAAGAACGGCTCAAGCCGAGCCATTTACGCCTCGGTCAGCCAGAATAGATTGCTCATCAGAAGGGTCTCTTGGCACATCCTGAATCATGCCAGAAACCCACAATCAATAGGTCCTGACCCTAGAACTCATGGCACTTTCACAACGGGCAACAACCATAAAAACTACCAGGGTTGTTCATCTCAAAGATTTGAACGTCACAGGATGGGCGGTCATATCAGCGCCCATCCGCTTAAGGAGCCAGTCAATAAATACCTTTGCCGAAGCGGAGAGCGGTCGTTTGCGCGAAGTGACCAGGTAAATCGATTTTCCCGTGCCAAATCGAATATTTCCGACCTGTTGGAGGTCGCCACTCAATATGTGATCGAGGACGAGATGTGACCAGCCGAGCGCGATCCCGTGGCCAAGTGAAGCTGCGCCGAGTGATCCAAGGGCGTCGCTGAAGACGACCGTTTCGTCGGTCACGGTAAAAGGAATGTTGTTGCTGGCCAGCCAGTCGCGCCAGCCATACCGGACCCTGTGCTTCTCCCTGAAGTGCAGAAGTCGCGCGCGTGGCAGGTCGTGCAGGTCGATGAAACCACCCCCCTTGGCAATATAGCTCGGATGGCTGACCGGAAAAATCACCTCGGGGACGAGTTGCCATGAATCTACGTCCGGCCAGTCCCCCCGCCCGAGGCGGGAGGACACCTCTATCCCGGCGGCATAAAGATCAAAGTCGTCCTGACTGCTTTCCTCCAGCGAAAGCGAGATGCCGGGATAGCTGTCATAGAATTCGGAAAGCCGGGGTAGCAGCCAAAGCTGCAGAAACGAGGCGGAGAACGAGGCGGTAACCGTGTCCCGAAGCGCGCCGTGGCGCATTGACATGATGGTGGCGTCAAGTGAATCGAAGGTCCTGATGACTTCCTGATACAGTCGGTTGCCTTCCGCAGTCAGCTCAAGTCGGCGGTATCGGCGATGAAAAAGGCGGAAACCGAGCGCCGCCTCGAACTGGCGGATCATATTGCTCACAGCGGGCTGCGAGACGTTCAGCTCTCCGGCGGCTGCCGTGAAGCTGCGCCGCCGCGCCGCCGCTTCGAAGGTGAACAGAACGTTCGCCGAGGGAATATGTGCGCGCAGCCGATGCATACACTTCAGGCTATGATCAGGCGTTGCGCTTGGCAACGTGTTTCATCCGCCACGAAGATCCCCGCCTGACCGATTCGCACCGGTTCCCTTGCCTTCCAGTCGTATAGCGGAGCAGATCCAGAATATGGGGCAGTCTGTACGTAATATTGGTAGTTCGTTGATATAGCTTGATTAAATCATAGGTTCTGATGAAATGGAATTATATTTCGCTGCAGATGCGAGCAGTCATGGCTACTTTTGCCCATTTTTTCCACATGGCTTGGCGCCGTTTTCTGTCGGGGCATTAATAAAATAATCTGAGATTATGATTGCACGCATTTTTTTGCGCCTGCACGTCGTTGCAAGGCTACGGCAATACTCTTGGGAAAGCCAACAAAGGGAATGATATGCAAACCTACGCTCGTGCCGTGGTGATCGGCGGCGGATGTGTCGGCGTCGGCATCCTGTATGGGTTGGCCAAGCGCGGATGGCACGACGCGGTCCTGCTGGAGAGGACGCAACTGACAGCCGGATCGACCTGGCATGCTGCAGGTCTGATTCCCAGCTACGCCCGTTCCCGCCCGATCGGAATGATGATCCAGAAGTCGATCGACATATACGAAGGACTTGAGGCTGAAACGGGCATGAGTGTCGGTTGGCACAAATGCGGCCAGCTGCGCATCGCCAAATCCAATGCCCGCCTCGACGAATATAAAAGCTATATGGATGTCTACGAAACGCAGGGTATTCGTGCGCAACTTCTCGACGACAGTCAGGTCAAGGAGCTCTGGCCACTCTTACGCAATGACGAGGAGATGATCGGGGCTCTTTACAATCCGGACGACGGTCATATCGCACCGGCAGATGTAACCATGGCGATGGCACGCGGGGCGCGAGACCTCGGCGCGAAGATCTACCTGGAAACCGAGGTGAGGGCGGTCGCGCGTACAAGATCGGGTGAGTGGAAGATCACCACCAACCGCGGCGAGATATTGTGTGAGCATGTAATCTCGGCGACCGGCAATTATGCGCGGCAGACTGGCGCGATGTTCGGGCTGGAAATCCCGGCGATTCCGATCATTCACCAGTATTGGATCACCGATGCGGTTCCGCAAATCAAGGCACGCAAGGCGGCAGGTTTGCCGGAGATGCCGATTTTGCGTGACGAAGGCTTCGAGGGCTATTTGCGCGAAGAGGGCGATGGCCTGATGTTCGGCCCGTACGAGCGTACGGAGAAGCTTCACCTTTTCGCAGAGAACGGGGTTCCGGAATGGTTCGGAGCCGATCTCATGGAGGAGGATTTCGACGCTGTATCCTGGAACTGGGAAATGGCCATGCAAAGCGTACCATCGCTCGGCGAGGTCGGGATCAAGGCGAATGTCCGCGGGCCATTTCAGATGACACCTGACGAGCTTCCGCTGATGGGCAAGGCGTGGGGGGTGCCAAACCTTTGGCTTGCGGAAGGCGTGCCGGGTGGGATCCTTTGGGGTGCTTCGATCGGATATTACCTTTCCCAGCAGATCGTCGAGGGCGGCAACGACATCGACACCTCGGCGCTCGATCCGCGCCGCTACGGCGACTATTCAAACAAGAATTGGCTCAAGCCAAAGATTCTCGAATCCTGGGGAACCCACGCCGAACAACATTATCCCGGCGAAGATCGCGCGGCCGGCAGGCCTCAAAAAACCGCACCCTCTTACGATTTCCTCGATCGGAAAGGGGCCGTCTGGGGGGTGATGAACGGCTGGGAACATCCGAACTGGTTCGCACCCGCTGGTGTGCCGCAGCAGAACCAATATAGCTGGCGCTGGACGGAGAAGGGCAAATATATCGGCGAGGAGGTTCGGGCCGTACGCCAGAGCGCGGGCCTCATCGAAATGACCTTCATGACCAAATATGAGGTTTCTGGCGTCGGCGCTGCCGGATGGCTCGATACCATTCTGGCCAACAAGCTGCCGAAGATTGGCCGTTCGAACCTTTCCCATCTGCTGACGCAGCGCGGCACGGTCGTCGGCGAGTTCATTGTCGCGCGGCTGGACGAGGATTTTTTCTTTCTCGTCGCCACACCCACTGCGGAACGCTATTACTTCGACGAGTTGTCACGCCTGCTTCCACAGGGCAGTTCCGTGACGCTGCGCAACGTGACGAATGAACGTGCGGGAATGGCCATTGTCGGCCCAAATGCCAGGAAAATCCTCGCGCCTCTGACTGAACATGGGCTCGAGAACACCGATTTCCCGTGGTTCGGCGTGCGCGAGGTGAACCTCGGCCTCGCATCGGATGTCCGGATGCTGCGCGTGAACTATGAGGGCGAACTCGGTTGGGAAATCTACTGCCCTATCCAGTATCAGCGCGGACTGATCGCGCAAATCTTCGACGCGGGCGAAGAGCACGGTCTACGCCCCGTTGGCACCCAGGCGCTCGAATCTCTGCGGCTTGAGAAGTCCTATCGTGCGATGTTTCGCGACATGAACACCGAACTGACCGCGTGGGAAAGTTCGCTCGACAGGTTTATCGCGCTGGAAAAGGGCGAGTTCATCGGGCGTGATGCGCTGATTGCGGCCCGCGACGCCGGAGTCCGGCAGCGCACCGTGACTGTAAAGATCCAGACCAGCGGCAAGAGCGTGATCGGCGGCGAAGGTCTGTATCGCGATGGCAGGCTGGTGGGTCGGATTACCTCGGGAGGCTATTCCTACACGTTCGGGCATGATCTGGCCGTCGCGCTTTTGCCGGTCGGGCTTGGCGACGTCGGAGCGCATTTCACGCTGACGATCCTCGGCGAGCCGCACGACGCCTTCGTGATCGACGAAAGCCCTTACGACCCCACGGCGCTCCGTGCCCGTGCTTAATCCCGTCGCATTCGCATAGCGGAGATAATGATGAAGATACTTGTGCCTGTGAAGCGTGTGATCGACTATAATGTGAAGGTTCGTGTAAAGGCGGACGGGAGCGGTGTCGATCTTGCGAACGTCAAGATGTCGATGAACCCCTTCGACGAGATCGCGGTCGAGGAGGCGATCCGCCTGAAGGAAAAGGGGGCAGCCTCCGAGATCGTCGTCGTCTCCGTCGGTGTGAAACAGGCGCAAGAGACGCTGCGCACCGCGCTGGCGATGGGGGCCGACCGGGCGATCCTGATCGTCGCGGCGGATGATGTGCATACCGACATCGAACCGCTGGCGGTGGCCAAACTGCTGAAGGCCGTGGTCGATGCCGAGGCGCCGGGCCTTGTCATCGCCGGCAAGCAGGCGATCGACAATGACATGAACGCGACGGGGCAGATGCTGGCCGCCCTTCTGGGCTGGAGCCAGGCGACCTTTGCCTCGGAGCTGGTGCTCGCGGGCGACAGCGCCATGGTGACCCGCGAGGTAGACGGCGGCTTGCAGACGATCAGCGTGAAACTGCCCGCGATCGTCACCGCCGATCTGCGGCTGAACGAGCCGCGCTATGCCTCGCTGCCCAACATCATGAAGGCGAAGAAGAAACCGCTCGAGGAAAAGACCGCCGCCGATTACGGCGTCGATGTGACGCCGCGGCTGACGGTGGTCAGGACCGCCGAGCCTGCGGGCCGCAAGGCTGGCGTGAAGGTCGGCTCGGTCGATGAGTTGATCGCGAAACTGAAAGACGAAGCGGGGGTGATCTGATGGCGGTTCTTCTTCTGGCCGAGGTGAACGGGGGCGAGCTGGCGCTGGACGCCACCGCCAAGGCGGTGACGGCGGCCAAAGCTTTAGGGCCGGTGACGGTTCTGGTCGCGGGCGCGGGCGTCGATGCCGCGGCCACGGCGGCGGCCGGGCTTGCGGGCGTCGAGAAGGTGCTCAAGGCCGATGACGCGGCCCATGCGAACGCGCTGGCCGAGCCGCTCGCGGATCTTCTGGTCTCGCTCGCGGGCGATTACGGCCATATCCTCGCGCCCTCGACGGCGACGGCCAAGAACGTGCTGCCGCGGGTGGCGGCGCTTCTCGACGTGATGGTGCTTTCGGATGTGACGGCGATCGTCGATGCCGATACGTTCGAGCGGCCGATCTATGCGGGGAACGCCATCCAGACCGTGACCTCGGCCGATCCGGTCAAGGTCGCGACGATCCGCACCGCGACCTTCGAGGCGGCGGCGGGGGGAGGTTCCGCGCCCGTCGAGGCGGCGTCGTCGGCCGGCGACAAGGGGCTGTCCTCTTGGGTCGAGGACAGGCTCGCGGCCTCGGACCGCCCGGAGCTGACCTCGGCGAAGATCGTCGTCTCGGGCGGCCGCGGCATCGGCTCGTCCGAGAACTTCGCCATCGTCGAGGCGCTGGCCGACAAGTTCGGCGCGGCCGTGGGCGCCTCGCGCGCGGCGGTCGATTCGGGCTATGCGCCGAACGACTGGCAGGTCGGGCAGACCGGCAAGGTCGTGGCGCCCGAGCTTTACATCGCGCTCGGCATTTCGGGTGCGATCCAGCACCTCGCCGGGATGAAGGACAGCAAGGTCATCGTCGCCATCAACAAGGACGAAGAGGCCCCGATCTTCCAGATCGCGGATTACGGCCTCGTCGGCGATCTGTTCGAGATCGTGCCGCAGTTGGCAGCGCGTATCTGACCACACGTACCGACCTCGACAGAAGGGCGCAAGGTCTCGGTAGGCGGTATGATCACAACCAGAAAGAGCCGACAGGAGAGAAGAGTGCAAAACTGTATTGAAGGATGGCCCGAATGAGCGCGGCTGAGGGTCTCGGCCCACGGCGTTTTATCAAGATCGAAGGCCTGACGAAATGCTATGGCAGCCATGTGGTTTTCGAGAATATCAATCTCGATGTCCACAAAGGAGAGGTCCTCGCGATCATAGGACCGAGCGGATCCGGCAAGAGCACGCTTCTAAGATGCATCAACTTTTTGGAGACCCCCGACGCAGGAAAGATCATCGTCGACGGGATCGGCGTGGATGCAGATGACAGAATTGACCAGGCGCAGTGCCGTCGCCTGCGTTCCAAGGTCGGAATGGTATTTCAGTCGTTCAACCTGTTCCCTCACCTTAGCGTGATCGACAACATCGTTCTGCCGCAAAGGCGCGTTCTCGGGCGCAGCAAGGTCGACGCTCGAGACCGCGGCATGCAGTTGCTCGACAGGGTCGGCCTCGCAGACAAAGCCGACAGCTATCCGGCGCGCTGTTCTGGAGGGCAACAGCAGCGGATCGCGATCGCGCGTGCTCTCGCACTCGATCCGGAAGTGATGCTGTTCGATGAGCCGACTTCAGCCCTCGACCCGGAGCTCGGTCTGGAGGTGCTCGCAGTGATGCGCGAGCTTGCCCGCTCGGGCATGACGATGCTGGTCGTGACCCACGAGATGAGTTTTGCCGAGAACGTGTCCGAGAACGTCCTGATCATGGCGGAGGGCAAGATACTGGAGCACGGTCCGGCGCGTGAGGTCATGCGCAACCCGCGCCACGAACGGACCCAGCGCTTCCTCAAGGCGGTTACGGACCGATGAGTTCAGAGACATTCTCTCTCCTGTTGCAGGGGCTCCCTGTCACCATCATGCTGACGCTGGGGGCCTTTGGCCTTGGCGCGGCTCTCGCGGTGCCGTTGACGGCGCTCCGCGTCGCCCCGCACTGGTTGCCGCGGACGGTTGCGGCGCTGCTGATTCAATTCGTGCGGGCCGTACCGCCACTGCTGTGGCTGTTCATCATCTTTTTTGGTGTCGGCATGTCGATCGTTCCGATCGACCCCTTTCCGGCCGCGCTGGTTGGTCTGACGCTGATCGCAACGGCGAATATCGCCGAAATCTATCGTGGCGCCCTGTCCTCGATTTCGCTCGGCCAGTTTGAAGCGATCAGGGCTCTGAGTATCCGGCCGACTTCAGCGTTTTTCGAGATCATCGCCCCGCAGGTGTTTCGAGTGGCCCTGCCGAGCGGCGCGACCTATCTGATCGGCCTGATGAAGGAAACGGCCATTGCTTCGACCATCGGGGTTACGGAGCTCGTTTTCCGCGGCAATCAGGTGACGCAACTGACCTTTCGCGGGCTTGAAGCCTTTGCGGTGGTTGCTGTGCTTTTCATCCTTCTCAGCCTGCCGATCGCCTGGGCATCGCGCTGGCTGGATAATGCGCTCAGATCGAAGGTGGCGCGCTGATGTTTCCGACCTCGCAGGAAATCGCCCAATGGCTGCCGGACCTGCTTGCCGGTCTGTCGGTGAGCCTTCAGGTTGCCGGGGCAAGCATCGCCCTTGGCCTCGTGCTTGGCCTGGTGCTTGCGCTTGGCGTCATGTCACCCAACCGCGCGACCAGGGCCGGCGCGCTCGTCGTTGTCGAGATCGGTCGTGGGGCGCCGGCGCTGGTGCTGCTGCAGTTCGTCTATTTCGGCATGCCGAACGCCGGGTTGACTCTGGGCAGTTTCGCGGCCGCGGTCGTCGCACTTGCCTGGAACACCGGCGCCTATACCAGCGAGATCATCCGCGCGGCGATCCAGTCGGTTCCCCAGGGTCAGCACGAGGCCGCCGTGGCGACCAACATGAGTCCGCTGCGCGAGATGACCGACATCATCCTGCCGCAGGCGATGCGTATCGCGCTGCCGCCGCTTCTGGGTTTCGCCATTCTGATTTTTCAGGGGACCTCGCTGTGTTTCACCATCGCGCTGCCCGAGTTGGTCAGCAGGGCATACAACATCGGGTCCAACACCTTCCGCTACATGCCTGCGATTGTGGCCGCCGGCACGCTCTACGTTCTGATCTGCGTCCCGGCCAGTTGGCTGGTCGCGTGGACCGAACGAAGGATTTCAAAACATGCCACGAGATAATCCAACATGAAAGGATGGCCATGACCTGCCTGAAAAACACCCTTGCCGGAACGCTCTTCTGTTTTGCAGTGTCGACCTTTTCCGCTGCGGCACAGACTTGTCCAAGTGATCTGGAAACTGTCGAGAACGGCTCGCTGACTGTCGCCGTCACAACGTTTGCGCCTTACAGCTTCATGGACGCCAACAACGAACTCAGCGGGATCGATGGCGATATCGTCAAGGCGATCGCCGAAAAGCTCTGCCTGACCGTCAAACCTCTCGTCGTGGATCCGGCCGCTGCGATTCAGTCGGTCATGGCGAAACGGGCCGACCTCACAATCGGCGACTGGTATCGCACCGCCGAGCGCGCGAAGGTGATGGCGTTCTCCGACCCGATCTATCTGGACAGCATGGGGATCTATTCGAGCACCGGCACGTCGAGCGTCGAGGATCTCGTCGGCCACACTGTCGGCACCGTGCAGGGCTATCTGTGGGTTCCCGCGCTTCAGACCCTTCTCGGAAGCGACCTCAAACTCTATCCGAGTTCGGTCAACCTTCAACAGGATCTGATGGCAGGGCGAATCGACTTCGCTGTCGATGGTGCCGCGACTGGCCAGCTTGCGATGTCGAAGGGGGAACTCGGCGATATAACAGTCGCTATTGCCGAACCGGATCCGCGCGTTCCGGCCTCCATCGAGCCGGCCCAAGTCGGTTTTCCCATGAGCAAGGAGGCCGTCAGGCTCGTCGCCGCGACGAACGAGGTGCTCGCCGAGATGAAAGGCGAAGGCATCATCGTCGAGATCCTGTCGCAATACGGTCTTGATCCGGCGATCGCCGACGTCGGCGAACCGCGGTTCGTCGAGTGAACCAATCTGCTTGCCCCGAGGGGCAAGCAGGCCTCTTATCCTGTCTTGCGAGAGTCGCAATGAGCAATTATTCCATTCGCCGCAACACGCAATCGTGGTACGGAGAGGATATCGGCATATTGATCCTTGATGCCGCGTATCCCTGTGTTCCCGGAAATGTCGGTAATGCCACCTCGTTCCCGTTTCCGGTCCGCTATGAAGAGGTGCAGGGTGCCTCGATCGACCGGCTCCTTAACCAGCGTGACCCGGCACTTGAAGCGGTTTTCGTCAAGGCTGCAATGGCGCTTGAGGCACGTGGCGTGCGTGCGATCAGTGGTGCGTGTGGCTTCATGGCGCTCTTCCAAAAGGAGGTCGCGGCGGCTGTCTCCATCCCCGTGGGGCTTTCGAGCCTGATCCAGATCCCGATGATTCATGCCCTGTGCGGCGGTGCCGTCGGCATCATTACGGCGAACGCAGGCCAGCTCACCGACCATCATTTCGCTGGTTGCAGCGTGCCTGAGCACATTCCCCGCGTAATATATGGAATGGAGGACTCGCCAGAATTCCGAACCGCGATCCTGGAAGAAAAGGGCACCCTCGACAGTGCTGCGATCGAGATAGAGGTTCTCGCCGTCGTGAAGCGTATGCAGGCCGAGACCGCTGATGTCCGGGCGATCTTGCTCGAATGCTCTGATCTTCCGCCCTATGCCGCGGCGATCCAGGCGGCGACCGGGTTGCCGGTATTCGATTTCAATACGCTGATCCGCTATCTGCGCGACGCCGCCAGACAGCAAAGCTACACCGGCTATCTTTGAGCGGCTGTCCGAGAGGGTGAGAAATGGCGCGGATCATTGACGGTAAGGCATTCGCGACAAGAGTTCGGGCGCTTGTCGCGGATCAGGTGGCGCAGATGAAAAAAGAAACCGGGATTGTCCCAGGCCTTGCCGTGATTCTGGTGGGCGAGAACCCTGCCTCGGCGGTTTATGTCCGAAACAAGGGCAGGCAGACGGTCGAAACGGGGATGAACAGCTTCGAATACATTCTCCCTGCAGATACCACTGCGGATGAGCTTCTGGCAGTGATCGCGCGACTGAACGGCGATCCCGCCGTTCATGGCATTCTCGTGCAGCTTCCGTTGCCCGGGCATCTGGATGCTGATCTTGTGATCAACACCATTGATCCGGCCAAGGATGTGGACGGGTTTCATGTCTCAAACGTCGGGCTTCTGGGGACCGGGCAAAAAGCGATGCTGCCCTGCACACCCTTGGGCTGTCTGATGCTGTTGCGCGACCATCTGGGCGATCTTTCAGGTCTGAACGCGGTGGTGGTCGGACGCTCCAACATCGTCGGAAAACCAATGGCCCAGCTTTTGTTGGGCGACGATTGCACGGTAACGATCGCGCATTCGCGTACGAGGAACCTGGCAGATATCTGCCGGGATGCTGATATCCTGGTGGCGGCCGTGGGGCGGCCGGGGATGATCCCGGGCGACTGGATAAAGCCGGGTGCCACTGTGATCGACGTCGGCATCAATCGGATCAAGAGCGACGGCAGGGCAAAACTGGTCGGCGACGTGGATTTTGCCGACGCAGTCCGGGTTGCCGGAGCCATAACCCCGGTGCCGGGCGGTGTCGGGCCCATGACCATCGCCTGTCTTCTGGCCAATACGCTGAGCGCCTGCTGCCGGGCGAACGGCCTGGCCGAGCCCGAGGGATCTTAGGGTCTGATTCCCGACGCCCAGGCAAATCCAACAAGTCGGCTTTTGCCGGATTATACAAAATGTTCTGATCGGAAAGACACATGACCAGCTTTTGCCTGACCGTTTCCTGCCCTACTCGGCGGGGCATCGTTGCGGCGATCTCTACCTATCTCGCGGGGCAGGGCTGCAATATCACTGACAGCTCGCAGTTTGACGACACCGCCACGGGACAGTTCTTCATGCGGGTAAGTTTCACATCGGAAGAGGGACTAGGGGTCGTGGAGCTGGAAGATGGCTTCGCCACGATTTCAAGGACATTCGACATGGCCGCGAGGTTCTACGACGAAGCCCAAAAGATGAAGGTCGTGATCATGGTTTCGCGTTTCGGGCATTGCCTGAACGATCTTCTCTACCGCTGGCGCATCGGTGCGTTGCCGATCGACATCGTTGCAGTGATCTCGAACCATATGGACTATCAGAAGGTCGTGGTGAACCACGACCTTCCCTTTCATTATATCAAAGTCACCAAGGACCAGAAAGCCGATGCCGAGGCGCGGCAGATGGCTGTGGTGCGCGAAACTGGCGCAGAGCTGATCGTCCTGGCGCGCTATATGCAGGTTTTGTCCGACAGGATGTGCCAGGAAATGTCGGGACGGATAATCAACATACACCATTCCTTCCTGCCGTCCTTCAAAGGCGCCAATCCCTACAGGCAGGCCCATGAACGGGGGGTGAAGTTGATCGGGGCGACCTCGCACTACGTCACCGCCGATCTGGACGAGGGACCGATCATTGAGCAGGATACGGTGCGCGTCACCCATGCGCAATCTGCCGACGACTACGTGAGTCTTGGCCGTGACGTAGAAAGTCAGGTACTGGCCCGCGCAATCCATGCCCATATCCATCGCCGGGTCTTCCTGAATGGCAACAAGACCGTCCTGTTCCCCGCAAGCCCCGGCAGCTATGCGTCCGAGCGCATGGGATAGGGCATGCAAGCCACAGAAAAGACAGCAGATACCGAAAGCCGATATGGTCTCGATGCCGTGTGCAACCTGTCTTTGGTTACCCGGTCTCGGGGCTCCATCCGAAACTTCCGAAACGGAATTTCCGGATCTGCTGGCGTACAATGTCCCAGCTTCCTCGGGAGCCGCCCGCAAAGCCGGAACATCGGAACGCAAATCCTGACGACGAGGCATGATGACGATGCGCGATTTCTATGACGTGATTATCGTGGGCGGCGCTGTAATGGGCTCCTGCACCGCGTATTGGCTGGCTGCCAATTCCGATTTCGATGGGAAGGTGCTTTTGATAGAGCGCGACCCGACTTACGCGACGTCCTCTACCGCGCTTTCTGCCGCGGGGATCCGGGTCCAGTTTTCGAACAAGGTGAATGTGCAGATTGGCCAGTTCGGAACCGAATTTATCCGTGACTTCCCCGATCTGATGGAGGTCGATGGCGACCGGCCGACCCTTGGCTATCATCCCGGCGGTTATCTTTTCCTCGCCAACACCGAGGCGCAGGTCAGAATTCTGCGTCAGAACCATGAGGTGCAGCGCACCGAGGGTGCAGATGTCGTGCTATGGGACGCCGATCGGTTGAAGTGGGCCTTTCCGCATTTGCGCGTCGATGACATCCTTTTGGCCTCGTATGGCAACAGCGGCGAGGGCTGGTTCGACAACACAGGGATCATGGCGGGTGCGCGCCGGAAAGCCCGCGCGCTTGGTGTTGATGTCGTATCGGATGAGGTTGTCGGGATCACGCGCGACGGCAACCGTGTGACGGGCGTCACGCTGAAATCCGGCGCAAGGGTTGGCGCGGGCACGATCGTCAACGCGGCCGGTCCGCGAGGCGGCAAGGTGGCGCATATGGCCGGGCTGGACCTGCCGGTGGAGCCGCGCAAGCGCACCCTTTTCGTCTACGATACGGCCGACACGCCCGAGGGCACGGCGCGGGTGAACGAAGGACGCTTGCCATTGATGGTCGATCCGACCGGCGTATGGTGCCGTCCAGAAGGCCGTTTCTTCGTGGCGGGCGGTGTTCCCAGGAATGACATACCCCCCGACTACGATGACTTCGAACCTGACCACCCGGAATGGGAAGACCAGATCTGGCCCGCGCTCGCAGAACGCTCGGGGCATTTCGAGGCATTGAAGATCGTCCGGTCCTGGGCGGGACATTATGATTACAACACTTTCGACCAGAACGGTATCGTCGGGCGCCACCCCGAGGTGACGAACTTCATTTTCCAGAACGGATTTTCGGGGCATGGGCTACAGCAAGGGCCTGCCGTTGGACGCGCTGTGATGGAACTCATCACCTATGGTGGTTATCGCACGCTGGACTTGTCGGATATGTGGTATGAGCGCATTGCGGAAAACAAGCGTTTCCTCGAACAGGCAATCGTGTGAACCGAAACGGCGCAGGCGACGGATCCCCATAGTCCACAGAAGCGGCGGCCTGTTGCGGCCGCGCGCGTCGTTCCGTTCGGGAGCGTCTGACCGCAGCCCCCTTGCTCTGCCTCTATGACGTGTTGACAACTCGGCTTCCAGTGCTCGTCGCCCTGTGATTCAAGATCATCTCTGGATGGGAGCTGATCTTGGCGCGCAATCTGATATCCGACGACGAGTGGGCCTTCTGCGGTAAGCGGTGTGCCGATCACACGTTTGCGGCTTATTTCCAGGGGAGCAGTTCTTGGATCTGGCTTTGTTTGTGGCCGTTGAGATGGGGCTGAGCGTGGTTGTCAGCCAGGCGTGCGGATCGATAGCG
>NZ_JBEFZE010000026.1:0-52520 GCF_042762395.1 Pseudogemmobacter sonorensis
CGCTATCGATCCGCACGCCTGGCTGACAACCACGCTCAGCCCCATCTCAACGGCCACAAACAAAGCCAGATCCAAGAACTGCTCCCCTGGAAATAAGCCGCAAACGTGTGATCGGCACACCGCTTACGGAAACCCGGCGGGGCGGTCTTCAAGATCGCGGGGCGATCCGCCGCCTGCCGGGCGCAGGGGACGGGCCTCAGACGCCCGGGCGGGTCAGACGCCCAGACACCAGCGCATCACCGCCTTTTGCGCGTGAAGACGGTTCTCGGCCTCGTCGAAGATCACCGAATGCGGACCGTCCATCACCGCCGAGGTCACCTCGTCGTTGCGATGCGCGGGCAGGCAATGCATGAACAGCGCGTCGGGCTTGGCCCGGCTCATCAACTGCTCGTTGACCTGATAGGGGCGCAACTGGTTGTGACGGCGCTCCTTGGCGGATTCCGGGTCGTGCATCGAGACCCAGGTGTCGGTCACCACCAGATCGGCGCCCTCGACGGCGGTGAACGGATCGCGCTGGATCGTGACCTTCGCGCCGCGCGCGCGGGCGAAATCCACGAATCCCGGCTCGGGGTCGAGCGTCTCGGGCCCGGTGAAGGTCAGATCGAAGCCCAACTGCCCCGCCGCATGCAGGAACGAGGCGCAGACATTGTTGCCATCCCCGGCCCAGACCACCTTCTTGCCCCGGATCGGCCCGCGATGCTCCTCATAGGTCAGGATATCGGCCATGATCTGGCAGGGATGGGTGCGGTTGGTCAGCCCGTTGATCACCGGGACGGTGGCATGTTCGGCCATCTCCAGCAGCGTGATCTCCTCGAAGGTGCGGATCATGATCAGATCGACATAGCGCGACAGCACCCGCGCGGTATCGGCGATGGTCTCGCCGTGGCCCAGTTGCATTTCCTTGCCCGACAGAACCATGGTCTCGCCGCCCATCTGGCGGACGCCGACGTCGAAGGAGACGCGGGTCCGGGTCGAGGGCTTCTCGAAGATCAGCGCCACCATCCGGCCCGCAAGCGGGCGGTCGTCGTCGGGCGTGCCACGCGGACGGCCCGCGCGGGCCTCCTTCATCTTGCGGGCCTGGTCGATCATGCCGCGCAGATCGGCGGGATCGGTGGTGTGGATGTCGAGGAAATGTTTCATATGATTTCGCTTTTTCAGGTCGTCCCGCAGCCGCCGGGGCCAGGGGGGAAGGAAGGATCAGGCCGGAACGGCGACCGCCACCGCCATCCGGTCGAGACGCGCCAGCGCCTCGGCGATATCGGCGTCGGGGATGTTCAGCGCGGGCAGCAGCCGCAGCACATTGTCGGCCGCCGCAACGGTCAGGACGCCCGCCGCATAGCCCTCGCGGGCAAGGTCGGTGTTGGGGAGCCGGCATTTCAGGCCCAGCATCAGCCCCTCGCCACGGACCTCCTCGAAAACGGCGGGGTGCGAGGCGACAAGCGCCTCCAGCCCCTGGCGCAGCAGCGCCGCCTTGCGCGAGACCTCGGCCAGGAAGGCCGGGTCCGAGACGATCTCCACCAGCCGCGCGCCGATGGCGCAACCCAAGGGATTGCCGCCATAGGTCGAACCATGGCTGCCCGCCGTCATGCCGCTTGCGGCGCGCGCCGTCGCCAGAACCGCGCCCAGGGGAAAGCCGCCGCCGATACCCTTGGCGACCATCATGATATCGGGGGTCACCCCCTTCCATTCATGGGCGAAAAGGCGGCCGGTGCGCCCCATGCCGCATTGCACCTCGTCCAGGATCAGAAGCGTGCCGGTCTTGTCGCAAAGGGCGCGGATCTCTTGCAAAAGGGCATCGGGGACCGGGCGGATGCCGCCCTCGCCCTGGATCGGCTCGACGATCACGGCGCAGGTGTCCGGGGTGATCGCGGCGCGCACCGCCCCGGCATCGTTCCAGGGCAGGGTGGTGAAGCCCGGCATCAAGGGCCCGAAGCCCTTGACCATCTTCTCGGACCCCGCCGCCGCGATCGCCCCGGTCGAGCGACCATGGAAGGCGCCCTCGAAGGACAGGATCGCGGTGCGTTCGGGCTGGCCATTCTCGTAATGGAACTTGCGCGCCATCTTGATCGCAAGCTCGGCCGTCTCGGTGCCGGAATTGGTGAAGAAGACGGTATCGGCGAAGGTCCTTTCGACCAGAAGCGCCGCCAGCCTTTCCTGTTCGGGGATGCGGTAGACATTCGAGACATGCCAGAGCCGCCGGGCCTGTTCGGTCAGCACCTCGACCAGTTCGGGCGCGCAATGGCCAAGCGCATTGACCGCGATGCCCGAGCCGAGATCGAGGAAACGGCGCCCGTCCTCGGCCTCAAGCCAGCAGCCCTCGCCGCGGACGAAGGCAAGGGGGGCGCGGTTGTAGGTCGGCAGCACGGGCGGAATCGGGGATGCGGTCTCGGGCGAGGTCATGGAGTTACCCTTCATTGGGGATCCCCGGCAGGAAAGGCCGGGGTGGTCTGGGTGTCAACTGCGGGAATGCCCGTTTGACGGCCGGGCAGCCGAACCGGATCGCCTTATCGGCGTCGTGAGGCGAAAATATGGATCGAACCCTCGGTCATGGCGGAAGCAGCTAGCGCAAAGCGGGGCGCGTGTAAAGGATCTCATGCCATGCGGCCGGTGGCGGGTTCGCCCGGGGTGAAGGGCGCGCGCCCGGCGGAGACGGGATCCATCGCCCGCGCCCGCCGTTTTTCTGTCGCCCTGTCGCCCTGTCGCCCTGTCGCCCTGTCGCCCTGTCGCCCTGCGAATGGGGTAGGCATCACCACCTATACGCAACGCCCACGCGCGCCTTCCCGCCTGCGGCAGCACCCACCTCTTCCCCAACCGACCGCCATTGCGAGAGCGCCCTTGCAGCCCCCCCGGCCAAACCGTTAGTATGCGCAGGTTCATCGCAAACAGGCGGAGCGGGATATGTCCTGGACGGACGAGCGGGTCGAACTGCTCAAGCGCATGTGGTCGGAGGGCCAGTCGGCCAGCCAGATCGCAAAGGAACTGGGCGGCGTGACCCGGAATGCCGTGATCGGCAAGGTCCACCGGCTGGGTCTTTCGAACCGCGTCGGCGGCAAGGAAGAGGAAGAGGCCGCTCCGCCCGCGTCGGCGGCGGCGCCCTCGCAGCCCGCCACTCCGCCACGCGCCGAAGCCGCCCCCGCAAGCCCGCCGCCGACCCGACCCGAGCCCGCACCGGCAGCGGCAGCGGCGCCCCAGGCGCAGCCCCGCGCGGCCGAGCGGCCCACCGCCGCG
Source organism: Pseudogemmobacter sonorensis (assembly GCF_042762395.1). Taxonomy (NCBI): domain Bacteria; kingdom Pseudomonadati; phylum Pseudomonadota; class Alphaproteobacteria; order Rhodobacterales; family Paracoccaceae; genus Pseudogemmobacter; species Pseudogemmobacter sonorensis. Next base: position 3,229 of record NZ_JBEFZE010000026.1, read on the forward strand.
CCGCCCTCGGCCCCGTCGAACGTCACCCCCCTGCCCCTGCGCAAGGCCATCGTCCCCGCGGGCCAGCCGCTGCCGCCGCAGCCCTCGCTGAACGAGATCAGCCCCGAGGCGCTGGCCTCGGTGCGCGAGGTGGAAAAGCGCGCGCGCAAGCTCACGCTGATGGAACTGACCGAGCGCACCTGCAAATGGCCGATCGGCGATCCCGCGACCGAGGATTTCTGGTTCTGCGGCCTGCCCTCGCTGCCCGGCAAGCCCTATTGCGAGGCCCATGTCGGCGTGGCCTTCCAACCGATGAGCGCGCGGCGCGACCGCCGCCGCTGATCCCCGCAGGCCCGAAGCCATTTGCCCGAAGGGCGCCGAAAGAAACTGGCGCCCCCTTCGGGAAACAGTCCTGAAAAAAGGGCCGGTTCGAAAACCGGCCCTTCTTCTTTGTCGCGGTCCGGCAGCGGGCTTTCGAATGCCCCCTGCCAGCCTGCGCAATGCGCGGGTCAGGCCAGCGCGAGGTTGGTCGCCGATTCGCGGCCGTTGCGATCGCGCTCGACGTCGAATGTCACGCTCTGACCATCGTCGAGCCCACGGATACCCGCGCGCTCAAGCGCCGAGACGTGGACGAACACGTCCTTCGATCCGCCTTCCGGGGCGATGAAGCCGAAACCCTTGGTGGCGTTGAACCATTTCACGGTGCCATTGGCCATTGTGCCGTTCCTTCCAAACATGTGCCGCCCACATTGCGCAGCGGCCCGGCAAAGCTGAAAATCGAAAGCTGAGCCGAAAGGGACAGGTCCGAAAACAAGAGATGCCGCTTTCATATGGGGCAGGTCCGGCCGGTTTGCGAGCCACACTCGCCCCGGATCGCGGCGATAATCCGTAATATATTGATATAAAACAAAATAAAAATCATATGGCTTTCAGCTATCTGGTCCGCCGCCAGCCGGGCGGATGGATTTACCACGGCGCGTGGCTCACGCCGACGATGACAAGCCGCCCCATGCGGGCACAGCGCAAAACTGGCATCCAGGACATTAGAATTAGAATTGATCTAAATCATGGAGAGAAACGCTCCGAAATGCTTCGATCCTCCCGCGCGAACGCCAGCAGAACGGAGACAAGCCATGCGCAGATTACTTACCCTGACGCTCGCTGCCACAACCACGCTTGCCGGGGCTGCGGTGGCGGACGAGCTTCGGGACACCGCCCTCGACATCTTCAAGGCGCTGCCCTCGACCATTCCGGCCATGCCGGACAACCCCGCCACCCCCGAGAAGGTCGACCTCGGCAAGGCGCTGTTCTTTGACCCGCGCCTGTCGGCCTCGGGCGTGTTCAGTTGCTATAGCTGCCACAACCTGACCACCGGCGGCGACGACAATATGGAAACCTCGGTCGGCCATGGCTGGCAGAAAGGGCCGCGCAACTCGCCCACCGTTCTGAACGCGGTCCTGAACGAGGCGCAGTTCTGGGACGGTCGCGCCGATGACCTTGCCGCCCAGGCCAAGGGCCCGATCCAGGCCGGGGTCGAGATGGCCAACACCCCCGAGAATGTGGTGACCACGCTCAAGTCGATGCCCGCCTATGTGGACTGGTTCAGCGCCTCGTTCCCCGGTGAAACCGATCCGGTCAATTTCGACAACATGGCCAAGGCGATCGAGGTCTTCGAGGCCACGCTGCTGACGCCCGCGCCCTTCGACGCCTGGCTGAACGGCGACGACGCCGCCCTCACCGCCGAAGCCAAGGCCGGGCTGCAGTTGTTCATGGACAAGGGCTGCATCGCCTGCCATTCGGGCGTGAACGTCGGCGGCCACGGCTATTATCCCTTCGGCCTGATCGAAAAGCCCGGCGCCGAGATCCTGCCGCCCGACGACAAGGGCCGGTTCGCCGTGACCGATACGGTCGACGACGAATATGTGTTCCGGGCCGCGCCCCTGCGCAATATCGCGGTGACCGCGCCCTATTTCCACTCGGGGAAGGTCTGGGATCTGAAGGTCGCGGTCGAGATCATGGCGGAAAGCCAGCTCGGCGAATCGCTGGAGCCGGAGGAAACCGACCTGATCGTGGCCTTCCTGCACAGCCTGACCGGCACGGTTCCGACCGTCACCCTGCCGGTGCTGCCGCCCGAGACCGCGGGCACGCCGCATCCGACCATCTCCATCATGCCATAAGGCGTGGCGACACGAGTATCCCGGCCGGAGCGATCCGGCCGGAACAGTGGCTGATCTCTGAATATGTCCCCGATTTCTACCCTGGCGGCCTTCGGGCCGCCTTTTTTCCTGTTGGCCGACGGGCCTGACAGGCTGCCGCGAGCGGATTGAGAGAGGGGGCCGAACCCTCCCGGCTTTCGGCCTGAGATCCGAGGGGTTGCGTCGGATCCGGGACAGGTTTCCTGCTCCGCGCCGCCCCTGCCGCGAGGCCTTTCCCAGCGGTTTTCGAAAGTCGAAGGGCCGCCGCCCCACCAGCGGCGAAGCGCCCGCCGCCTTGCGCGGGCCCGCATTCGGTCCCGCCGATCGCCCGAAGCGAGGGCTGAACATTGCGCCCCGGCCCTGATCGGAGCCCGCTAGTTCCCGCCCAGAAGCCCCTCAAGCAGGCGGCCCGCCTCTTGGGTCAGCGCCTCCTGGGCACGGCGTTTCGCGGCTTCCTCAAGGCTTTCGCCCTCGGCCCGTTCGATGCCAAGCTCCTCTTGCAGCCGCGCCTCCAGCTCGGCCTTGGCCCGCGCCTCGGCGGCGGCGGCCTCGGCCCGCAGCCGCTCCTCCGCCGCGCGGGCCTCGGCCTCCATCCGCTCGCGCGCGACGCTTTCCATATCCAGCCGATAGGTCGGATCCGACCAGGCCCCGGTGATCCGCAACGGCACCATGACGCCGCCGGTGCCATCCTCGCCCGGGAAGGCGGTCGGCCGGATGCGGTAATCCAGGTCGCGCGTGCCGATCCCGATCCGGCCTTGGCCCGAGGCGGTCAGATAGGGCGCCAGCAGCCGCAGGTCGCTGTTGGTCAGGTTGCCGCCCTCGATGGTGAAACTGCCCGCGACGCCGTCGAAGATGGTCCGCTGGCCCTCGCCGACGTAAGAGGTATCCAGCCGCGTCAACATCCCCGCGATATCGAGGCCCAGAAGCTCGCCCCGCCCCAGCGAGAGCGTGCCCTCGCCCGACAGGCTGCGCATGATCGCATCCATCGAATTGCCGACGCCAAGAAAGGAAAACGTCAGATTGCCCTGCGCGATCAGCCGGTTCCACCCGGCCAGATCCTGCAGCAGCGCCTGCATGCCGATATTGGCGAGCGACAGCTTGCCGCCCACCGACAGCCCGCCGCGCCCGTTCACCACGAATTCGCCCGTCACCTGCCCGCCATAGGCCGCCATCTGGCGGATGTCGAACACCGCCCGCGCGCGGTCGATGGTCAGCATCAGCCGGGTCTCGCCCGACTTCAGGATGCCCAGGTCGATCCCCCCGGTCACCAGCGAGATTTCGGCATCCAGCGTGCCAAGGGCCGAGACGTCGATCGGGGCCGTGGACCAGCCCGCGCTGGAGGCCGCCGCGCCCCCGCCACCGGCGGAACCACCGGCCAGGGACAGTCGTTCCGCCCGCAGATTGGCCGCAAGCCTGGGCCGCGCCTCGCCCGGACGCAGGTCGAGATCGCCTGTCACCAGATTGCCGTCGGCCTCGATCCGCGCGCCGCGCAGATAGCTGCCGCCCGCGCCGTCCAGCGTCAGCCGACCCGAGACCGCCAGCCGCTCCGCGCCGAAGCCCTGCGGCAGGTCCGGCCGCGCCGCCCCGGCCAGCGCCGCCAGCGCGCCCAGATCGGACAGGTCCGCCGTCAGCGCGCCCTCCGCCGCCATGGGCTGCCAGCCGCCGCGCCCCTCGAACCGGGCGGTGGCGCCCCCCGCGCGGGCGTCCAGCGTCAGCGGCACCGCGCGCCCCTCGACAAAGGTCGAGAACGCCCCGCCCTCCAGCGCCAGCGAGACCGGCTGGCCCGAGAGCAGCGCCGATCCGGTCAGGCTGAACGGCCCGGAATAATCCGGCACCTTCACCGCCAGGTCCAGCTTGTCGAGCGTGATATCCGTGCCGGTGCCATGGTCGACGAAGCGAAGCGTGCCGTTCGAGATCAGGCCGTCCTCCAGCGTCAGGCTCTGGCCGGTTCCCGTTCCCGTCGCGGCGCCCGGCGCGTCCGAGCCCTCGAAGACCCAGTTGTCGCGCCCGTCGCGCCCGCGCTCCAGCAGGATGCGGGGCCGCTCGGCCCTCAGGCCCAGGACGCGCAGATCGCCCCCCAGAAGCGCCGAGGTGTTGATCTCGATCACCAGCCCCTCGGCGGCGAAAAGCGGCGCCGCATCGCCCCATTCCGCGTTCGAGACGCTGACCGGCCCGGTCGCCACCCCCAGAACCGGCCAGAACCGGGGCGTCACGCCGCCCTCGATCACCAGCTCGCGCCCGGTCATGGCCTGGAGGCGGTCCGCCGCAAGCCGCGCGATCCGCTCGGCCGGAATCATCGCGACCAGCCCGAAGGCGATCAGCGCGAAAACCGCAAGCGCCCCCAGGATTCGGAAAATCCACCGCATCGACGCCTCCTGCCCATGTTTCCGGCTGCCCATGTTTCTGATTTGGAAACGATTCTACGGCCAAAGCCGTTCCCCGGGCAAGAACCCGCCGGGGCGCGGCTCAGCCTCCGGCATCAATTGGCCGAGAGCGGGCGGCTATTCCACGTCCCAGTCATCCTCGTCCCGGACCGGGCCGATGGCGGTCCAGTCGGCACGCACCCGGGCGACGCGGGTATCGCCCCAGGTCTTGAAGACGATGTGAAAGCCCTTGCGCGTGACATGATCGGCCGAAAGATCGGCGCGCGAATTGGTGGCACTGTCCATGTCCCACATCGCCATGGCGACCATGACCACTGGCGCCTCGGCGAAAGGGTCAGTGAAATGCACCGCGAAGCGGCATTCGCGCGGGCCGTTTCCGGTCCACATCTGGCCGCCATCGGCGAAATCCGAAAACAGAACCCTGGACCCCTGAACCACACCGATCGTCGATCTGAAACGCCGCATCGCTGGAACTTCTCCGTCTTCGGGCACCTGTTCCGGCGCCCGTCCTCCGGCTGCCCCGCTAATACAGAAACCGGGCGAAAATGTTGCAGAAAAGTGAAAGGCCCCGCCGAAGCGGGGCCCCTGCATCGCAAAGCGACGGGTCAGTGGCGTGCCAGAACCGCCTCGCGCAGGGCGGCAACATCCGAGACGTTCTTCTCGGCACCGGCCTTTTCCGCCGCGGGGGCGGAACCGGCCAGCGCCCTGGCCTCGGCCAGCAGCTCATCGAAAAGCGCGCCATCGGCCTCTTCCGCCGGGACCGCGCGCTCGGCCAGAACCGTCACGCCCGAGGCGGTGATCTCGGCCAAGCCGCCGGTGACGACATAGGCCTTGACGCCCTGCCCGGTCACCGCGCGGACAAGGCCCGCGCGCAGGGTGGTGATGGTGGGCAGGTGGCCCGCCATCGCCGTCATATCGCCCGCCGCCGCCGGAAGCTGCACTTCGGTCGCGGGGACCGAGGCGAGCCGCCGTTCGGGGCTGACGAGGTCGAATTGCACTTCTCCAGCCATCTGAGCCCCCTCAGGCCGCAGCCGCGGCGAGTTTTGCGGCCTTGGCTTTCACTTCTTCAATATCGCCGACCATATAGAAGGCGGCTTCCGGCAGGTGGTCGTATTCGCCGGCCACAACCGCCTTGAACGAGGCGATGGTCTTTTCCAGCGGCACCTGAACGCCGTCCGAGCCGGTGAAGACCTTCGCCACGTCGAAGGGCTGCGACAGGAAGCGCTGGATCTTGCGGGCCCGGGCCACGGTCAGCTTGTCCTCTTCGGAAAGCTCGTCCATGCCAAGGATGGCGATGATGTCCTGAAGCGACTTGTAGCGTTGCAGGATGCCCTGGACGTCGCGCGCCACCTGGTAATGCTCTTCGCCCAGGATCGCCGGATCCATCAGGCGCGAGTTGGAATCGAGCGGGTCCACCGCCGGATAGATCCCCAGCTCCGAGATCGCCCGCGACAGCACCGTGGTGGCGTCGAGGTGGGCGAAGGTGGTGGCGGGCGCCGGGTCGGTCAAGTCGTCGGCAGGCACATAGACGGCCTGGATCGAGGTGATCGAGCCGTTCTTGGTCGAGGTGATGCGCTCCTGCATCGCGCCCATGTCGGTCGCCAGTGTCGGCTGGTAGCCCACGGCGGAGGGGATACGGCCCAGAAGCGCCGAGACTTCCGAACCGGCCTGGGTGAAGCGGAAGATGTTGTCGACGAAGAACAGAACGTCGGTGCCGGACTGGTCGCGGAACTGCTCGGCCAGGGTCAGGCCGGTCAGCGCGATGCGGGCGCGGGCGCCCGGAGGCTCGTTCATCTGGCCATAGACCAGCGCCACTTTCGATTCCGCCAGCGCCTCGGGCTTGATGACGCCGGATTCGATCATCTCGTGGTAAAGGTCGTTGCCTTCACGGGTCCGCTCGCCCACGCCGGCGAAGACGGAATAGCCCGAGTGCACCTTGGCGATGTTGTTGATCAGTTCCATGATCAGAACCGTCTTGCCCACGCCCGCGCCGCCGAAGAGGCCGATCTTGCCGCCCTTGGAATAGGGCGCCAGCAGGTCGATGACCTTGATCCCGGTGACCAGGATCGCGCTTTCGGTCGATTGCGACACGAATTCCGGGGCGGGCTGGTGGATGGCGCGGGTTTCGGCCGCACCGACCGGGCCCTTTTCGTCGACCGGCTCGCCGATCACGTTCAGGATGCGGCCCAGGGTGGCATCGCCCACCGGCACCGAGATCGGCGCGCCGGTGTCGGTCACGGGGGCGCCCCGCACCAGACCTTCGGTCGCGTCCATGGCGATGGTGCGCAGGGTGTTCTCGCCCAGATGCTGGGCCACTTCCAGAACCAGCTTCTTGCCGTTGTTCACGGTTTCCAGCGCGTTCAGGATCGCGGGAAGAGCGCCTTCGAACTGCACGTCAACGACGGCGCCGATGACCTGGGTGACTTTCCCCTTTGAGACTGCCATGTAATCAACTCCTTGGCTTTTCCTTGCAGTCGGGTCGCCCGGCAGCGCCCCCCGCTTTGTTGTCATTCCGTCCCGGCAAGTCCCGGAACGGCCAGATTCTGTTGCTGATAGCTGTGGCGGCTGGCGGCGGTCTCGCCCCAGCCCTCACGCAGGCCCGAAAGCCCGAAGCGGAATTCGGTGACCGTGGTCTGCAAATCGCGGCCGATGAAGTAGCGGCGGTATTTGCGGCGGAACCGTTCCCGCGCGGGGGCGAAACTGGCGTCGATCTTGCCGCCGCTGTGATGGCGCAGCAGAAAGGGGATGACATAGGCCCGCCCCCCCATGACCTCGGAGATCCGGCACAGGTCGCCCGCGTAGAAATGGAAACCCGACAGATCGTAGGAGTTCAGCACCGGCCGGTCGCGGCGCATGACGAAGAAGTTCTCGTCAAGCGATTCCACCAGCACCGGCGCGGCCTGCCGCTCGCCCTTGTCATGCGGGTCGGCGATATGCAGCGCCAGCAGCGGATTGCCGCGCCGGTAGCGGATGCCGCCGGCATTCCCGGCCAGGGTCCAGCCCGGATCCAGCGCGGTCAGCTCCTCCAGGCGCGCGCGCAGGGCATCGACACCATCGGCGTCGAATTCCACATCGTCATGGGTGAAGACGATCCAGCGCCCCTTGGCCTCGGGCAGGGTCCGGCGCATCGCGTCGAACCCGTCGAACCGGTTGGCGCCGCGATTGTCCAAGGCAATAAACTCGCTGTTCGACGTGTCGAACCCCTTGGCGGCGGCGCTTTCCAGCATGCGGTCGTAGCGGTCCTGGTCGGCGACCAGGGTGACGATGGTGAAAAGCACGTCATGGCCCAGGGGCCCGGAAAGATACCGGACCCCGAGCCTGTCGGCGATGCTTGCCACCCCCGATGCCATGTCAGAGCGCCTCGGCCCCGGAGATGATCTCGATCAGTTCCTTGGTGATCGCGGCCTGACGGCTCCGGTTGTACTGGATGGTCAGACGGTTGATCATGTCGCCGGCGTTGCGGGTCGCGTTGTCCATGGCGGACATCCGCGCGCCCTGCTCGGAGGCGCCATTCTCCAGAAGCGCGGTGAAGATCTGGGTGGCCACGGACCGGGGCAGAAGATCGGCGAGGATCGCCTCTTCCGACGGCTCGTAGTCATATTGGGCCGAAGCCCCTTCCGCCGCCTCGAACTGCGCCGGAATGATCTGCCGCGCGGTCGGGATCTGGCTGATGACCGACTGGAAGCGGTTGTAGAAGATCGTCACCACATCCGCCTCGCCGCCCTCGAAGGCGGCCGAGACCTTGCGCGCGATGTCCAGCGCATTGGCATAGCCAAGGCGCTTCACCTCGCTCAGGTCGACATGGCCGGTGAAGGCCTGCGCCCAGTCCCGCTTGAGCTGCTCGCGCCCCTTCTTGCCGACGGTGAGGATCTTCACCACCTTGCCCTGGGCCACCAGTTCGGCGGCCTTCTGGCGCGCAAGCTTGACGATCGACGAGTTGAACCCGCCGCAAAGCCCGCGCTCCGAGGTCATCACCACCAGAAGGTGGATCTGGTCGCGGCCGTTCCCGGCCAGCAGCTTCGGCGCGTCAGACGAGGCCCCCACCCCGGCCGCCAGCGAGGCGACCACGGTGTTGAGCTGCTCGGCATAGGGGCGCGCGGCCTCCGCCGCCTCTTGCGCGCGGCGCAGTTTGGCGGCGGCGACCATCTGCATCGCCTTGGTGATCTTCCGCGTGTTCTTGACGCTTCCGATCCGGTTCTTGAGGTCCTTAAGGCTGGGCATCTGCCTTCTCCTTCAGGGCCGGTTACGCGAAGTCTTTGGCGAATTCGGCGATGGCTTCTTTCAGCTTCGCCTCATCGGCGCCCTTGATCTTCGGATCGGCGGTGGTCAGCCAGTCCAGCACGTCCTTCTTCGGGCCGCGCAGGAAGGCCAGGAGCCCGGCTTCGAACCGGCCGACATCCTTCACCGCCACCTTGTCGAGGAAGCCCGCAGTGCCCGCATAGATCACGGCGACGATCTCGGCATTGGTCAGCGGCGAATATTGCGGCTGCTTCATCAGCTCGGTCAGCCGCGCGCCGCGGTTCAGAAGCTGCTGGGTCGAGGCGTCGAGGTCCGAGCCGAACTGCGCGAAGGCCGCCATCTCGCGGTATTGCGCCAGGCTCAGCTTCACCGGGCCCGCGACCGTCTTCATCGAATTGGTCTGGGCCGAGGAGCCGACGCGCGACACCGAAAGGCCGGTGTTCACGGCCGGGCGGATGCCCTGGTAGAACAGCTCGGTCTCAAGGAAGATCTGGCCGTCGGTGATCGAGATCACGTTGGTCGGGATATAGGCCGAGACGTCGCCCGCCTGGGTCTCGATGATCGGCAGCGCCGTCAGCGAGCCCGCGCCGAAATCCTCGTTCAGCTTGGCCGAACGCTCCAGCAGGCGCGAGTGCAGATAGAACACGTCGCCCGGATAGGCTTCGCGGCCCGGCGGGCGGCGCAGCAGCAAGGACATCTGGCGATAGGCCACGGCCTGTTTCGACAGATCATCGTAGATGATCAGCGCGTGACGGCCGTTGTCGCGGAAATATTCCGCGATGGCGGTCGCCGAATAGGGGGCGAGATATTGCAGCGGCGCCGGGTCGGAGGCGGTCGCGGCCACGACGATCGTATAGGCCAGCGCGCCGGATTCCTCGAGCTTCTTCACAAGCTGCGCCACGGTCGAGCGCTTTTGCCCGATGGCGACGTAGATGCAGTAAAGCTTCTTCGATTCGTCGTCGCCCGCGGCGTCGTTGTAGGACTTCTGGTTCAGGATCGTGTCCAGCGCCACGGCGGTCTTGCCCGTCTGGCGGTCGCCGATGATCAGCTCGCGCTGGCCGCGGCCGACCGGGATCATGGCGTCGATGGCCTTGAGGCCGGTCGCCATCGGCTCATGCACCGATTTGCGCGGGATGATGCCGGGGGCCTTCACGTCGGCGATGCGGCGCTCGGCGAAGACGACCGGGCCCTTGCCGTCGATCGGATTGCCAAGGCCGTCCACGACGCGGCCCAGAAGCCCGTCACCGGCGGGCACGTCCACGATGGACTTGGTGCGCTTGACGATGTCGCCTTCCTTGATGTCCTGGTCCGAGCCGAAGATCACGATGCCCACGTTGTCGACTTCCAGGTTCAGCGCCATGCCCCGGATGCCGCCGGGGAATTCGACCATCTCGCCGGCCTGGATATTGTCCAGCCCGTGCACACGGGCGATGCCGTCGCCGACCGACAGGACGCGGCCGACCTCGGCCACTTCGGCGTCCGTGCCGAAATTCTTGATCTGCTCCTTAAGGATCGCAGAAATCTCAGCGGCCTGAATTCCCATCACCCAACCTCTTTCATGGCATTCTGCAAGGAAGCGAGCTTCGCGCGGACCGAAGTGTCGATCATGGTCGAGCCCAGCTTGACGACAAGACCGCCGATGAGGCTTTCATCGACGGTGGTGTTCAGTTTCACGGTCTTTCCGACGCGCGCGGCCAGCGTCTCGGCCAGCTTCTGCGATTGTTCGGCGGAAAGCGCGGTGGCGGCGGTCACCTCGGCGGTCACCTCGCCCTTTTCCTCGGCGACAAGCGCCGAAAGCTTGGCCAGAACCTGCGGCAGCGCGAAAAGGCGGCGCCTTTCGGCCATCAGCCTCAGCGTGTTCGCGGTCAGCCCGGCAAGGCCCGCCTTGTCGGCGATCGCCGCGACCACCGCGCCCTGTTCGGCGCGGGCGACGACCGGAGAGGCCAGCACCTCGCGCAGTTCGGGCGAGACGTCGAGCGCGGCCTCCAGCGTGGCGATATCTGCTTCGAGCGCGGGCAAGGCACCCGCCTCTTTCGCCAGGTCGAAAAGTGCGGTCGCATAGCGTGCGGCGATGCCCTGAGAGATCGAAGCTGGTTCGGCCACGGCCTTCCTTCCCCTTCATTCGGGTCTTACCTCTCCTGGCCGTCGGCCCTCTCGCGCGGCGAGGACCAGCGGGCACGAGGCGCCCCTTCTATTCGATATCGGGGCGTCCTTAGCAGAGGCGCAGCGCTGCGACAACCGCATAGCTGACCAATTCGTGAGCCTGCGCCCCGCCTTTTCGGGCTGTTAGCGCCGCCATGGTGCAACTGCGGCACGATTGACCCGGAATCGCGGGAAAATCCCCGTGCGGCGGGCTCCGATCATGGGGTTTCGGGTGAGAAGAACAGGGCGCGCGGACGGCGCTGCGAATGCAGCATGCGGCGGCGCGCGACAGGTTCGACGGGATGAGGGGATACCGCGGCGCCCCAGGCCGGGGGATTCGCCGCTTGCCGACGGCCCGCGCCCCGTCCTGGCCCTCAGCCCCGGCCCTCAGACCCGGCGCCCTCAGACCCGGCCCTCGCGCGGCAGGGCGGGCCCCGGCGCGGGAACGCCCACGCCCTCCAGCACCCTCAGGGGCCGCCGCACCGCCGCGCGCAGCCCGCCGCGCGTCGGCGCATAGACCTGTTTCGAGGCCTCGACCATCAGCACCCCGCCCGAAAGCCAAGGCAGCCGCCGCCCCAACCTTTCCCAGAAATCGGCGGTGCGCAGCCAGAAGGGCGCGTGGCTCGGCGGGGCGTGCAGCACGGTCAGGCTGCGCTCGGGCGTGAAGCCGTGGCGGCGCAATTGCGCCTCGAGCTGACCCGAGGAATAGGGCCGCCCGTGCCCGAAGGGCGTGGCATCGCGCCGCGCCCAGAGGCCCGCGCGATTGGGCACCACGAAGACCGCCCGCCCGCCGGGGCCAAGGGTGCGATGCGCCTCCTCCAGCACGGCGGCAGGATTGTCCGAGGTCTCAAGCCCGTGCAGCAGCATCAGTCGGTCAAGGATCCCGGTCGGAAGCGGCCAGGCGGTGTCCTCGCACAGGACCGAGACATTCTCCATCCCCTGCGGCCAGGGCATCACCCCCTGCGGCCCCGGCATCAGCGCGATCACGCGGCGCGCCTCGGCCAGCCAGGGCCTGAGCAGCGGCGATGCAAAGCCGAAGCCCGCCACGCTTTGGCCCGGCGCGGGCGGCGACAGCCGCAGGATCTGGTCGCGGATGGCGCGCTGCGCCACCCGGCCAAGCGCGGTGCGGTAATAGAAATCACGCAGATCCTGGACGTCGAGATGCATTGCGGTTGCTGGCTTGCTCTGCTGAACTGGCCGGGAAACCTGCCCGGAAGAGGGGCCATCTTAACGGCATGAAAAGGAAAAGCTATGGCTCTTGAACTGGTCACCGTGCCCTGCCTGACCGACAATTTCGCCTTCCTGCTGCATGAAAAGAGGAACAACCGAACCCTTCTCATAGATGCGCCGGAAGCCGCGCCGGTGCTCGAGGCACTGGAAAGACGGGGCTGGCCACTCGATCTGATCGTATTGACCCATCATCACGACGACCACGTCCAGGCAGTCCCCGAGCTGTGCCGTGCGACGGGGGCCGACGTCTGGGGAGCGAAAGCGGATGCCCACCGCCTGCCACCGCTGACCAGGCAACTGCACCCGGGCAGCGCGGGTTCCTTCATGACAGAGGCGGGCTTAGTAATCGACGTCCCCGGCCATACCGTGGGACATATCGCCATCCATTTCCCGGATTCGGGATTTGTCTTCACAGGCGACAGCCTGATGGCGGCGGGCTGTGGACGCCTTTTCGAAGGCAGCCCCGAGCAGATGTGGCAAAGCCTCTCGAAACTTGCCGCGCTGCCGCCGGAAACGCTGGTCTGTTCGGGCCACGACTACCTGAACGGCAACCTTGCCTTCGCCGCGCATCTTGAACCCGGGAATGCAGCCATTACATCCCGTGCCGGAAAAGTGGCGCGGCTGCATCGCGAAGGTCTGCCCGCCATGCCTTGGACCCTTGCCGAGGAACTGGCCACCAATCCCTTCCTGCGCGCCGGACTGCCCGAAATGAAGGCAGCCCTTGGCATGGAGGACGCATCGGATCTGGCCGTTTTCACCGAGATCCGGGCCCGCAAGGACAAGTTCTAGGCCATGCTGCCCGATTTCGGGCAACGCCCGTTCACAAAAACGGCGGCCCGGAAGATTGCCCTTGAAGTGCGGTGAATAAAACCGATCTTTAACCTTATGAGGCCACGGTCGAGACCGGGCGTCCGCGCCCGGATCCGGCCCCGAGGAACAGGAGCAGGCCAAGTGCCGTCATTCTCGTCCACGCTTGAACAAGCCATCCACGGCGCCCTGGCCCTGGCCAATGCCCGCCGCCACGAACTCGCCACGCTGGAGCATCTTCTGCTGGCCCTGATCGACGAACCGGATGCCGCGCGGGTGATGAAGGCCTGCTCGGTCGATCTGGACGAATTGCGCAAGACCCTGAACGATTTCATCGACGACGACCTCTCGACGCTGGTGACCTCGGTCGAAGGGTCCGAGGCGGTGCCGACCGCCGCCTTCCAGCGCGTGATCCAGCGCGCGGCGATCCATGTCCAGTCCTCGGGCCGGACCGAGGTCACCGGCGCGAATGTGCTGGTCGCGATCTTCGCCGAACGCGAATCGAATGCCGCATATTTCCTGCAAGAGCAGGACATGACCCGCTATGACGCGGTGAATTTCATCGCCCATGGCGTGGCCAAGAACCCCGCCTTCGGCGAGGCGCGCCCGGTCCAGGGCTCGGAAGAGCCGCAGGAGACCCCCAAGGCCGAGGCCGGAGAGGCCAAGGAATCGGCGCTGTCGAAATATTGCGTCGATCTCAACACCAAGGCCCGCAAGGGCGAGGTCGATCCCCTGATCGGGCGCGAGGCCGAGGTGGAGCGCGCGATCCAGGTCCTGTGCCGTCGGCGCAAGAACAACCCGCTTCTGGTGGGCGATCCCGGCGTGGGCAAGACCGCCATCGCCGAGGGCCTGGCGTGGAAGATCGTCAAGGGCGAGGTGCCCGAGGTGCTTTCCGGCGCCACGATCTATTCGCTCGACATGGGCGCGCTGCTGGCGGGCACCCGCTATCGCGGCGATTTCGAGGAACGGCTGAAGGCCGTGGTCAAGGAGATGGAGGATCACCCCGACGCCATCCTCTTCATCGACGAGATCCATACCGTGATCGGCGCCGGCGCCACCTCGGGCGGCGCGATGGATGCCTCGAACCTGCTCAAGCCCGCGCTGCAAGGCGGCAAGCTGCGCACCATGGGCTCCACCACCTACAAGGAGTTCCGCCAGCATTTCGAAAAGGACCGGGCGCTCTCGCGCCGGTTCCAGAAGATCGACGTGAACGAGCCCGCCGTGCCGGATGCGATCAAGATCCTGATGGGCCTGAAGCCGCATTTCGAGGAACACCACGACCTGCGCTACACCAATGACGCGATCAAGACCGCCGTCGAACTGGCCAGCCGCTACATCAACGACCGCAAGCTGCCCGACAGCGCCATCGACGTCATCGACGAGGCCGGGGCGGCGCAGCATCTGGTGCCAGAATCCAAGCGCCGCAAGCAGATCGGCACCAAGGAGATCGAGGCCGTCGTGGCCAAGATCGCCCGCATCCCGCCGAAGAACGTCTCGAAGGACGATGCCGAGGTGCTGCGCGACCTGGAAAAGACCCTCAAGCGGCTGGTCTTCGGGCAGGACAAGGCGATCGAGGCGCTTTCCGCGTCGATCAAACTGGCGCGCGCCGGGCTGCGCGAGCCCGAGAAGCCCATCGGCAACTATCTCTTCACCGGCCCGACCGGGGTGGGCAAGACCGAGGTGGCGAAACAGCTCGCCAATACCCTCGGCGTGGAACTACTGCGCTTCGACATGTCGGAATATATGGAGAAACACGCGGTCTCACGCCTGATCGGGGCGCCCCCGGGCTATGTCGGCTTCGACCAGGGCGGCATGCTGACCGATGGCGTCGACCAGCATCCGCATTGCGTGCTGCTGCTCGACGAGATCGAAAAGGCGCATCCGGACGTGTTCAACATCCTGCTTCAGGTGATGGACCACGGCAAGCTGACCGACCACAACGGTCGCGCGGTGGATTTCCGCAACGTGATCCTGATCATGACCTCGAACGCGGGCGCGGCCGACATGCAGCGCGCCGCCATCGGCTTCGGGCGCGAGAAGCGCACCGGCGAGGATACGGCGGCGGTCGAGCGCACCTTCACGCCCGAGTTCCGCAACCGGCTGGATGCGGTCGTCGCCTTCGCGCCGCTGCCCAAGGAGGTGATCTTCCAGGTGGTCGAGAAATTCGTCCTCCAGCTTGAAGCGCAACTGATCGACCGGAACGTCCATATCGACCTGACGCCCGAGGCGACGGCCTGGCTCGGCGAGAAGGGCTATGACGACCGGATGGGCGCCCGTCCGCTGGCCCGGGTGATCCAGGAGAGCATCAAGAAGCCGCTGGCCGAGGAGCTTCTGTTCGGCAAGCTGCAAAAAGGCGGCGTGGTGAAAGTCCTGGTCAAGGACGACGCCATCGAGCTTGAGGTGCAGGAGCCCGCCAAGCCCCGCATCACCGGCCAGAAGCCGCCGCTCCTGACCGCCGAGTAAGCCCTGTCGGCCTGACCTGGCCCGGACAGAGTGAAACCGGATGCGAAGACCCGCGACACCGCGGGTCTTCGTCGCTTTATCCCCCCCCCCCCGCGCCCCGCCCCCTGCCGCGGTGGAGTGCGCGAGATGGTCTGCCGCAACGAACCACCCGAGGTCTGCCATCAACGGCGCCCCGCCAACCCGAAACAAGGGCGGCCCGAAGCAAGGGCGGCTGGACGCGGGAACGGCGGGGATCCTCCCCGCGAGCGGGGAAAGCTCCGCCATCTCATGCGCCGCCGTCTCGCCCAGGCGGGATCTCCCGGCGAGCGGGTAAAGCTCGCCGAGGCCGTTTGGAAACCCGGATTTCGGGCTTCACCCTGGATCCGAAGCCTTGCCGAAACACCCGTTTGGCGGAGCGGGCAGCGCCCATCTCGGCGCGGACGATCTCCCGCGCGCGGCTTGCCGAAACACCCGATTGGCAAGCCGCGCAGCATCGGGCCGCAACGGTCTGCACGGCCAAACTGCCCCGGTCCACCCCGGCAGGGCCCGCGGCCCGGCAGCACGCCGGGCGCTCCGGCAGGCCTCCGGAACTTGCGAGGGCGCCACGGCCGAAGGCAAGAACCGGCGCTTGCACACCGATGGCGCGACCCGGTTTCGCCCGCCCGGCCGCCGCCCCTGCCCCGATCCCGGTCCCGTGCCCGTGGATTGCGCGCCATCGCCCCGGGGACCCAACCTTCACCTCCCGGGCCATCCCCTCGCGGAGGCGCCAAAACGCCCCCCAGGCAGAAAAGCGGCAGCGCCCGGCCCCTCCGTGCAGCCCGGGCTCAGTCGAACAGGTCGATTTCCTCGTTGATCTCGTCGATCAGCGCCATGCGCTGGCGCGCGGGCTCGCCTGCCCGCCCGATATAGGCGATGGCCAGCAGCCGCACGAGGCTGGTCAGCGTGGCATGGCTCGTCACCCCGCCATAGGCCGCGACATGGCAGCCGATCACCAGCCGCGAGAACCTTTGCGCCAAAGCGTAATGGCGATGGTCGGTCAGGGTGATCACGTTCATCCGCGTCGTGCGCGCATATGAGGTCAGCGCGGCCTGGAACTTCGGCCTGGGCTCAAGCGTCATAAGCAAGGCCACGTCGCGCGGGCCGGTCACGCATTTCGCCGGGACTGGCCGTTCGGTGGAGAACGAACTGTTCATCAACGCGGCGCAATGCCCCTGATCGAAAGCCCCGCCGGGATCTTCGCCATGACAGAAGAGGGCATCGCCGCCAATCTTGAGGCGCTGGCCAAGATCGGCATCAGCGGCACGCGCGAGATGTTCGACACCACCCTGCTGGACGAGATCTGATCCGATGCCCCCCCCCGCAGGGATCGCGACCACGGGCCTGTCGCGCAGCTTCCGGTCACGCGGAAGGCGGGTCGAGGCCCTGCGGGAGGTCTCTCTCGACCTTCCCCCCGGCAGTTTCACCGCCCTGATCGGCCCTTCGGGCTGCGGCAAGTCCACCCTTCTGCGCTGCGCCCTGGGGCTGGAGCCTGCGGATGCGGGCCAGATGCTGATCGCGGGCCTGCCGCCCGCGCAGGCCACGCGGCAAGGCGTGACCGGGTGGCCTTTCAGGATGCGGCTCTGCTGCCCTGGCGAACGGTCGCGCAAAATATCGCGCTGCCGCTGGAGATTCTGGGCCGCCCCACCGCGCCCGAAGCCGGGCGGATCCGGGACCTGATCGCGGGGCTGTCCTACGCACTTTTCGCCCTTGTCTCGGCGCGGCTGCTGGCGCGCGGGGGGGGGGCGGTCACGCTCAACCCCGCCGCGCCGCCCCGGGCGACGGAGGCGCATGGCGGCTGGAGCGCACTGGCCGCGCTGGTCCTGCCCTTCGCGGTCTGGTGGGGGCTTCTCTGGGCGCTGCGGGTGCCCGAGATGATCGGCAAGACGCCCTGGGGGGTCTTCGATTATCTTTTCCTCGGCCCCGGGGCTGCGGCGGCGCAGGCAAGGCTTCTGGCCGCGCTGGCCCAGACCCTGCCCGTCACGCTGATCGGCATGGCGGCGGGGATGGGCTTCGCCTTCGCCCTGGCGGTGTCCTCGCGGCTGATGCCGGGCTTCACCCGCGCCTTCCTGCCGGTGGCGCTGGTGACGCAGACCATGCCGCTGGTCGCGCTGACACCCTTGCTGGTGCTGATCCTTGGCCGGGGCTGGGCGGTCACGCTGGCGATCACCGTCTCGGTCACCTTCTTTCCCGCCTATGTGATGATCGCCCAGGGGCTAGCGCAGGTGCCGCGCGCGGCGCTGGAGCTTCCCCGCGCCTATGGCGCCGGGGCCTGGCGCGAATTGCGGCTGGTGGCGATTCCGGCCTCGGTCCCCTGGCTGTTCGCCGCGATCCGGCTGACCGCGCCGCGCGCGCTTCTGGGCGTGATGATCGCCGAATGGCTGGCCACCGGGCGCGGCCTTGGCAATCTTCTGAACCAGTCGCGCGGCCATCTGGATTTCGGCATGATCTGGACGGTCGCCCTGGTCTCGGTCCTGATCTCGGTCGCCGCCTACGGCCTTGCCCTGGCGGTCGAGCAGCGGGTGCTGGCGCGGATGGGCGCAAGCGGCGGCGCGGGCTGACCGGCGTTCCGCCTTCTGGTGATTGCCTCGCCGGGGCCGAAGCCCTAGGATGCCGCCCGAGAGAGAAACCGGGACACCGGGACGAAGGGAAGGCATGGCGCGTCAACCGCAGACCACGATCAGCCGCGAGACCGGCATGGCCCTGGCCATGCTGGCGATGTGGCTTTTCGCGCTGCTGGCGCCGCTGCACCAGACCTCGGGCCTCATGCGCGAGATGGCGCGGATCGGCCAGGGGCCGGTGGTCGGCTGGACCTTCTGCCTGACCGGGCCAGAGGCGGCGGAAAGCGACCATGCCCTGCCGCTTTGCCCGGCGCAGGGAATCGGCAAATCCGAACTGATCACGCCGCCCGCGCCGCAGGGCGCGCTGGCGCTGGACCTGCGGGACGCCGGGCGCGTCCTGCCGCCGACATTCGCGGGGCTCGCCCCGGGCCTGGCCACGCGCGGGCCCCAGCAGCCCCGGGCGCCCCCGGCCCCGAGTGCCGCCCTGCACGTCTGAGGCCGCGCCCCCCGGGCTGCCCAAAGGTGGCAACGGCCTTTTACCCGTCTTCGGCTCGGCCCGGCCTCGCCCGTCGAGGTTCGCTGTCGGGCCACGCTTTGTCCTCTGCCCGCGATGCCCCCGCCCCGATCCGGGCGCTTCGGCCTCGTGTGGCGCGCAATCGACCGGAACGATCATGATCAGGAAAAATCCCCTCTTGCCGCTGGTTCTGGGCACAGTCCTTCTTGCCCCAGCCCTCTTCCTTGCCCCGCCCGCCTTCGCGCATTGCGAACATGACCATGGCGCGGCGCATGACGCCGCCGCCCCGACCGTCGTCGCGGGCGACCTGGAAATCTCGGGCGCCTTCAGCCGCGCCACCCTGCCCAATGCGCCGGTCGGCGGCGGCTATTTCACCGTCGCGAACCACGGCGCCACGCCCGACCGCCTGACCGCCATTACCGCGCCGGTCGGGCGCGAGGTCCAGATCCACGAGATGGCCCATGTCGACGGCACCATGACGATGCGGCAGCTTGAGGGCGGACTCGAAATCCCGGCGGGCGGCAGCGTCAGCCTCGCGCCCGGCGGCTATCACCTGATGATCATGGGCCTGACCACGCCCCTGGTCGAGGGCGAGCGGCTGGAGATGCTCCTGCATTTCGAAGCTGCAGGCGCCGTCACCGTGCCCTTCGAGATCCGCGCCCTGAACGCGCGCGGCGGCGAGCATGGCGACCATGGCGCCGCCACCGGCTGCCCGGAGCATTGAGGATGGGCCGGAGACCGGAACGCCCTCAGCCAGACCGCGCCCGACCCGGGCATACAGGACCCGGGCGCGCAGGATCCGGCCCCCGGTCTCCGGGCCGCCTGCGCGGCCTGCGCCTCCTGCTCTGGGGCGGCCTGGCGACGATCGGTCTCGGCGCGACCTGGATCTTTCTCGGCGCGGCCGGAGGCGGCCCCCCCACCCTTCCCGCCGCGCCGCTTTCCCAGACCCAGGCCAACGCCACGCTCGGCCGCGGCGACTACAGGCTCCAGACCACCGATGGCGAGAGCTTCACCCAGGACAGCCTGCGCGGCCGCCCCTCGCTGGTGTTCTTCGGCTTCACCCATTGCCCCGACGTCTGCCCCACCACCATGGGCGAGATCGCGCTGTGGCAGGAGGCGCTCGGCCCCGAGGCGTCGGATCTGCGGATCTTCTTCATCACCGTCGATCCCGGGCGCGACACCCTTGCGGTCCTTCAGGGCTACACCTCGTGGCTGCCGGGGGCGACCGGCGTGACGGGAAGCCCGGCCGAGATCGACAAGGCACTGAAATCCTTCCGCATCCTTGCCCGCAAGGTCCCGCTGGGGGGCGAGGATTACACCATGGACCACAATGCCTATGTGATGCTCTTCGACCGCGAGGGGCGCTACAGCCAGATCTTCTCCTATCAGGAGGATCCCGATCGCGTGGTCGCCAAACTGAGACGTTTCTTCAAGGAGGAAGGCGCATGAACCTGCGCATGGTGCAACTGATCCTGTGGGCGGCGGTGGCGGCGCTGTTGCTGCCGCTGATCTATTTCCTGTGGATCGCGCCAAGGCTGGCGTCGCTGGCCCCCGCCGATATCGGCCAGGGCGACTACCGCCTGCTGGCGCATGACGGGCGGGCCTTCACCGAGGACAGCCTGCGCGGCCAGCCCTCGCTGGTGTTCTTCGGCTTCACCCATTGCCCCGACGTCTGCCCCACCACCCTGGGGGATATCGCGCTCTGGCAGGACGAATTGGGCGATCTGGCGCGGGACCTGCGAGTGGTGGTGATCACCGTCGACCCCGAACGCGACACGCCCGAGGTGCTTGCGGGCTATGTCGGCTGGCTCGACGGCGCCATCGGCGTGACCGGTGCGCCCGATGAGGTCGCGAAGGCCCTGCGCGCCTTCCGCGCCTTTGCCGCGCGGGTGCCGCTTGAGGGCGGGGATTACACCATGGACCACAGCTCCCAGATCCTGCTGTTCGACCGGGGCGGGCGCTTCGCCGGGACGATCAGCTATCAAAGCCCGCTGCCGGAGGCCCTTGGCAAACTGCGCGAGCTGCTCGCAGGTTAGTGGCCTGAAAGCCCTTGGCGGCGCATCTCATGCGCCCGCCATGCCATGAAAGACGCCACCGACCGCAACCCTGCCGGAGCGCCCCGAAGGTCCATACTCGGGATGGCGCCCTGCCGTCCTCGGTCTGCGCGTGCCTCCCCTGGTCGGGGCGGCCCGGTTCCTCAGGCCCGACAGTTCGGGCGCATCGTTTCAGGCCCTCTCTGTTCAAGCGTTGAACAGGAAATGCAGGACGTCGCCGTCCTTGACCTCATAGGTCTTGCCCTCGACGCGGAACTTGCCCGCCTCCTTGGCCCCGGCCTCGCCCTTGCCCGCGACATAATCGTCATAGCCCACGGTTTCGGCGCGGATGAAGCCCTTTTCGAAATCACCATGGATCACGCCCGCCGCCTGCGGCGCCAGCGTGCCCTTGAGGATGGTCCAGGCGCGGGCCTCTTTCGGGCCGACGGTGAAATAGGTCTGGAGCCCCAGAAGCTGGTATCCGGCGCGGATCAGTCGGTCGAGCCCGGCCTCCTCCAGCCCCATCTCGGCCAGGAACACCGCCGCATCCTCTTCGGGAAGCTGGCTGATCTCTTCCTCGATCCGGGCCGAGATCACCACCGTCCCCGCGCCCTGCCGCGCCGCCATCTCGGCCACGCGCGCGGACTGGCCGTTGCCCTGCGCCGCCGAGCCCTCCTCGACATTGCAGACGTAAAGCACCGGCTTGGCGGTCAGAAGCTGCAAGAGCCGCCAGGCCCGCAGATCGTCCTCGGCCACCTTGACGCTGCGCGCGGGCTCGCCCGCCTCAAGCGCCTTCTGCGCCAGCGCCAGAAGCCGGTCCTGATCGGCGGATTCCTTGTCGCCGCCCTTGAGCTTGCGCGCCAGATTGGCCCGCCGCCGCTCGATCGATTCCAGATCGGCCAGCATCAGTTCGGTCTCGATGGTCTCGGCATCGGCGACCGGGTCGATCCGGCCCTCGACATGGGTGACGTCGCCATCCTCGAAACAGCGCAGCACATGGGCAATGGCATCGCATTCGCGGATATTGGCCAGGAACTGGTTGCCTAAGCCCTCGCCCTTCGAGGCGCCGCGCACCAGACCCGCGATATCGACGAAGGTCATCCGCGTCGGGATGATCTGCTTCGACCCGGCGATCGCGGCCAGGGTGTCGAGACGCGGATCCGGCACCGCCACCTCGCCGACATTGGGCTCGATGGTGCAGAACGGGAAATTCGCCGCCTGCGCCGCCGCCGTCTTCGTCAGCGCGTTGAACAGCGTGGATTTGCCGACATTCGGCAGGCCCACGATTCCCATCTTGAAGCCCATCCCGGCCCTCCATCGCTTTGACGGCCCTCATAGGCGGGGGCGCACGCGGGATCAAGAAGAGTCCGCCAGCGCCGCCGCACCGGCGGGGCCGCGGTGATCGCAGGGATGATCCGTCGCCCGAACATCCGCCTATGGCGGATCTGGACAGATGCGGATTTAAAAGATACTGAACCGACCAGTTTACGCTAAATCCTCTCGCCCGATCATGAACCGCGCCCCTCTCCGCACTGTCCTCCTTCTTCTGGCCACCCTTGCCGCATCGACGCCCGCCCCGGTGGCGGCGCAGGAACTGATCCTCGGCGCCGGTCATTCCGACTTCAACGCCGTAAGGGCAGAGAACGGCGCGGTGATCTCGGCCGAATACCGCGGCCGGGGCTTTGCCCGGATCCTCGGCGCCGAGGCGGCCTTCTCCGCCGCCCTCGACCTGCATGAAACCGGCGACGCCTATCTGGGCGCAGGCCTTGCCCTGCGCTGGCGCGAAACGGAACGCTGGTTCATCGAGGCCGGGGTGATGCCCGGGCTCTTCGCCCGTTCCTCCTCGCGCAACGATCTGGGCGGCGCGCTGCATTTTCGCAGCTTCCTGGGCGTCGGCTGGCGGATCGACGAGAACAGCGCGATCTCTCTGGCGGCCATCCACAAGTCGAACGCACATCTGGAATCCTACAATCCCGGCCTGAACACCTTGCTGCTGCGCTGGCATCGCCGGTTCTAGGCCCGTCCACGCCGCAAAGCCGCTTGCCAAAGCCGCAGCCCTGCCGCAGGAACGGCCCGACCGCGACAGGCAAGGCCCCGACCAGATGACCAGTTCCCCCCTGACCCTCGTGGCCCTGACCCCCGACAGCACACCCGGGCCGGTGCTGGAAACGGTGCTGGCGCTGAACGCGGTGGTCGAGGAAAAGACCTCGCCCCTCACCCCGGCACGGCTGCGCCAGTTGCTCGGATGGAGCGCGCATGGCACGGCGGCGATGCGGGACGGCCGTGTCCTGGGCTTCCTGATCGGCTTCGCGGCGGGCTCGGATTACGACAGCCCGAACTACCGCTGGTTCGCCACCCGCTTGCCCCGTTTCGCCTATATCGACCGGGTGGTCGTCGCGCCCGAGGCGCGCGGTCGCGGCATCGCACGCGCGCTTTATGCCGATTTCGCCGCGGTGGCGGCGCGGCACGATCTCGGCCCACTGGTCTGCGAGGTGAACAGCCGCCCCCCCAACCCCGGCTCGGACGCCTTCCACGCCGCGCTCGGCTTTGCCGAGATCGGACGGGCCCGAAGCGGAACGGAAAGCGACGGCACCGCCAAGGAGGTGCGCTATCTGCGCCGCGCCGCCACCGCCGGGGAAGGATTTTCCCCGCCGGGCGATTGACATTCGCGCCACGCCGAAGCACCCCGCTCCCAAGTCCTCGCCGCAAGGCAAGGCCCCTGCGATCAGGAGAACGCCATGACCCCAAGGCCCAGCCGTATCGACCAGACCTTCGCCCGCCTGAAGGCCCAGGGCCGCAAGGCCTTCGTCTCCTATATCATGGGCGGCGACCCGGATGCGGAAACCTCGCTTGCGGTGATGAAGGGCCTGCCCGGCGCGGGCGTCGACATCATCGAGCTGGGGATGCCCTTCACCGATCCGATGGCGGACGGGCCGACCATCCAGGCGGCGGGCCAGCGCGCGCTGGAAGGCGGGATGACGATGGACCGGGTGCTGGATCTGGTCCGGGCCTTCCGCACCGACGATACGACGACTCCCATCGTGTTGATGGGCTATTACAACCCGATCTATTCGCGCGGCGTCCCCCGTTTCCTCGAAGACGCGGTCGCGGCCGGGATCGACGGTCTGATCGTCGTCGACCTGCCGCCCGAAGAGGACGAGGAACTCTGCCTGCCTGCCCAGGCGGCGGGGCTGAACTTCATCCGCCTCGCCACGCCCACCACCGACGACGCCCGGCTGCCCACGGTGCTCAGAAACACCTCGGGCTTCGTCTATTACGTCTCGATCACCGGCATCACCGGCGCCGCCAGCGCCCAGGCGACCGATGTCGGACCCGAGGTGGCGCGGATCAAGGCCGCCACCGACCTGCCGGTGATCGTGGGCTTCGGCATCACCACGCCCGAGGCCGCGCGCAGCATCGCCGCCGTCGCCGACGGCTGCGTGGTCGGCTCGGCCATCGTCAAGGACATCGGCGCGGCCAAGCCGGTGGCCGAGGTGCTGGCCAATGTGGAAAAACTCGCCGCCGGGGCGCATTCCGCCTGAGGTTCGAAGCCGCACCGCCCGATCCGCGACGATCCGCCCCCCCTCGGCAACAGCCCGGGCCACAGACACCAGGCGCCAACCCGGGCCCCCGCCGGAAATCGCACCACCCGCCACCCGCGACCTTGCCACCCGCCCCTTTCTTCTTTGCAAAAATATCCCGGGGGTGAGGCGCCAAAGGCGCCGAGGGGGCAGCGCCCCCTCCCTTCCCCCGCACCCCGCCCCTCAGACCGTGTGCAGGTACAGGTCGAAATCCACCTCCGACACCGTCCGCATCACCCGAGCATATTCCGCCGCCTTGATCGCGGTGAAGGTGCGATGCAGATCCGCCCCAAGCGCCTCCTTCAGGAAATCCGACGCCTTCGCCGCATCGATCGCGGATTTCCAGTCGGTGGGGATGCCCTCCGCGCCCGCCTCATAGCCATTGCCGGTGGTCTCGGGACCCGGGTCGATCTCCTGCGCCAGCCCCGCACGGATCCCGGCCAGCACCACCGCCGCCACCAGATAGGGATTGGCATCCACCCCCGAGGGCCGGTGCTCGATCCGTCGCGCGAGAATGTCCCCGGCCGGGATCCGCAGCGCGACCGAGCGGTTGTTCACCCCCCAGCTCGGCGAGACCGGCGCATAGCTCTGGCTCGCGAAACGGCGCCAGGAATTGGCATGCGGCGCGAAGACCAGCATCGATTCCCCCATGGTCCGGCGCAACCCGCCAAGCGCATGCAGGATGCGCGGATTCCATTCGCCCTCGCGCGCCTCCATGAAGATGTTCGCCCCCGCCCCGTCCTGCATCGAGACATGGAAATGCATGCCCGATCCGGCATAATCCTCATTGGGCTTGGCCATGAAGCAGGCCGTCACCCCATGCGCCCGCGCCTGCGCCCGCACGATGCGCTTCAGCCGGATCACGTCGTCGGCGGCCTGCATGACGTTCTGGCGGTAATGCAAGGTCAGTTCATACTGGCCCGGGGCATATTCGCTGATCAGCGTCTCGGCGGTGATCCCCGCCGCCTTGGCCCCGGCATAGATGTCGGAAAACAGCGGCAGCATCCCATGCAGGTGGTCGACCGAATAGACCTCGGTCCGGCGCGACTTGCGCCCGTCCAGCACGTCGCGGGCGGGCTGCACCCTGCCGTCCGGCCCGCGCGCATTGTCGAGAAGGAAGAATTCCAGCTCGAAGGCCCCGGCCGGATGCAGCCCCCCAACCACCAGCCCGTCGGCCGCCAGCGCCTCGACCTGGCGCGCCAGCACGTGGCGCGGGTCCGAGGTCATCGGCGCGCCATCGAGCGTATACATCGACATGAACACCTCGCCGCGCGGCGGGCTGGTGCCGTGAAGCGCCACCAGCGTCCCGGGGATCGGCCAGGCCCGAAGATCGCCGTCGCCCTGGTCCCAGATCAGCCCGGTCTCATGCACATCCTCGCCGCAGATATCCAGGCCCAGGATCGAGATCGGCAGATGCCGACCCGAGCGGTAGAAGGACAAAAGCTCGTGCCGCCGGATGATCTTGCCGCGCCCGATGCCATTGGCGTCGTGCAGCACGATGTCGAAGGCCTCGATTTCGGGATGGGCGGCCAGAAAGGCCTCGGCCTCGGCGGGGGAAGCGCCCGAGGGGCTGGTTTCGGTCATGGGACACTCCGGGAAAACAGCTCGGAAAGGATGGCGCCGAAATGCCGGATCAGCCGGTCGACGGCGCCCTTGCGGGTGGCGGGGCTGACCAGCATCATGTTGTGGAAGGGCGCGATCAGGCTGCCCCGGTTCAAAAGGCCCAGATGCAGCGCGGCCTCGACCTGCGGCTGATGCGCCAGGGCGGCCTCGGCGCCGTTTCGCAGCGGGCCGGGGGCGCAGATGAACTCCACCCGCGCGCCGACCCGCACCACATGCCAGGGCGCGCCGTGGCGCGCGATGGCCGCGGCCAGGCCCCGCTCCAGCCGCGCGGCGCCCTTCTCCATATGGTCATAGGCCGCTTCGGTCATCACCTCGGACAGGTTGGCGACAAGGCAGGCGAGTTGCATCGGATTGGCCGAAAGCGTGGTGCCCATGCCGGAATGGCCCGGCGGGCGGGCCCGGTCGGCGCGGCCATAGGCCTCGGCCACCGCCCCGGTCATGCCCCAGGCGGCGGCGGGCATGCCGCCCGCCACGCATTTGCCGACCACGAACAGGTCGGGCCGCAGCCCGTGGACCCGGCTGTAACCGCCAGGCCCGGACGAAATCGTATGGGTCTCGTCCATGATCAACAGCGCACCATATCGGCTGGCCAGCGCGCGCAGCCCGTCGTGAAAGCCGGGCGCGGGCAGGACCATGCAGGAATTGGTCATCACCGGCTCGGTCAGGATGGCGGCGATATCGCCCGCCTCCAGCGCCGCCTCGACGGCGGAAAGATCGTTGAACTCGACCGCCACCGCGCCTTCGGACAGGTCCCGCATCTGGCCCAGAAGGCCCGCGCGGCCGCGGGTCGCGCCATCGACCAGTTCGACCATCGCCTCATCCACCGTGCCGTGATAGCAGCCGTTGAAGACAAGGATGCGCGGCCGCCCCGTCACCGCCCGCGCCACCCGCAGGGCAAAGCGGTTGGCATCGGTGGCGGTGGTGGCGATCTGCCACAGATAGGGGCCGAAACGCTCGGCCAGCAGCCGCCCGGCGGCCAGCGCCGCCTCGGAGGGCAGCATGTAGGTCAGGCCGCGCCGCGCCTGGCGGTGGATCGCGCGGGCCACCGGCGCGGGCGAATGCCCGAACATCGAGCCAGTGTCGCCAAGGCAGAAATCGTCCAGCTCATGCCCGTCGATATCGGTGATCCGCGCGCCCTCGGCCCGCGCGATCACCGGCAGATGCGGCATCGGCCAGTCGCGCATCCAGTGCATCGGCACGCCATTCAGCCAATGGCCCGCCCCCTCGGCCATGCGGGCGGCCGAGCCCGGGCGGGCGCGGATGAACGCCGCCGCCTCGCGGGCCTGGAAGGCTTCCAGCCGGTCGCGGCGAAGCCCGGCGATGGTTTCGGCTGACATGAGGCCCCCTTCTGATCGCGGCACTGCGCCGGTTATCGCGCGCAATTTGATCAAAAATCAAGAGCGCGCCGCGGCCCGGGTCGGGACTGAGGTCGGGACTGAGGCCCAACGGCCCTCGAAATCCTCGGGCACCAGCACGTTGTCGCGCCCGAAATCCCCGATGTCGCGCAGCCCGCAAAGGGCAAGGGTGATGTCCATCTCGGCGCGGATGATCTCCAGCGCGCGGGTCACCCCGGCCTCGCCCAGGGCGCCCAGCCCGTATTGGAAGGCCCGCCCGATCATCACCGCATCGGCGCCAAGCGCGCGCGCCTTCAGCACGTCCTGGCCCGAGCGGATCCCGCTGTCGAGCCAGATCTCCACCTCTCCGCCCACGGCGCGGTGGATCGCGGGCAGCGCGCGGATGGTCGAGAGCGCGCCGTCCAACTGCCGCCCGCCGTGGTTCGAGACCACGATGGCATCGGCCCCCAGATCGACCGCCCTGCGCGCATCCTCGGGCTCAAGGATCCCCTTGAGCACCAGCTTGCCGCCCCACAGGTCGCGCAGCCGGGCGACCTTGGCCCAGTCCAGCGTCAGGTCGAACTGCTCGTTCACCCAGGCATTCAGATCGGCGAGGTTGTTCACCCCCTTCGCATGGCCGATGATATTGCCGAAGCTGCGCCGCTTCGTGCCCAGCATGCCGGTGCTCCAGCGCGGCTTCGCCATCATGTTCAGGATATTGGGCAGGGTCAGGCGCGGCGGCGCCGAAAGCCCGTTCTTCAGATCCTTGTGGCGCTGCCCCAGCACCTGAAGATCCAGCGTCACCACCAGCGCCGAACAGCCCGCCGCCCGCGCGCGCTCGATCAGCGCCTCGACGAAATCCCCGTCGTTCATGACGTAAAGCTGGAACCAGAACGGATCGGGGCTTGCGGCATGGACATCCTCGATCGAGGCGATGGACATGGTCGAAAGCGTGAAGGGCACGCCGAACCGCGCCGCCGCCCGGGCGGCCTTGATCTCGCCATCGGCCACCTGCATCCCGGTCGAGCCGACAGGCGAAAGCGCAAGAGGGATCGTCACCTCGCCCCCCAGCATCCGGCCCGACAGCCTGCGGTCCGACAGGTCGCGCGCGACGCGCTGGCGCAGCCGGATCAACGCGAAATCGGCCGAATTGTCGCGAAAGGTCTGCTCGGTATAGCTGCCGCTTTCGACATAGTCGCGAAACATGCGCGGCACCCGCCGGTGGTGCAATTGCTTGAGATCCTGGATGCAGGTGATGACGGGCATGGCGGATTTCCTGAAAGGACGGGCCTCGCGCCGCTGGAGCGCGCTTTCGGGTTAGACCTGTCGCGCGCGGCCCGCAATCGCGCCCTGCCGGATCAGATCGGCGATCAGCGCGGGCACCCGGCGATCCAGCCCGATGGCCGGAAGCACGCGGCCGGGGAACGCGGCCTCGGCCAGGGCGGAGGGCAGGTCCTGGGTCACATGGCCACCGGACATGGCGAAGAACGGCAGGCAGACCGCGCCCGGGCCGAAGCCGCGCATCTGCGCCAGGGTCGGTTCCTGTTCGATGAAGGCGGCCCGGGCGGGCAGGCCCGTCTCCTCGGCGATCCGGGCGGCCACGCCCTGCGCCACCTCGGCCGGGGCGGCCGAGCGGAACGAGCCATGCGCGGCCAGAAGCACCTCCTCCGCCCCCGACTCGCGGATCTGCGCCAGGGCGAGGTCGTGCAGCGCCCGCGCGGTGCCGAAAGGCGGCAGCACCCGCCAGTCGCCCGTTCCGGCCCCCTCCCCCGGATCCGCGCCCACGGCGGCAAGCCGGGCCGGAACCGCCTCGCGCGTGAACCAGCCCCCGGCCATGAACAGGGGAAAGACCAGCCCCCCGCGCCCGCCCGCCACCGCCCCGGCCAGTGCGCCCGGCTCGGCCAGGGTGGCGGCGCGCAGATCGTGCTCGGGCAGATGCGCGGCGATCCGGCGGGTCAGCGCCACCAGTTCCGCCGCCGCGGGCCCGGGGTCCGAGGGCTGGCCATGCGCCAGGATCACCACCCGCTCCGCCGTCATGACCCGCCCCCTCCCGCAAGGGCGGCGCGGCAATGGTCGATGAAGGCGCGGATCGTCAGCGCGCCGCGCCCGCCCTCGGCCAGCAAGAGCCCCAGATATAGCGGCGGCACCCCCTCCAGCGGCACGATGCGCAGGGCGCGGCCATCCGGCGCATGCCCGGGCGCGGGCCGGATATTGGCGATGGAATAGCCGAAACCATTCGCCACCATCGCCCGCATGACGCCGATGTCGCGGGTGCGCTCGACGATCCGGGGCCGCAGGTTCAGCGGCCGGAAGGCTTCGAGGAAGTAATCCGACGACAGCGGCAGGTCCAGCAGCACCATCGGCAGCGGCGCCAGATCCGCCGGGGTCACCCGCGCCCGCCCCGCCAGCGGATGGTCTTCAGGGAAAAGCGCATAGGGCGGCAGCGCCAGCAGCGGCTCGAACTCCAGATCCGAGGGGATGCCCAGATCGTAGGTCAGCGCGACGTCGAACCGCGCCTGGCGCAGGCCCTCGAAAATCTCGGCCTGGTGGCGTTCGAACTGGCGGAACTCCACCTCGGGAAAGCCCTCGGTGAAGCTGCGCCGCAGGGCGGGCAGCACCACCTGGGCAAAGGTCTGAAGGCAGGCCACCGCAAGCGGGCCGCGCACCTTGCCGGTGATCTCGTTGGCCAGATCGCTCAGCCGCCCCGCCGCAGCCAGCACCGCCCGCGCCTCGGCCACGAACTGCCGCCCGCCCTGGGTCAGCGACAGGCCCTGCGCATGGCGGCGGACGAAAAGCGGCAGGCCGAATTCCTGCTCAAGCTGGCCGATGGCGACCGAGATCGAGGGCGACGAGACATTGACCCGGTCCGCCGCCGCCGCGATCGAGCCGGTCTCGCCCACGGCGACGAGATATTCGAGTTGCCTGAGCGTGAACCGCAGCGCCATTCCCGCAGCCTAGCGCGCGCGGGCGGATCGCGAAAGGGTCAGGCGTCGCCCGGCACGCCATATGAGGGCGCCGCGCCCGGATCGCGGGCGCGCTGGACGTAATCGGCCATCTGCGGCGCATAGACCTGCCAGGCGCGGGAAAGCGCCGCGATCGGGCGGGCGCCATCGTCCCAGTCGCAGCGCAGGCTCGCCACCGGCCAGCTTTCGCGATCGACGATCAGAAGCCCCGCCGAATGGACCGGCCCGGCCTCGCCCCCCGCCGCGGCGCCCGCCTGCAACCCCGCCAGCAGCCGGTCGCCGAAGGTGCCCCCCGCCGCCAGAAAACCCGCGACCATGGCCCCCGGCACGCCCTCGGTTGCCAGAAGATTGCCGCCCGCGACGACACCTGGCCCCTCGGCCACGCCCCACAGGCCAAGGATCCGCGCGCCCGAGTGATGCGCCACCCGGCCCGCCGCATCGACGGCCAGAAGCTGGCGCCAGGGCGCGAAGGGCGTTCCGGCCACGACCTGCGCCACCGCCTGCGCCGCCGGGGCGCCCGCCGCCATCCGGTCGAGCAGCGCGGGCCCGAGCGCGGGGTCGGTGACATTCTGGCTGGCCACCACGCCGACGCCCGCCCGGGCATGGGCGCAGCGCGCCGCGACCGCGGGCGAGGAGGACGAGATCGCCATGCCAAAACATTGCGTGTCCGGGCAGCGGGCAAGCAGCGAAAAGGTCATGATGTTTCCTTTCTGACATTCCCCGGGCCGATCGCCCCCACGACCACGCGCAAACCTTCGAAAATCGAAAGCCCCGGGCCCGTGCTTAGTCCGGTATGACGGCGGTCGCGTCGATCTCGACCAGCCATTCTGGGCGGGCGAGCGCGACCACCACCAGCCCGGTGCAGACCGGATGCACGCCACGGATATATTCGCCCATGGTGCGATAGACCGCCTCGCGGTGGCGCACATCGGTCAGATAGACCACCAGCTTGGTGACATGTTCCATCCGCCCGCCGCATTCCTCGACCAATTGGCGGATGTTTCGCATCACCTTGTGGGTCTGCTCTGCCGGGTCGTGGCTGTCGATGTTGCGCGCGGTGTCGAGATCCTGCGGGCATTGGCCGCGCAGGAAGATCGTGGTCCCGCGCGCCACCACCGCCTGGGCGAGGTCGTTGTCAAGCGCCTGTTCGGGATAGGTGTCGCGCGTGTTGAACTTGCGGTGACGGTGATGGGCCATGATCGGGCTTTCGGTCAGAGAGGGGGGTCAGGCCCCAAGACCTTGGGGCGCGGGCGGGATGCGGGCGGCGATCCATTGCGCGAATTCGAAATTCGGCCGCTCCAGATGCGACAGCGCGCCGGGCGCGGAAAGGTCGGACTTCAGGCCCCGGAACACCCGCTCAACACAATGCTTGTCCTCGGCATTCACCTCGTCGAGCAACTGCCGCAGCGCGCCCAGATGGCGCGCCGCATCCGGGTCGGCGCACCATTCCGGGCTCATCCCGCCGCCGTAAAGCACCTTGACGTGATCGGCGCCGTCGGGCGTCAGGCTAAGATACCAGAAATAGCCCGGCGTCAGCGTGATCATCAACGAGGGATAGATCGACAGCAGCCATGTCACCCGCCGCTGGTCGCCGCTCAGAACCCGGTTCGACGGATGCGCGAGCGCAAGCGGCAGGGAATCGTTCTTCACGATCCAGTGGTAGTTGAAGGCGGGAAAGCCCTCGGGGCAGGTCATTTCCAGCAGGTTCACCGTGCCGCCGATCGTGTCGGAATGACAGACCGGCAGGTGGTAGCTTTCCATGAAATTCTCGGCCAGCACCTTCCAGTTGGTGTTCCAGCGGAATTCCTGGCGGAAATGCTCCTGATAGCGTTCCATACCCAGATAGCCGACCAGATCCTCGACATCGCGCAGCGCCTCATGCGGGTCGGGCGCCTCGGGGTTCAGGGTCACCATGATCCAGCCCAGCCAGTCCACCACCCGCAATTCCGGCAGGCGCACATCCGAGCGGCAGAAGGAGGCGTTCAGCGCCATCGCGGGGGCGCCGCGCAGAGAGCCGTCGAGGTTGTAGGTCCAGGCGTGATAGGGGCAGACGATGGCGCGGGTGCGGCCGCGCCCTTCAAGCAGCGTGCTCATCCGGTGGCGGCAGACGTTCGACAGCGCGCGCAACCCGCCCTCGCGGTCGCGCAGGATGATCACCGGCTCGCCCGCGATCTCCATCGTCATGTAGTCGCCCGGTTCGGTCAGGGCATCGGCCCGCCCGGCGCAGAGCCATTCGCGGGCGAAGATGTGGCGCTCTTCCTCGCGGGCGAAAGCCTCCGAGACATAGACCGATTTCGGCATGGCGCGGGCGCGTTCGAAAGGCGCGGCCACATTGGCGCGGAGTTCTTCGAGGGGCGAGAGATCGGGCGCGTGGCGGGTCATGGCGGGGTCCGTGACGGCTGGGGAACCAGCGGACAGATTGCCCGTCGCAGGCTTTGGGAAAAAGAAAGGACTGGCGCAGCAAGGATTAGGCCACGCCTAACAAGGACCCGAACCGCCGGAAACGAAAAGGCCGCACCCCGGGGGGATGCGGCCTGGCCTGTCGATCTGCGCGCTGCGGGGCGCATGCCCCGCAGGCGAAAGGATCAGTTCTTGGCGTAATATTCGACGACGAGATTCGGCTCCATCACCACCGGATAGGGCACGTCCGACAGCGAAGGCGTGCGCACGAAGCGCGCGGTCAGCTTCTGGGTGTCGACCTCGACGTAATCGGGCACGTCACGCTCGGCCAGGGCGATCGCCTCGGCGATGATGGCAAGCTGGCGCGACTTTTCGCGCACCGAGACCACGTCGCCCTCGCGCAGGCGGTAGGAGGCGATGTTGACCGGCTTGCCGTTCACCAGCACATGGCCGTGGTTCACGAATTGACGGGCGGCGAAGATGGTGGGGACGAATTTGGCGCGATAGACCAGCGCGTCCAGGCGGCGCTCAAGCAGGCCCACCAGATTTTCACCGGTGTCGCCGGTGACGCGGGCGGCCTCGGCATAGATGCGCTTGAACTGCTTTTCGGTCAGGTCGCCGTAATAGCCCTTGAGCTTTTGCTTGGCGCGAAGCTGGGTGCCGAAGTCCGACAGCTTGCCCTTGCGGCGCTGGCCGTGCTGGCCGGGACCATATTCACGCTTGTTCAGGGGCGATTTGGCACGCCCCCAGATGTTTTCGCCCATGCGGCGGTCGATCTTGTATTTGGCAGCGGTGCGCTTGGTCACGGCTGATCTCCTTGGCTTGCCCCGGGGGGCGGATGCAAAGGGCGTTGTCCTCTCCCCCTTTCGGGGGCGACAGGCGATTCCTTGCGGAAGCCACCAACACCAATGAAAAGCCCCGGGCTTTGGGCCCGGGACCGTGGCGGGCTTATAGCGCGCCGATCCGCAGTGTCAACAGGCCGGGCCCTGCGCGCCGCCGGGGGGGATGCGCGCCCCCGGTCTCAGGCCGCAAGATCATGCGACAGGATCGCCGCCTCGGTCGCGCTCAGGTTACGCCGCGCGAAGGCGCCGTAAAGCATCGGATCACGCGCCAGATCCGGCATCAGCGCCAGCAGCCGGTCGCGGTCGCCTGGGTCGAGCACATCGAGCGCGGTGGCGCCGGGATGGAAGCTTTCGGTCTCTAGCCCGTTGGCGAAGACGATCTCGTGGCGTTCAAGCAGCAGGTGGCGATAGCTGACCTCGCGCAGCCCCGCATCCACGGCGATCGAGCCGCCATTGACCAGGTCTCCGGCGGCGACCAGCACCTCCTCGCAGTTGAAAAGCGCCCGCGCCGGGGCGCCGCGCACCAGCATCCGGTGCCCGGGCGAGACCAGCAGATCACCCTCCGGCCGCCCGGATCCCAGCGCGCCCGACCTCAGCCGCACCGGCCGCAGATGCGGCATGGCGTAAAGCCGCGCCCCGGACATCCGGCGGCTGCCGGTCCAGAGGACCTCTTGCGCGCCATTGTCCTTGGTCTGGATCAGGTCGCCCGGGCGCAGGCTTTCGATTGGCGCCGCGCCAGCGGGAGTGCGCAGAAGCGTGCCGGGGGCAAAACAAATCACGCCCGCACCCGCGCCCGGTGAGGCGGCCGCCTCTCCGGGCAATGCGACGGCCGCGCAGGAGACTGAGGCCCGCACGATCCACAGGTCGCGCCCCTCGGGCGGGGGTTCGCCCAGAAACATCAAAAGCCGCGCGCCGCTGTCCGGGACCGGCAGCACCGTCACGACATGCGAGCGCAGGCCGTCGGTCACGACGAAACTCTGGTCGCCCGCCGCATCCTCACCCTCGCCCCTCTGGCGCGAGATCGCCGCCGGGGGCCGACCGTCGCGCTGGCGCATGTCGCCCAGGGCGACGCCGACCAGCCGCTGCACCATCCGCGCCGCGTGGCGACGGATCTCCGCCTGCCCCTCGGCCCCTTCCAGAAGCAGCACATCGCCCGGCGCGTCGATCCTGACCGCCTTGCCGGTCCAGCGCCATGACGCCCCGACCACGATCTGGTCCGGCGCCGCGCCGCGAAACCCGTCCACTTCCGTCTGAGACCAGGAGATGACGAACGTTGCCCGAAAGCCCGTTCCCATTGCCTGTCTGCCTGCTCGTTCGTTTTTGTTTATACGAAACAGCTTAGCAGGCCGCGCCGGGTGATTCTACCGATCTTTGGCGACAATCCGGCGCCAAGGGCATGATTTTCCGCCAGATCCGCACAATCACAGGGCGAATGCCGCCCCCTTTGCCGTCGGGAAAGCCGATCTGCGCCGCAGGCTGTCGGCTCAGGCCCGCCCGGCCGAGGCCGAAAGCGTGATCGGGTCGATCCCCAGCACCGCCAGCGCGCGGGTCCATTTCTCGGCA
This sequence comes from Pseudogemmobacter sonorensis, assembly GCF_042762395.1. NCBI lineage: Bacteria > Pseudomonadati > Pseudomonadota > Alphaproteobacteria > Rhodobacterales > Paracoccaceae > Pseudogemmobacter > Pseudogemmobacter sonorensis. The sequence continues at coordinate 38,097 of NZ_JBEFZE010000026.1, forward strand.
TCCGGCGCCAGGAAGATCAGTTCGGGCGGCACGTCCGAGATCAGCCAGTCGTTGCGCAGGATCTCGCTTTCGACCTGGCCCGGGCCCCAGCCCGCATAGCCAAGTGCCAGCAGCGCGCGCGTCGGCCCCTCGCCCGAGGCCAGCGCCTCAAGCACGTCGAGCGTGCCGGTCAGGCGGAACCCTCCGGGCACCTCCATCGTCGCCTCGCCGCCGCGCCAGTCGGCGGAATGCAGGACGAAGCCGCGCCCGCGCTCCACCGGGCCGCCGAAGTGAACGCGGATCTCGCGGGCGCCGGAGGCGACGGGTCCGGGGCCTGTCGCGTCGGCGGCGCGTTCGCCCGCCGTCTCCCCCCGCGCAGGAGGAGGCTCAAGGCCAAGATGGCCCAGGATGGAGGCGAAGGTCAGATCCGGCCGGGGCTTGTTCACGATCAGGCCCATGGCGCTTTCCGGGGAATGGGCGCAGACCAGCACGACGCTGCGGGCGAAGCGCGGATCCTCCATACCCGGCATTGCGATCAGGACCTTTCCGGCAAGCTGCATCCATATCCTTTCGCTTCGGCGCGCCCCGCCGCCGGGTCAAGCCCGGAGCGGCCTTGACGCCTGGCCCGGCGGGTGATTCGAGGGACCGGGGCACCTGCCGCATTCCCTCAAGATGGGGCCGGGGGCGGGCGCGCTCAACCCTTTCCTCGGTGCAAGGGCCGCTATTCTGGCGCCCAAGCGGCGGGCAGGCGTCCCGATTGCCCCGAAAAGACGGACGCATGTCCGGTTCCTTCACGCATTTCCGCCTTCCGCGCGCGACCGCGCCGATTGCGGCACCGGCGCCACAGCTCCCGCGCCGTCGCCGGGTTGTGATTTCCGTTGGCCGCCCACGCCGGTATCCTTGCGCCATGACCAGCCGCTTTCGAATCCGGGCCCTGCCCCTTTGCCTCGCCGCCCTGCTCGCAGGCCTGCATATCGGCCTGCCGATGCCCGTCCACGCCTTCGGCACCGGGAAAAAGCAGGTCGTCGACGCCTCGGTCCTGACCGGATGGCAAAGCGGGACCGGCCATGTCGCGGGGCTGCGGCTGGATCTGGCCCCGGGGTGGAAGACCTATTGGCGCAGCCCCGGTTCGGCCGGGATCCCGCCGGTCTTCGACTGGTCCGCCTCGGAGAATCTCGCCTCGATCCGGGTGCTGTGGCCCTCGCCCTCAATCTTCGACACCAATGGCACGCGCACCATCGGCTATCGCGGCCATGTGGTCTTCCCGGTCGAGGTGGTGGCCAGGGACCCCTCGCGCCCGGTGACGCTGCGCGCCAATGTCAGCCTCGGCGTCTGCGACCGGATCTGCCTGCCCGCCACGGTCGAGGCCTCGGGCATGCTGATCGCCCCCGGCGCCCCCGATCCCGCGATCCGGGCCGCGATCGAGGCGCAGCCGGTGCCGGGTGCCATCGCGGGCCTGGGCGCGGTGTCCTGCACGGTCGAGCCGATCCGCGACGGGCTGCGGATCACCGCGAGGCTGTCGCTTCCGGCCCAGGGCGGGCGCGAGGCGGTGGTGATCGAGAATGCCGATCCGCAGATCTGGGTCTCGGAATCGGTCGAGACCCGCAAGGGCGGCACACTGACGGCCATGGCCGATATGGTCCCGCCCTCGGGCCAGCCCTTCGCGCTCGACCGATCAGGCATCACGGTGACGGTGATCTCGGAGCGGGGGGCGGTCGAGGTGAAGGGCTGCCCGGCGCCCTGAACTCGGCACCCTGACGCGCCCGGCCCGGCGGCATCATCCCCGACACGCCCCGGACAACGCGCGCCCGGCCTGTGCCGTCACAGGTCGGACTGGACCCGCTGCGCCTCTTCGCTGACGGCCTGGCCTGCGGATTGCATGTCGCGTCCAGCACCCTCGATGGTCTGGCAAGCGGCAAGGCCGGTGAAGCCGAGGACGATAAGCAGCCTTTTCATTTCTTCCCTCCTTAGGACGTGTCGGTCGGGGGGCAAACGCGCGACCGCCGCGATTGTTCCCGCGGGCCCTGGAGGATCCCGGCCCGCGTCGAGGATCGGGCAGGGGGGGGGCGGGTTGAGCGGCGTCGTCCCAGAGGCGTAAAGCCGTAAAACGACTTGACGGGAGGCCGCAGATTTCCAACCCGCCCGGCCAGGCTTCCGTTTCTGGACCATGATGTTGATTACGAAAGATATATTTCTGGAAATGGCGATCCCGGGAGGATTGAAATAACCATTTATTTTCAATATATTGTGCAGTAAATAACCGATTATGCCGTCATATAGGAATCAATGGGTTACAGGCTTCCGTGTAAACGGAACGACGCCGCAAATAGTAGCCCTTTAGCGCCCGCCCTGCCCTACCTGCACGCCCCGGTCATAGCCGCATCTGTCACCGCCACCCATCGCCCCAGATCACCCTCGGGCACCGGGCGCGGCATGGATACCCGCTGCGCCCCATAGACCACGCATCCGGCGTCGGTCGTGGTCACACAGCCCGCCAGCGCGAGGGCGAGGATTGTCCAACGCATATCCGCCTCCTGTTTTGTTAAAAATCTCGATCCGCATTGCATTCTCATGTTGCGTTGCGCCTATTTTGCGCCTATATGTGAGTTATCGGGAAAGGCCAGCGGGGCCGCCCGCAGATAGGCCAAGGAGGGCCACTGAGATGGACAAGATCACCGTTGAATTTTCCGCCAATCGCGTCGGTGTCGAAGCTCGCACGGTCTCGACGCACAATCTGACGGATCGTGGCGCGGCCAACGCCCTGCGCCGGGCGCGCGCCGCCCTCGATGACGGCATTCTCGCCTACGGCAATAGGTCTGGTGCGGTTGTCACGATCAGCGCCAACGGGACCACCTATAGCCTGGGCCAGAATGGTATGCGCGATGACCGGGGCGATCTCTGGCCGATCGAACTCAGCGCACGGGACTTCTGATGGCCCGCAGTTTATCCAACAGGCTCTGGGGCTATCTGTCCCGGAGCCAGATCGTTCTGGCGGTCTCCGAACTCCGCCTGGCAATGCCTCATGCTGACCCCGACCTGGTTTTGATCTGGACCCACGTTGTTGCCGCGACCCCACACAATGGCGACAGAGACATGCGCTGGATGGCCCATCAGTTCCGTAGAGGGGGGGGGCGGTCGCCTGCCCGTGCACTTGAAACCGTGATCAATCTGTCTAGGGCTATCGAGGTGGAGGACTGGTATAGAGCCGCCCGCCACGTTGGTTCGATCCGCCACTATGCGCCAGCCACGAGCCGCGTGACGCTGGTCGGGCTGTTGGGCGCTATTGATCGGAATAGAAACGGAAATCTCCCCACTCCCGGCTGGATGATGGACCGATTGTATGACCTCACCGCATGAAATGACCCATGCCGAATTCCTCGCAGCCATCGAGACGCTCTGGCCGGGGCATGGCGGGAAGGCCGCCGCCGCGCGCGAACTGGGCATCGGTTACCGCCGGGTGCAGGAGTTCCTGACCGAGCCAGGGAAACCCAGTCACCGGAAAATCCCTCCCGGCATCGCTGACGAAATCCGCGATCTGCTGGAGCGTTTTCCGAACGGGGTCAGGATGGCTGACCCCCGCCAGGTAATCGGCGCCCTGCATGAGCAGATGATCCGCAACGGCTGGCGCCCGGACGAGGCAGCCGCGGGCATTCTGGGGGCGGCATTCTCCAACGCCTGCCGTCATTTGGGCGACGAGACAGCGCGAAACCTACTCGATGACCCTCAGTGATGACCTGATCCAGTGCCTGGAATGTGGGCGATGGATGCCCACTGTCGGGTCGCACATTGTGCGCATGCACGGAATGACCGCGCGGGAGTACAGGATCAAACACGGCCTACCGGCCAGCCATAGCCTCGCCTCTGAATCGTATCGCGCCCGCCAGCGCGAAAATACCCTGCGCAGGCTGGCCGAGGGGAGCCTGCGCCCAGACCCAATTGCTGCGTCCGAGGCGGCCCGCCACGCCGGACGCGGACAGAGAACCGCGGAGGATCTGGCGCGCCAGGCCGAGATAGCTCGGAGCATCCTGCGCCAGATGATACCAGACGGCGGGAAACGAGCCGACGGACGAGACGCAGTTCGGGCGCGAGAGGCGCAGCGCAGGCGACGCGCGAAACAGCGCGACAACGAGGCCAGAGAACTCTAGCGCCCTCACCACCTCCCATCATTATCGCGGATGATCTGCTCGGGTGTCCGCGGATCGGCCGCAGCCTCCTGTGCCGCCGCGCGCCCGGCCTCTGTTCGCTCCAGCGTCTGCCGGTCGGTGCGCGACTGAGCATCGCGCCTGCCCGCCGCCCGGCCACGCAGCCATGCGACCAGTGCCGCGATGATGGCCGCACCGATCCCGCTCAGGATCATTCTCAGGTCATTCAGCATCCTGCATCCCCGGTGTGATTTCCCTGATCAGGTCTGGCCGGAACCCGCACCAGTGGCGATCGGGCCCAACCTCGACAATCGGCGCCTGCCGGTAGCCGAATTCCGCGACCCGGGCCTGAGCCTCACGGTCGGTGGTCAGGTCGAGGTAGCGATAGCGGATGCCTCGCTGATCCATAGCGCGCTTGGTTGCATCGCACTGGACGCAGGAGGGCTTGCCATAGACGGTGATCATGCCTGCGTCCCCTGATCGACCAGCCGACCGATCGTCCCGGCGACAAGCAGGGCGATGGTGGCGACAGCCACCCAATTGGCAGGCACCGAGGCGCGCATGTCATCAGGCAGGAGAACCCAGGTCGCCTGCACCGCCCCAGCTGCAGCCATGGCTCGCATCGAGAACCAGCGCCAGGCGTGGCGCGCATTGCGGACTAGTTTCATTTCGACCTCCTGAACATGGCGATGAGGGATTGGATGAACCGGCTCAGCCAGTCGGTCGGTGGAGGGGCCACGGCGGGCGGCCGTGGCGCCTCGGCCAGCCATTTCGGCACCGAGAAGCCCGGGCAGGCCTTGTTGGCATATTGGTTGTGCCCGGTCACCGGCACGGCGCCGAACCGCCCCTGCAGATCGGCGATCAGCTTGCGCAGCGCCCGGTCCTGCTCCGGCGTGAAATGGTCCGCAAACGCATCGCTCGCGGCCGAGCCATGACCGCCGAAGAGGCTGATCCCGATGGTGCCGGTATTGTGCCCCGCCACATGGGCGCCGGTCTGTTCCAGCGGGCGCCCCGGGACCACGGTGCCGTCGCGGTCGATCAGATAGTGATAGCCGATGTCGCGCCAGCCGTTGCCGGTGACATGCCAGCGCCGGACCTCGGCGACCTTGGCCGCGCTCGTGCGCCCCGCCCACCAGTCGGGCCGGGTCGCGGTGCAATGGACGATAACCCCCGTGATCGCGCGCATCACCACCACCCCACCAGCGAGGCCGTGCTGGCCGCCAGCACCCGGCGGGGCGAGATCGGCAGGATCTGCCCGGCCTCGACGGGGTAGCTCACCACCACCCCCGCCGCGTCTTGCAGCACGGCGGTCCCGGCGGTGGCGCAGTAGATCACGCGCGGGATCACCGGCAGATCCTCACTGTCCGAGGGCGTGATGGCGGCATGCCCGGTCGCGGGGCTGTCGAGGCCTCGGGCATGGTGGCGGAAATAGTTGACGGGTTCAGGCATGGCTTTCTCCATGTGAAAAAGCCCGCGCGAGGCGGGCAGGTTTTGTCCAGAAACTGCGAAGAGAGTGGTTGACGAATAGCGCCAATGGCGCTATTTATTGTCTTGTCGAAGGGCAATGAAGCCCGCGAAACCCGGAGAAACCGACATGACCCACGCCGAACAAAGCCTTGCCGACGACAAGATGCGCGCCGAAATCGCCAAGCTGCTGGCCGAGACCAAGCAGGTGACGGTGATGACCTTCGTCACGCCCTTTGCCACGGCGGCGGGCCTGATCGCGGCGACCGCCACCCTGGTCAAGATCTTCTTTCCGTGACCCCCGCAGAATTCAAAGAGGCCCGGCGAAAGCTGGGCCTCTCCCAATCCCAATTGGGGCAGATCCTCGACACCACCCCGCAGACGATCCGAAAATGGGAGATGGCCGAAGACCGCAGCACGGCGCGCAGCGTCAATCCTGTCGCGGCGCGGGTGATGGGCTGGCTGCTGTCGGGCTGGCGCCCGCCGGAATGGCCGCGGGGCTGATCAGTCGCGGCGGGCGAGCAGCGTCTTGATATCGCGGCGCACCTCGTCGAGCATGGCGTTGGTGGTGTCCCTCGCCTCCTTATGCGCGCGCAGGTCCTCGTCGCGCTGACGCCACAGGCGCCGGATCTCGGCGGCATTGGCCTTGGTCGCGGCCTCGCCCCGCACCAGCCAGACGATCAGAGCCACGAGGGCCGAGACCTGCACCCAGACCGATTGCAGGATGGCCAGCAGGCCGTGAGGGGTGTCTGGCATATCATCTCCATGCGCTACAGAGCGGCGCGATTGTCAGGCCGCGAGTTGCGCCCAGTATTTGCGGATCGCCGCCTCTTCGGCCGCGTTGAAGGCCCCGGCGCGAAGGATCACCCCGGCCTGGCGGGTTGTCAGCAGCGCATTGGCGGGGGCTGACACTGCGTCCACCGTCACCGCGCCGAGGTGATCGACCCAGGCGCGGCCGTAGGTGCCAGCGGGCAGCGACACCGGCAGGCTGTCGCCGCCGTCATCCCAAAGATGCCAGACGTCTGGCACCCCGGGCTCAGTCACGTCATGGGGCCCGAGATTGTGTTGCAGCGGCGTTGCCACCGCGCCCGCCTCAAATTGCAAGCCTTTGAGCCGGTAGGTCACATCGACGGCCGCGCCGCTAGCAAAGCCCAGTGTCACCACCGTTTGCGCGCTGGCCGCCGTGGCAGCGGTCAAGGTGCGTGTCAGTGCGACGGATGTATCCTCACCCGAGGTCGCGCCCACAGACGAGCCTCCGCCCGCGACCCAGACCCCCGAGGCATTGCGCTCCTCAATGTTGATCCTGATCCCGGGGATGGCGACCCCACCCGGGACAGATCCGGCGATGACGCGGGCCGTCACCCGCGCCGTAAAAACGTCGCCCTGCGCCGCCGGGGGTCGCGGAATTGGAAATGACATAGGCCCCGGCATGCTGCGTGCCCGTCGTCGTGCCGTGGTAGCGGATATCAACATAAGGCACCCCGGCCTCGACACCGCTGCCGATCCGCGCGGCAGTAACGCCGCCGCCTGTGACCGCCTCGGGCCAATAGGCCGCATCGTCCACGGCCTGTGCCCCATTGGCGAGGTTGCGCCGCCCGCCCCTCGGCCAGCGGGCCAGCGTCGGACGTGACAGGGCCACGGGCTGCGGCGCATCCACCGTGCCCGCAGCGCGCCGCGCGAGGCCCACGGGCTGGCCCGGGCCGGTCAACGGGACGCTGCCCGCCGCATCCTGGGCCAGCAGGTCGAGGCGGGAGGGATCGATCCAGATGCCGGGGGCCTCCGGCGGAAAGAGCCTGGCAGGGCTCCAGGGGCGGCGGGTGGTCGCGATGTTGGTGAGGGAGAGGCCGAGGCCGATCATATTGTCATCCTCATCATGGCCTGCATCATTGGGGTGCAGGCCATCCGCCAGCCATGTTTCTCCCGCCATTTCGAGGTTGAAGGTCGGGCTGCGCACTCATCCATTCCAGCGCCCGCTCGATCTCGGCGGCTGTCGCGGCCGCGCCGATGGCGGCCTCGGTCCCGAGGCGCGCGGCCTCCAGATCTGCGGCGGTGGTGCGCCAGAGAGCGGCCATGTTGAGCCAGAGCTGCGCCAGTTGGCCGGGGTCGGGCGCGGTAAGCCCCGCCTCGGCGGCCAGCAGCGGATAATCCGCAATGTCGGGATCCGTGGCAGCGATCCAGGCGCGCGCCTCGGCCTCCTTGGCCAGGTAGATCATATCCTGGCCGGGCAATCTGGTGATCAGGGCCTCACGCGCAGCGGTCACATGGGCGATCAGCCGGGCGCGCGCATGTGACCGGGCCGCCGCCAGAGCCGTGGCGGCCTTGGCCTCGGCGGTGATCATGGTCTCCCACTGGATGGTCATGGGGCGGTCTCCTCGGGCTGGTCGATATTGTGGGGCGGCAGGGGCACGGGGCCCGAGGCGATGGTCAGCACCCCGGGCCAAAGCGTCTCGGGGGGCGCATCGGCCCCGTGGGGCAGGATCAGCGTGAGGCGGATATGGCCGCCCTCGCGTGTCACGTCCGAGGCCAGCCAGGCGCAATCGACCGCCGCGGGCGGGAGCGTAGCGCCCTCGGGCAGAGGCGTGAAATCATAAGCCTTTCCATTGAGTGTGAGGATATCGCCCGCCAGGCTGGCGGTCAGGGTCTGGGCCATTCGGACCGGGGTCAAGGTGATGATCATGCGGGGGTCTCCTTAAAACCAGCGGCCAATGGCGGTCAGCGAAATCCTGAATCTGTTGGCGGCATCGCCTTCATTTCTCCACCCGACAATGGAGCTTGTGGGAAAACCGGATTGTGCGGCGCATCGCAGGTATCTCGCCGCTGTGATCATGTTGCCCGTCGTCGCAAGCGATGCGACGACGGGCGTCACCACAACCGATCCGGACGTAAAATCAGCTGGAAACGTCCAGGTTTGCGATCCCTGCTCGCCCGCAAACACATCCGCATCCATAAAATTTACCAATGAGCAGATCTGGGTCCCATCGGCGTACCTGACGTATCCTCCATTGGCATTGGACGCCCGCTCGATCACCGCGCCGGTGGGGGCGCCTCCGGCCTGCGATACGGCGCCGAGAACATTGCCACGCCGGTACGCCTGGGCGGGGCCGGATGTCGCACCGATGGTGGCCCAGAGGGCCGAGGCCGAGGTGTCATCCAGCAGCGACCGCGCGAAAGGCGTCAGGTCGGTCAGCGCCGCCCCTGCCGCCCCGGTGAAATACGGCAGTTTATTCGCCGCCGGGGCCAGCCCGGCCAGCAGCGGCAGGGTGGTGCCCGTCAGTTGCTGCAGCAACTGGTTTGCGGCGGTCAGGGCGCGGGCCGCATCGTCGACCAACAGGATGTTGTAATTCGCCCCGGCCAGCGCGCCGCCCGGCCAGGCGCGAGCCAGAGTGAGGCCGGTTGCGCTGTTGACGCTGGCGATCGGCACCACGGCGGTGCCCGCGATCAGCAGATCGCCCGCGCGGATGCCTGCCGTGGCCCAGGCGGTTCCGGTGCCGGTGACGGCGATCGAATTGGCGCCGACTGTGATCGTGCCGGTGGAATAGGTGGTCATGAGCGCGGCCCCCTTTGAGCCTCGACAAAGACGGCGCCCCGCGATCCGTCTGGATTGGTCCAGTGGTAGGGCCCCGGGGTCCGGTCGGGCTGGCGGATGGGGCTTTGGTGGTCACCGCCGGGGCGACTGTCAGCCAAATCGCTATGCGGGCCGCAGGCGGCGAGAAACAGAACGAGGGGCAGTAGGCGCATGAGGGGCCTCATTTCTTGGTGTCGGTGAATTTGAGGGATTTGAGCGTGATACTGACCGTCACCCCGGGGCTCAGGCTCACGGCGCGGGCCTGGAGCCCGTATCGGTAGGGGGTGCCGACATAGAGCGCGCCGGAGTATTGCAGGCGCAGCCCGCCCGACAGGGTATAGGCCGTCTCGACCACCTGGATCAGGCAGTCGTCGCGGGACCCGATAGACGGGTTGGAGCCGATCCGCAGGCCGAAAACTTGCGGTACGCCCGGGGCGCTGCCGGAAGTGTCGATGTCGACCACGGCGACAAAGCTGGCCAGTCCGACAGGCATATATGGCGCTAGCACCCCGGCCGGGCCCGTAACCCAAGCGGTATCGGTGCTGCCGATATCCAGCGGCGCATCCCAGCCGACGAATTCGATGGCATGGGTCACTGCGTTCGGCGCGATCATGCTGCCTGTCACAGTAAAGCTGCCGTCGACCGTCACATCACCGCTCAGACGGATCAGCCCTGCGTTAAGCCGGATCACCCCGGCCTCGACCACGAAGAGCGGGATCGAGCTGGCGCCGATCATCACGTAAAACGCATCGCCCTGCACGACAACCCGGCTCTTGTCGCCCGCCACAGCCTCCAGAAACAGCGCTGCGGCGCGGGCATCCGCCTCGGACCCCGAGGCCACGGCCTTGAGGCCGATCCGCGCCAGCGCACCTTCCGGCGTGGCCTCGGCCGTCATCCTGAAAAGGGTCTCGGCTGTGCTGGCCCCGACCGTGGCGCCCAACTTTGACAAAGCATCGACGATGGCGGAGATCCTGCCGCCCTGCTGCGTGACCGTGGCCGTGGTGGCCTCCAGCGCGGTGGCGTCCGCCTTGGTGCCGACGACCCCTGACAGGTCTGTCAGCGAGGCCGCCAGCGAGGTCAGATCGGTCGCGGCCGAGGTGATGTCCAGACCATGCTGCGTGACGATTGTTTCCAGCGCCGCCAATGCGTCGGCGGTGGCCAGCCCCGGGATCGCCGATTGCAGGGCGGTGACCGCCTGCGCCACCAGCGCTACCTGATCATCGGTCATGTCGATCCGGGTGGTCAGGGTCTGCGTGGCGCTGGCGATCAGGTCGCGGTTGCGCCAATCGTCCAGCACACCCCGGGCGGTGGCCTCCAGCGCCTCGTCCGCCATCGCGCGATAGCTGCTGCGCAGGCTGCGGACCGCCTCGGCCACGATGGAGGTGCCCGCCTCACCGGCGGCCACCCCGGCCTCGATCAGATCGATGGCCCCGGCCAGCGCCGCCAGCCCGGTGGCCGGATCGGCGATCTGGGTCTCGATCCCGGTCAGCCTGGTGCCTGCGGCTGCAAGCCCGCTCTCGGTCGCCCCGGTGCGCGTCTCCAGCACCTCGACTGCGCTGGTCGTCGCGGCCTGCGTCGTCTCGGCAGCGGTCTGCCGCGCCTCCAGCGCCAGCACGTCCGATGCGACGGCCGCATCGCCGCTGATCCGGGCCTGCCGCTCGGCCGCAAGATCGGCCGAGGAGGCCCCCGGGGCGGGCCGCCCGACAGCGATCCAGTCCAGCGCCATGTCATTGCCGCCGGTGGACAGGTCAAGGCGGATGCGGTCCACCTGCCCGGTCCAGCCGGGGCCGATGGTGACGATGGCCTCGTCGCCATCCCAGGCAGGCTCGGCGATGGTCACGCGGCGACCGGGATCCCAGGACTGACCCGCGGCTGCCCACCAGAGCTGTCCGGTCCAGACCGGGGTGCCGGTCCGGCGCAGCCGGGCGCGCACCTGCATATAGGCGTCCCCGTCCACGCCCAGCCCGGCGGGGCTGACGATGTGATCCGAGGCGGCCGGGATCAGCCAGCCGCCCGAGGCCGTGGGGGCCGAGGATCCGCCCGTCCAGCCATCGATGCCCGCGTCGAAATACCAGATCGCGGCGTGGTCAAACATCACCGCCGAGCCGACCGACATCGTGGCGATCATCAGCGCCAGCGCCTCGTCGCCATCGACGCGGGCCTGCTCCGCCGTCAGGATCGCGGATGACAGATCGCCGGTATCGGCCTCCAAAGTCGTCACCCGCTGCGCGACGGCGGTGGAGGCATCGGCCAGGACCGTGATCAGATCGGTATATTCGGCGCGGGCGCCTTCGATTCTGACGGTGATCTGCTGGCGCAACTCTTCGCGGGCGGTGAAATCGGCGCTGGCCAGATCCAGCACCTCGGCGGCCAGCGCATGGATGCGGTCGCCATAATCGCGCCAGCGCGCGGCGGCCATCTGCGCCTCGGCCGCCATCTGATCGGCAAGCGCCGAGACGGCGGCCACGCGGGCGTCGATCTCGGCGCTGATCGATCCGGCCAGCATTGACAGATCGTCCGGCAGATCACTGACCCCGCCGCTGATCCAGCCGTCCAGCGTGGCCAGGATCGCCCCCAGATCCTCGGCCAGATCCGCATCCGTGATCCTGACATCCGGCGTGGTGACGGCGGTCCATGCGGTCCAGTCCGTGGCCCGGTCCACCACCAGCCGCCCCCGCATCTCATAGGCCGTGGCAGGCAGGGCCGGGTCGAGCAGCGCCTCGCCCGCGCGCAGGTCGTAGATCCCAAGCTCGCGCCCCTCGCCCGCCTCGCCCGCCAGCCGCACCGCCACCCGGACCCCGCGCGCATCCACCGCGCCAGCCGCGTCCCAGACCGCCCGCGCCGCCGGGCGACGGGCGTTGCTCTCGGCGTCCACGATGATCGTGGGCATGGCGTCCCAGCCCGGCACGGCCTGGGCGGCGGGGCGCACCACCTCCAGCGACGGCGGCGACGGCAGCACCAGGCCCTCGGGCGGGTCGTAATCCTCGGGATCCACCTCGCGCAGGCTGACGCGGGTGCGCCAGGTCCGGGGATCGCGCACGACCTCCGAGACCTCGAACAATTTGGCCGCGTAGCCATTGGCCGCCGAGGTCCATGCGATCACGTCGCCCAGCTCCAGCACCCCGGCCTCGGGCGGCAGGGTCAGCATATGCCGCAACAACCGGCGGTGATCCTTGATCAGGGCGGCGATGATCCTCTGCACCTGGAGGGGATACGGGGCAGCATCAAATGCCAGATCCACCGGCAGGCGGCGGTTGCCGTCCTCCTCCTCCCAATCCTCATTGGTCAGCAGCGGGGTCTCGCTGGTCTCCCACAGTCGTGAGGGGTCGGGATAGGTGGCCGAGATCGCGTTGTAGATCTCATCCGGCGCCGGGAATGGATCAAGCTCCTGCGGCGCGTCGATCAGGATATCGTCATCCGTGATGAAGCGCACGGGCAGGCCCGGCCCGCCGACGCGCAGGCGCCAGATGCCGCCGTGCTCGGTCAACTGGCCGTTGCAGGCGCGCAGCAGCTTTTCGATCACCGCGAATGGCTCATCCTCGGTGAAAATCTCGAACCCGGCGCGGTACCGGGGCTCCATGCCCCCGGCGCCATCGTCCACCATCTCGGCGCAGGCATCCATTGCCGCGGCCCAGTCATCAAAGGGCAGATCCTCGGCTGTCGCCTCTCCGCCCCAGACCTGACCGCCCGCCATGCGGATCCCGCGCAGGATATTGTGGAGCATGATCGCCGGATTGCGTGTCGGCAGATAGGTGGACTCCTGGCCCCACCGCATCGGGCCCAAACCGCCTGCCGTGCTGTCCGAGCGAGGGTCATAAAGCGGCAGGCCACGCAGGATGAAGCGCGCCTTCGGCCAGCCGGTCCAGACCTCCCGGTCATAGAGGAATGTGACAATGGCGTAGCAGATGCCGTGCCCGACCATATCCGGGGTCCAGGGCCGCACATGACCGATCGGATAGCGCGAGACCAGATAGGGGTCCGCCGCCGTCTGCGTCCCGTCGTAATAGCGCACCCATGCTTTTCCCAGAAAGCGGCCGCCGATGCGATTGCCATGATCGGGGTGGATATGGTCGGGCAGGATCTCGGCCACTTCCCCGTCGATGATCATCCCGTCGAGGCCGTGCCTCGGGCTGCCCGCCAGTTCGATGACGTAATGCAGGATCGCCATGGGGGTATTGCCGCCCGAGGCATCGCAGGACATCGGTGGACCGACAAAGGCGCCATCCGTGGCATAGGGGCCGATGCAGAAGGCATCCGGGTTGACCCCGCCCGACAGCGTGGTGCTGGTGCGCAGCCCCGCCACCTCCTGCTTCGGCGTTTCCATCAGCGAGCGGGACAGCGCCGACAGCGCGACCGAGGTCAACAGCTTGACCGCGATCCCGCCCCAGGTGGTCGCGGCGAATGCTGCACCCGCCGCAAAGATCCCGGCGCTGCCGAAGCCGAGCGCGCCGCCGATAAAGCCTGCTACAACGGCCATGCGTCAGACCCCCAGGAACCGGATGGCCAGCCCGACCGGCGCCAGCGAGAGACCCGCCGGGCCGGTGACATAGATCTGATCGCCCTGCACAACGCCGAGCGCCGGGCCGTCGTCGGTCGGCACAACGGCCAGATCGCCGGGCTGCGGCGGGCCGTCGCGATCCGGCAGGTGGTGGCCGAAGAAAGCGATGTGATCGGCAAAGCCGTCGCGGCGCATGATGCGCAGCCCGCCCCGCAGGGTAGTGTATCTGCCGCGATAAGGCGCCGCGAGATCCGTGCCCGTCATCGCCTCGACCGCGCCCGCCGCGAACAGCGCGCAATCCTGCGATCCAAAGGCAAAGGGCGACCGGGCCACCGTGCCCAGATAAACGGCGAGGCGGCGCTGCCAGCCGGGGGTGCGCTTGATCATAGGCCCAGAAACTCCGTGACGCCCGAGGCGATCGCGCGCGGCCCGGACTGCTGCTGCGGCTGCACCACGGCCAGCCGTTCACCCCAGGCGGTCTCGACCGCGCCCGAAATGTCGCCGTATTGCCGAAACGTATCCCCCGGCGCCCGGCGCTCCAGCGCCGCCTGGCTGCGCTTGAGCGTGAGCCCGCGCGTCAGCGTCCAGGCCGCCGAAACCATGGTGATCGTGCAGGTGGCCGCCCCGCCATCCTCAGGCGTGGAGATCAGCGCCTTGATGATATGGCCCCGCAGGTCGATCACCGGATCGGCCAGCGGCAGCATCGTGTCGGGGTCGATAAACCATTCGTGCAGCTCGACCGGGGCAAGGCGCGGATCGTAAAGCCGGATCGCCGT
>NZ_JBEFZE010000027.1:0-52394 GCF_042762395.1 Pseudogemmobacter sonorensis
GCCGGTGCGGATCGCCTTCATCCCCGCGGGGGTCCCCACGCGCTCGGGCTTTCGCAGATCCGGCAGGCTGGCGCATCTGGACGTGCATTTCAGCGCGGCGGAACTGGGCGCGCGGCTGCGCGGCACCGGGCTTGGCAGCGGCCCCGACCCTGCCACGGAGATCGCCGCCCTGCTTCGCGCGCCGCGCCTGCTCGCTGCCTCGCCCCCCTTGCAGGCCATGGCCGGGCGGATGGCGGAAGAGATCCGCGCCGCCAGCTTCTCGCATGACGCGCTGGACGGCATCCTGGGCGAGATGATCGCCACCCTGTTCGGCCCCGGCGTGGATGCGCCGCCCGCCTGCCCCGGCGGCCTGACGCTTGGGCAACTGTCGCGCATCGACCGGCTGATGCGCGAGGAATTGCACCGCCCGCTTTCGGTGGCCGAGATGGCCGGTGCCATCGGGCTGTCGGACAGTTGGTTCGCCCATGCCTGGAGCCAGAGCCGGGGCGAGCCGCCGCACCGCAGCCTGCAAAGGCTTCGGATCGAACGCGCCAAGACATTGCTGCTGCAGGGGGAACAAAGCCTTGCCGCCATCGCCCTGGACGCGGGTTTCGCCGACCAGGCGCATTTCACCCGCTCGTTCCGCAGGCTGGCGGGCCAGACGCCGGGCCTGTGGCGGCGCCAGCGCCGACCGGCCGACGACCGATGATTTCGGATGCGAATATCCGACAGTTTTAGTCAATACCGGGATCCAGCCCTGAGCTAGACGCGAGACGAAGGGACAGTTCGCGACG
Source organism: Pseudogemmobacter sonorensis (assembly GCF_042762395.1). Taxonomy (NCBI): domain Bacteria; kingdom Pseudomonadati; phylum Pseudomonadota; class Alphaproteobacteria; order Rhodobacterales; family Paracoccaceae; genus Pseudogemmobacter; species Pseudogemmobacter sonorensis. Next base: position 774 of record NZ_JBEFZE010000027.1, read on the forward strand.
GCATGCCGAGCGGCATCAATCAGGGAAAAACAAGATGAAATCAGCACGAACCATCGCGCGGCTTCTGGCGGGGACCACCGCCCTGACCTGCGCGGTCATGGGCCCCGCCTCGGCGCAGGAGGAGGCGGTCTTCCTGGGCTCGGTCACGCTTGAGGTCGCGGGGGCCGAAGCCGTGGGCGATTCCACGAACCCCTTCACGCTTTCGGGCATGAAGACCGCGACCGAGATCACCGATGTGCCCCAATCGGTCAGCGTGGTGGGGCGCGACACCTTCCAGAAGGAACGGCCGCGCAAGCTGGACCAGATCCTGGGCACGGTGGCGGGCGTGCAATCGCAGCTTTACGGCTATGACAGCGACACCAACTGGTTCTACATCCGCGGCTTCAACTCGTTCGACACCGGCACCTTCCTGGATGGCCTGTCGCTGTTTTCCTACGGTTTCGGCACCTTCTACATCGACCCCTTCCTCTTGGAGCGGGTCGAGGTGCTCAAGGGCCCGGCCTCGATGCTTTACGGCGCCTCCAGCCCGGGCGGTGTCGTCAATTCGGTCTCGCGGCTGCCCGACGGCTCGACCGGAACCACGCTGTCCTTCAGCTTCGACAGCGAGGGCCGCGCGACCGGCTCGGTCGAGGGCTCGGGCACCAACGGCGACGACCTCGCATGGCGCTACGGGCTGCAGGCCTCGCGCCAGGATGGCCACGGCATGTTCGAGGAGGGTTTCGAGGGCGTCGCCTATGGCGCGGTCACCAAGACCTTCCAGGACGGCAGCCGCCTGACCCTGCACCTGTCCTATACCGACATGGACACCGACCATGTCGGCGGCTCGTTCCTGCCCTATTACGGCACGGTCGAGCCGGGGCCCTTCGGCTGGCTCGACACCTATTACAACGGCGGCAACCCCGATGCCGACGAATACCGCCGCAAGCAGTTGATCGCCACCGGCATCTATCGCAGCAATATCGGCGCCTGGGAGATGACCGACACCTTCCGCGCCGGTTTCTCGGACCTGCAGGAGCTTTACCTCTACCCCAACGGCTTCACCACCGGCCAGGTGCCCGATGCCACGGCCGATGTGAACCGCTTCGTCTTCGGCCATGACAGCTATGCGACGATCCTGCAAAACGACCTGCGCTTCGCGAGGGAGTTCGACAACGGCAGCATCCGCCACAAGGTCCTGCTGGGCATCGACGCGCGGCAATACCGGCTGGACCAGGAACAGGCCTTCGCCTTCGGCACGCCGCTTGACCCGGTGAACCCCGATTACAGCGTGACCCAGCCCGCCGTCGGCGCGCCCTATATCGACAATATCAGCACGCAAAGGCAGCTTGGCCTTTACGCCCAGGACCAGATCGAATGGGGCGATGGCTGGATCGCCACCGTGAACGGCCGTTTCGACGTGGTCTGGTCGGATGTCGAGGACCATCTCGGCACCGATCTGAAGCGCCGCGACGACGCCTTCACCGGCCGGATCGCGCTGGCCAGGAAGACCGGCGACGTAACGGCCTATGCCACGCTCGGCACCTACTTCAACCCGCAGACCCTGTCGGCCAGTTCGCTTCTGGCCGATCCCGAGACCGGCCACCAGGCCGAGATCGGGCTGAAATGGCAGGTCAACGAAAGCTCGCTGGTCACGATTTCGGCCTTCGACATCACCCGCAGGGATGTGTCGCAAAGCTATGTCAACGGCGGCGTCTTCGACTCGGCCACGCTGGGCAAGCTGACCAGCAAGGGGATCGAGATCGAGGCCAATGTCGCGCTGAACGACGAATGGCGCCTGCGCGCCGCGGCCACCAGCATGAGCGTGGAGATCGAGGAATTCGCCAGCGATCCGGGCGTGGTGGGCAAGACCCCGCAATCGGTGGCCGAGCGGTTCGGCAATCTGCAACTGGTCTGGACCCCCGCCGCCGTCGAGGGGCTGGAGCTGCGCGCGGGCACCCGCTATCTGGGCTCAAGCTGGGCCGACAACGCCAATACGCTGAAAGTCGGCGACGCCTGGCTTTACGACATCGGCGCAAGCTGGAACTTCGCCGAGAACTGGTCGGCCGATCTCAACGTCACCAATCTGACCGATGAGCGCTACACCTCAAGCTGCCAGACCTCCTGGGGGACCTCCTCCTGCTGGCAGGGCGAGGGGCGCGTGATCACGCTGGGGCTGACCAGCCGGTTCTGAGCGGTCCCGCGGCGTATCATGCGAACGGGCGGCCAGGGAATCGGCCGCCCGTCTTGCGTGAAGGCTGCCCCAAGAAAGGCCGTGGCGGGCAAGGCCGCCCCCGAAAGGGTCAAGCCGGGACGGCCACCCCGGGAAAGGCCGCCAGAGCAAAACCGGGCCGGAAAGGCCGCCTCGCAACCCGCCCGACCCCGGCGAGGCAGGCGCTATTCCACCACCACCGGGCCCTCGCCCGCCAGCGCGGCCTCGATCGCGGGCTCCAGCCGGTCCAGCGCATAGGGCAGGCTCAAGAGCGAGGCATGCGACATCGCCCCGGTCAGCAGCTTGCCCGAAAACACCTCGCGCCCCGCTTTCGAGGTTTGCAGGAACGGGCGGGTGACCACCCGCTCGGGCGCCGCCAGATCGCCGTCGGGCACGGTCCACAGGATCAGGTCGGCCTCAAGAATGCCGATCGCCTCTTCCGACAGCGGCAGCGAAAAGCCGTCGCCGCCGGTCTGCCCGGCCAGCCGCGCGGGCATCGACAGGCCCAGGGCGCCCAGGATCTGCACCCGCACATCCTGCGCCGTATAGGCGCCCAGCCCGCCGCCGATGAACCAGGCCACGCTGGCGGTGCGGCCCTGCCAGTCGGGATGGGCCCCGGCGATCGCCGCCATCCGCGCGCGGATCGCCGCGACCTGGGCGAGGGCCTCGGCCTCGCGCCCGGTGGCGCGGCCGGTCAGCTCGGCCCGCACCTCCCAGGGCAGCGAGAAATCGCCCACCCCCTCGGGCACCGCCACGACCGGGGCGATGCGGCTGAGCCTTTCGTAATCGGCCGCGCCGATGCCGGACCAGAGCGCGACGATGAGATCGGGGTCCTGCGCCGCGATCTGCTCGTAATTGATCTCTCCGCGCAGGATCGCGGGCGATCCGGTGGAAAGCGCGGCGGCCCAGGGCCAGAGCCCGCCCTCGAAACCGCCATACCAGTCGCGGACCGTCACCGGCTGGATGCCAAGCGCGAGCAGATCGTCCGCCCCCGCGAAATCGACCGAGGCGATGCGCCCGGGCCGGGCGGGGATCACCGTCTCGCCGAACTTGTGTCGGATGGTCAGCGGGAAATCCTGGGCAAGCACCGGCGCGGCGGCAAGCAGCAGGACCAGGGCGGCAAGGATCTTCATGGCGATTTCCCTCTCAGCTTGCGGATCATCAGGACGGCCATCAGGGGCGCGCCCGCCAGCGCGGTGACCAGCCCGGCGGGCACCTGGACCGGCGCGAAAAGCCAGCGCCCGGCCAGATCGGCAAGCCCGGTCAGCCCGGCGCCGACCGCCGCGCTCAGGGCCAGATGCAGGCCCGGCCCGGTCGCGGCCAGCCGCGCCGCCAGATGCGGGGCGACAAGCCCGACGAAGGCGATCGGCCCGGCCGCCGAGACCGAAACCGCCGCCAGCGCCGCCGCCAGCGCCATCAGCGCGCTGCGGGCGCGTCCGGCGTCGTGGCCCAGCACCGTCGCGAGATCGTCGCCAAGCCGCAGGACCGAAAGCGGCCGCACCGCCAGCGCCGCAAGCAGCCCGGCGACAGGGGCCAGCAGCGCCAGCAGCGCGACCTGGCTCCAGCCCGCGGTCCTGACCGAACCGGCGATCCAGGCCAGCGCCGCATGGGCCTCGTTCACGCCGCCATAGGTCAGAAGCGCGGTGGTCATCGCGCCCAGGAAGGCCGCGATCCCGATCCCGGTCAGCAAAAGCCGCACCGGGCCGACGCCGTCCTGCTGGCGCGACAGCAACAGGATCAGCCCGGCGACCGAGATCCCGCCCGCGAAGGCGGCAAGCGGACGCCAGCCCTCGGCGATGCCGGGCGCCAGCACCGCCAGCACGATCACGGTCAGCGCCGCGCCCTGGCTGATCCCCAGCAACGCCGGATCGGCCAGCGGATTGCGCGTCGCGCCCTGCACCAGCGCCCCCGCGCATCCCAGAAGCCCCCCCGCCAGCATCGCGGCAAGCGCGCGCGGCAGGCGGAATTCGGCCACGACCAGCCGCGCCCCCGCGTCATCGCCCCGGCCGGTCAGCGCGGCCAGCGCATCGCGCGCGGCCACCCCCTCGCCCCCCAGAAGCGCCGAGGCGAGGAAAAGCGCGACCAGCCCCGCCCCAAGCGCCGCAAGCGCGATCAGCCCGGCGCGCGCGGGCTCCAGCGCGATACGGCCCCGAAGCGCCGAAAAGCGCAAGACCCTCATGCCCGCAGCCTCACCAGCAGGACAAGGACCGGCGCCCCGATCAGCGCGGTCAGGATCCCGGCCGAGATCTCGACCGGAAAGAGCAAAAGCCGCGCGACAGTATCGGCCAGCACCAGGTAGAAGCCCCCCGCCAGCATGGAAAGCGCGACCAGCCGCCCCTGCCCCATCGGGCCAAGAAGCCTGACCGCATGCGGCACCGTCAGCCCGACGAACCCCAGCGGCCCGGCCATGGCGACCGCCGCCGCGGTCATCACCACCACCGCCGCCAGCGCCAGCGCCCGGATCCTGCGCGGGTCGAGCCCGAGGCCCGTCGCCGCCTCGTCCCCCATGGTCAGGATCGTCAGCTTCGGCCCGATCGCCAGCGCCGCCCCCATCCCCAGCAGCGCCCAGGGCGCGACCATGGCCACCACCGGCAGCCGCAGCCCGGCGAAAGAGCCGGAAAGCCAGATCCGCATATCCTCGAAGGCGCGCAGGTCAAGGAGCGAGACCAGAGTCGTCAGCGCGACCAGAAAGGCCGTCACCGCCGCCCCGGCCAGCGCCGGGGTCAGCATGCCGCCGCCCTGACCCGCCGCGCGGGTCAGCGCCAGCACCAGCAGCGCGCCGACCAGGCTGCCCGCCGCCGCAAGCGGCGCCAGCAGTTCCGGCGCGGCCAGGGCCGGGATGCCGCGCCCCAGCAGAACCGCCAGCGACGCCCCCGCCAGAAGGCCGAACAGCCCGGGCTCGGCCAGCGGATTGCGCGTCACCGCCTGCATCAGCACCCCGGCCGCGGCAAGCCCCGCCCCGGCCAGCGCGGCGCCGATGGCGCGCGGCAGGCGCAATTCGCGCACGATCGCCGCCTCGAACGTGTCGCTTTCGCCGCCGGTCAGCGCCGACCAGACGAAGGCGGGCGAAAGCGTCTGCCCCCCCGCCCCCAGATGCCAGAGCACCGAGACAAGCAGGAAGGCCGCAAGGATCAGCGGCAGCGCGGCCCCGCCCGCCGCAAGAGAGGCGCCCCCCCCCCTTCATGCCGGGACCACCCCCTGCTGCGCCCCGCCCGCCTCGCGCGGCAGGCAGACCGGGCGCCCGGTCACGGGATCGGCGATCACATCGGCGCGCAAGCCGAAGATCGCGGCCAGATTGGCGGCGTTCATCACCTCTTCCGGGCGGCCGTCGGCCATGATCCGGCCCGCGCGCATCATCACAATGCGGTCGGCGAAGGCGGCGGCAAGGTTCAGCTCGTGCAGCACCACCAGCACCGTCGCCCCCGCCGCCGCGCGCCGCGCGAGGATCGCCATCACCTCCATCTGCACCGAAAGGTCGAGATAGGTCGTCGGCTCGTCGAGCATCAGGATCCCGGTCTCCTGCGCCAGCGCCATGGCGATCCAGCACCGCTGGCGCTGGCCGCCCGAAAGCGCCTCGGCCGGGCGGTCGGCCAGGTCGAGCGTCGCGGTCTCGCGCATGGCGCGCTCGATGGCGGCATCGTCGGCGGGCGACCAGGCGCGCAAGAGGCTGCGATGCGGATGGCGGCCAAGCGCCACGAGGTCGCGCACCCGCAGCCCCTCGGGCAGGATCGGGCTTTGCGGCAAAAGCGCCATCTGCCGCGCCGCCTCGCGCCCCGAAAGACCGGCCAGGGGACGCCCGCCGATCCGCACCTCGCCCGAGGCGGGCGCGAGCAGCCGCGAGACCGTCTTCAGAAGCGTCGACTTCCCGCAGCCGTTCGGACCGATCAGCACCGTCATCTGTCCCGGCAGGATCTCCAGCCCGACGTCATGGACGACGTTGCGCCCCCCGCGCGCCACGCAGACACCCGAAAGCAAGATCGTTCCGGCAATGTCGCTGTTTCGCAACTGCGCCCCCGCGCCAATTTCCAACCAGGTTGCTCAGGTATTCGGTCTGTCAGTTTTTCGCACCCCAGGCAAGGCAACAAATCCCCGGTCCGGGGCCCCCGGCGGTCGGCCACGGGAAGACCGCCGGGGGCCCTTCGCGGGACGACCGAGCCTTCCCGCCGCCAGCCCGCCCGAGATCCGGGGGGCAAGCTTCGGCCTGCGCAAATCGCTCGATACCCTGGGCGGCTTCATCGGCCCGCTGGCCGCCGTGGGCGCGATGATCTTTCTGGCGGGCAACATCCCCTCGGCGTTCTGGATCGCCACCCTTCCCGCCGCGCTCGCCATGGTCGTTCCGGTCTTCTGCGTCACCGAGCCACCCGGGCGGCATCCGGGAAAGCCCGACCGCCTCCGCCTTGCCAAGGCGTTCCGGCTCAACCAGGACCGGCGGTCTGGGCCGCGATCGGACTGGCCTCTCTCGTCATGCTGGCCGGTTTCAGCGAGGTATTCGGCGGCTCAAGGCACCGGAGGGGGGCTTCGTCCCCGCCGAAGCCCTGCTGCGGCGCGGTCAGCCTGCCGGGGCGAAATGCGCCTTCTCGAAGTTGAAGATCGCCAGGCAGCCCAGCCCGATGGCCAGGCGCTGCGCCGGATGACCGACAACACCTCGCCCAAGCTTCAATTGGACGCTGAACCTGCGCAGGCAGGTCCGCGCCGAACGGGTGAAATCCGCAAGCGTGGCCGAGACGGATTTCCCCGAGGGCAACGAGTCGATGCGCACAGAATTCGACGATACCGATCTGGGACGCGGGGCCGATGCCCGGCTCCAGCGCTTCCAGACCGACATTGCCGCGCGGGCGGGCGTGTTCCACAATCTCATCACTTTGCCGACCTTCCACCTGACCGCGAAATCGGTCGACGAACTCGGCCGCGGCTGTTTCGGCGAGGAGATCCGGCGTGGCGTCTCGGCGGTCAAGCGCCGGCGCGAGCTCGGCTCGGGCCCGGGCGACACCTTCAAGGAGATGGTCTCGGGCGAGCGGGCGCTGAAGGCGGGCGGCCACGCCAATACGATGAACCCGCTCGCGGCCGGGTGATCGCGCCGCTTGCGACCGCCGCCCCGGGGTCGGCGACTGGCCGGGAACACCCGTCACCCCTGATCGGTGGATTCGCCAATCGACCGGCCAGTTGCGCCGCCCCCTTTCCCGAATGGGCGGCGTCCTGCCTCGGCGGCCCTCGCCCCGCCGGTGGCGATGCGCGGCTTTCATGACAGGGCAGAAGGGCCCAGGCCGCGCGCCGAAATCTTCGGTCGCGGCGGCGGGCGGATTGCTGTAGGCTTGGCCCCTGCCTTGCCCGATCCGGCTTCGCCCGATCCGGCGCGGGATCCGGCCTGTGGCCCACGCGCCGGGCCGGTGCGGTTGCGGAAGGTTCCATGCCCGTCACAGATTACGACATCCCGGTTTTCGACACCCTGCCCGGCGACATCTACTTCCGGCATGAGGAGCTTGCCCCCGCCGAATGGGTCGCCCATTCCCACCCCTGGGGGCAGTTCACCTATGTCTCGCGCGGTGTGCTGAATTTCCGCACCGACGGCAAGAACATGCTGTCGCCGCCGCAATATGCGATCTGGATCCCGCCGCATTTCGAACATGCCTCGTGGAGCAAGGGGGTCACGAGCTTCCGCTCGGCCTATATCTCGGCCGAGATCTCGCAAAGCCTGCCCGAGCGCCCCTGCGCGCTTTCGATCAACCTGCTGCTGAAGGCGATCCTGGACGAATGCGCCCGCTTGGGCGTGAGCGAGCCGCGCACGCCGCAGCAAAAGCGGCTGGCGGCGGTGGCGATCGACCAGATCCTCGCGGCCGAGCGGACGCAGAACTACCTGCCCTTCGCCGATTCCGACCTGCTGAAAGCCATCCTGGACGAGGCGCGGCGCAACCTGCTCGGGCCGTGGACGACCGCGCAGATCGCGCGCCAGTTCCACCTGACGCCCCGGACGCTGGAGCGCAGATGCAAGGCGGAGCTGGGCATCGGCCTGGGCGAATGGCGCCAGAGGCTGCGCTTCACCATGGCGATCGAGGCGCTGAACTCTGGCCGCACGATCCAGCAGATCTCCTACGACATGGGCTATCAATCGGCCTCGACCTTCATCGCCATGTTCCGCAGGCTGAGCGGCCAGACCCCGGACCAATACCGCCGGAGCCTGACGCGAACGTGATGCGGGCCTGACAGGGGAGCACCGGCAGTCGCCCGGCGGCCGGGCGCGCACTTTGCCGCCCCGGCGCGGGTGCGAGGCGGGCCGCGGCCCGGAATCCGCGCGCCCCGACGGCTTCGCATTCCCCCCCCCGGGTCCCCGAGCCGCATCCCGGCGACAGGGCGCAGGCGCCCGGCGCCGCCCCTTGCGCCGGAACGAGGCTCGGGCAATATCGGCGGCCAAGACACCACCGTCCCGAGAGGAGCGCCATGGCCCTGCCCATCCGAGTTCAGGCCAGATACTGGGGGATCGCCGCCCTGATCCTTCTGCTGCTGCTGTGGTCGATGGGCGATGTGATGCTGCCCTTCCTGCTGGGGGGGGCGGTGGCCTATTTCCTCGACCCGATCGCAGACCGGCTGGAACGGCTGGGCCTGTCGCGGGCGCTGGCGACCACGTTGATCTCGCTGGCCGCACTGGTGATCATGGTGCTCCTGATGCTCTCGATCGTCCCGGCGCTGATCTATCAGTTGACCGCGCTGGTGAATGCCGCCCCCGACATCATCCGCCAGTTGGAAGCCTATGTGATGGAGCGCTTCCCCGAACTGGCCGATTCCACCTCGACCATGCGCCAGACGCTGGCCACGATCGGAACCGCGATCCAGGAAAAGGGCGGCGATCTGGCGAACGGGATCCTGACCTCGGCCCTGGGGATCGTGTCGATGATCGTCTTTTTGCTGGTGGTGCCGGTGGTGGCCTTCTACCTGCTGCTGGACTGGGACCGGATGATCCGGCGCATCGACCAGCTTCTGCCGCGCGATCATGCCCCCGCGATCCGTCTGCTGGCGGGCGAGGTCGACAAGGTGCTGGCGGGATTCCTGCGCGGGCAGGTCATGGTCTGCCTGATCCTGGGCAGCTTCTATTCGCTGGCCCTGATGGCGGCGGGGCTGCAATTCGGGCTGGTGGTGGGCGCCATCGCCGGGACGATCACCTTCATCCCCTATATCGGCGCGCTGATCGGCGGTGTTCTGGCCATCGGGCTGGCGCTGTTCCAGTTCTGGGGCGAATGGCTGCATATCAGCGTGATCGTCGCCATCTTCGCCGCCGGTCAGTTCATGGAGAGCAATGTGCTGACCCCCCGCATGGTCGGCAAATCGGTGGGGCTGCATCCGGTCTGGCTGCTCCTTGCGCTGTCCGCCTTCGGCGCGCTCTTCGGCTTCGTGGGAATGCTGGTCGCTGTGCCGGTGGCCGCCGTGATCGGTGTTCTGGTGCGTTTCGCGATCGATCATTACCAGCAGAGCCTGCTTTACACCGGCATCGCGGGCCAGGACGCGACGGTCGAGGCCGAGGCCAACCGCATCAACGAGGCGCTGGCCGAGGCCGAGGCCATCGCCGACAGCATGGTCGCCGCCGGGCCGGACACCGCCGATGGGGCCCGCCTGCCGTGACCCCGCCCCCGAACGGCGCCCTTCCCCCCAGACAAGGCACCGGCCAGCTCGCCTTCGACCTGCCGCCGCGCACCGCGATGACGCGGGCCGATTTCATCGTCACCCCCGCGAACCGCCTGGCCTTCGCGGCGGTCGAGGGCTGGCGGCTGTGGCCCGGCGGCAAGATGCTGCTGGTCGGCCCGGCAGGATCGGGCAAGACCCATCTGGCGCGGATCTGGGCCGAGGCGGCGGGGCCGGACACCGCATGGCTCGACGCGGGCGATCTGGCCGGGGCCGATCCGGCGGCGCTGGCGGCGCAAGACGCGGCGGCGGTGGTGGTCGAGGATGCCCAGACCATCGCCGGGAACCGCGCCGCCGAGACCGCGCTCTTTCATCTGCACAACCTGCTGGCCGCGCGCACCCTGGAAGCGGGCGGGCCAGCCGAGGCCGGCGGGAGGCCCGGAAGCGGCGGGCGGCTTCTGGTCACCGCCGCCTGCGCGCCCCGCGACTGGGGGCTGGTCCTGCCCGACCTGCTGTCGCGCATGCAGGCCGCGCCGCTGACGCGGATCGACGCGCCGGACGATGCGCTGCTCGAAGGCGTGCTGACGAAGCTTTTCGCCGACCGCCAGATCGCGCCCGCGCCCGGGCTTCTGGCCTGGCTGGTCAACCGGATGCCGCGCTCGATCGGGGCGGCGCGGGCCATCGTCGCCGAACTCGACGCCCGCGCCCTGGCCGAGCGCCGCCCCATCGGGCCAAGGCTTGCCGCCGAGGTTCTGGGCCATCCCGCCTTCTCCGAAGAGGCCGACGACATTGCGCCCGCCGCCCCCGAACCCCATGTCGGGCCTGAAACCCAAGTCGGGCCTGAACCCCATGTCGGGCCCGAAACCCATGTCGGGGACAGCGATCCCGCCGATGGGCGGCAGGCGCGCTAGCCCCGCGGCAATCCGTGCTGCGGCCCCATGCCGCAGCCTGTCGCAATTCCGTCACCAACCCCGTGCATAAGCCCAAGCCATGACCCAGACCCCAGCCGCCCCGCCCGCCGATTTCCTCAAGGCCGCCTTCGCGGCCCCCGTCGCCCTGCCCGAGACCGACACCGGCAGCGCGCATCGCTTCTTCAACCGCGAGCTTAGCTGGCTCGCCTTCAACTGGCGCGTGCTGGACGAGGCGGCGAACCCCGCCGTGCCACTGCTGGAGCGGCTGCGCTTCCTGTCGATCTCGGCCACCAACCTGGACGAATTCTACACCGTCCGCGTCGCGGGCCTGCGCGCGCTGGTCAGGACCGGCAATTCCACCGCCTCCGAGGACGGCCGCAGCCCCTCGGAGCAATTGCGCCTGATCCATGAGGACGCGCACCGGCTGATGCAGACCCAGCAGACCAAGTTCAAGAAGCTGCGCACCGAGATGGAGACGCAGGGAATCGTGCTGCTCAGCCGCTCGAAACTGAACGTGGGGGACCTGAAATTCCTGGAGGAATACTTCCTGTCCAACGTCTTCCCGGTGCTGTCGCCCCTGGCCATCGACCCGGCGCATCCCTTCCCCTTCATCCCCAACACCGGCTTTTCGCTGGCGCTGGAGCTGGAACGGGTGACCGACCGCCGCCCGCTCAAGGCGCTGCTGCCGATCCCGCAGCAGATCGACCGTTTCGTGCGCCTGCCCAGCAAGGAGGGCGAGGACCGCTTCCTGCCGCTTGAAGAGCTGCTGCTCTTGCATCTTGAGATGCTCTTCCCCGGCTATGCCGACCGCGGCCATTGCATGTTCCGCGTGCTGCGCGACAGCGACCTTGAGGTCGAGGAAGAGGCCGAGGATCTGGTGCGCGAATTCGAGACCGCGCTGAAGCGCCGCCGCCGGGGCGAGGTGATCCGGCTGAAGATGTCGGCGGGCGCGCCCCCGGAATTGCGCGCGCTGATCATGGAGGAGTTGCATGTCGCCCCCGACGAGGTGGTCGAGGTGCGCGGCCTTCTGGGCATCGCCGATCTGAAGGCGCTGGTGCTGTCGTCGCGCCCCGAACTGCTGTGGCCGCCCTTCAACCCCCGCGTCCCCGAACGGGTGCAGGACCATGACGGCGACATCTTCGCCGCCGTGCGCCAGAAGGACATGCTGCTGCACCACCCCTACGAGACCTTCAACACCGTCGTGCGCTTCCTGGAACAGGCCGCGCGTGATCCCAATGTGCTGGCGATCAAGCAGACGCTCTACCGCACTTCCTGGGACAGCCCGATCGTCTCGGCGCTGTGCGAGGCGGCCGAGGCCGGGAAATCCGTCACCGCGCTGGTCGAGCTGAAGGCCCGTTTCGACGAGGCCGCGAACATCCGCCAGTCGCGCAGGCTGGAACGCGCGGGCGCCCATGTGGTCTATGGTTTCATCAACCTCAAGACCCATGCCAAGATCTCGACCGTGGTGCGGCGCGAGGGCGACGCGCTGGTGACCTATACCCATTTCGGCACCGGCAACTACCACCCGATCACCGCCAAGATCTACACCGACCTGTCGCTTTTCACCTGCGATCCGGCGCTTGGCCGCGATGCGACCAAGGTGTTCAACTATCTCTCGGGCTATGTGCAGCCGCAGGGGCTGGAAAACCTCGCGATCTCGCCGATCTCCTTGAAGCCGCGCCTGATCGAGCTGATCGCGGCCGAGGCCGAGCACGCCCGCGCCGGTCGCCCGGCCGAGATCTGGGCCAAGATGAACAGCCTGATCGACGCCGAGGTGATCGACGCGCTTTACGCCGCCAGCGGCGCGGGCGTGAAGATCAGCCTGGTGATCCGGGGCATCTGCGGGCTGCGGCCCGGCATTCTGGGGCTTTCCGAAAACATCCGGGTGAAAAGCATCGTCGGGCGGTTCCTGGAACATTCGCGCATCGTCTGTTTCGGCAACGGCCACGGCCTGCCCGCCCAGAAGGCGCGGGTCTTCCTGTCCTCGGCAGACTGGATGGGCCGCAACCTCAACCGCCGGGTCGAGACCCTGGTCGAGGCGATCAACCCCACGGTGAAAAGCCAGATCCTGTCGCAGATCATGGCCGCCAATCTGGCGGACGAGGCGCAAAGCTGGGTGCTGGCGCCCGACGGCAGCTATCTGCGCAACCTCGGCGCGCCGGGAGAGCGGCAGTTCAACTGCCACCGCTTTTTCATGGAGAACCCCTCGCTGTCCGGGCGCGGCACGGCGGGCGCCAAGGACGCGCCGCGCCTCGCGCCCTCGCGCGACGAGCGCGAGGTCGGGGCCGAGTTCCCGGCGCCCCGGCCCGATGCCGGAACGCTGGAGGCCGGAGCACGGGCAGCGGGAGCCCCGGAAGCGGGAGCCGAGACCGCCGTCTGAGAGGAACGGCCGGATCAAGACGGTCTGAGCAAACCGCCTCGGCGAAACTCGCCCCGGGAAAACTTGCCCCGGGGAAACCTGCCCCGGGGAAACTTGCCCTGGGGAAACTTGCCCTGGGGAAACTTGCCCTGGGGAAAACCCGTCCTGGACAAAACCCGGTGTAGGCAAAGCCCGGTCCGGGCGGAACCGGCCCGAGCAAAGCCGACGGGCGCAAAGTCGACGCGGGCAAAGTCGACAAGGGCAAAGTCGACAAGGGCGGAACCGGCCCGGGTCAGGCACCGCTCGGCATGGGCCGCCGGGGGCCCGGCCCATCATGCCCCCTCGGGCATCATGTTGACCCCGCCCACCGGCGGCGCAATCATGGCGCAGAACAATCGGGAATCGATCCAGATGACCAAAGGACTGCCCGACGCCCCCCCAGGGGCGGCGTCTTCCCAGGCGACCGCCGCCGCAGCGCCCTCTGCGGCAATGCCCGATGCGGGAACCTCCGGCCAGAGCACGCCAGAGCCGAGCACGCCAGAGCCGGGAGCGCCAGAGCCGGGCGCCCCCGCCCCGCGAAGGCCAGCCGCGCCAAGCCCGGCCACCGGCCACCGGCCTGCCGAAGAGGACTGGGAGCCCTTCGGCCCTGCGCTTTTCCAGGACGAGAGCACCCGCGCCCTGTCGCGCGTGGGCGTCGTGGACGTGGGCTCGAACTCGGTGCGGATGGTGGTCTTCGACGGCGCGGCCCGCAGCCCGGCCTATTTCTACAACGAAAAGATCATGTGCGGCCTGGGCAAGGGCCTGGTCGAGACCGGGCGCCTCAACCCCGAGGGGCGCAGGCGCGCCCTGGTCGCGCTGCGGCGCTTCGCGCTGCTGGCGCGCGGGATGGGGGTGGAACCCCTGACCGTCGTCGCCACCGCCGCCACCCGCGAGGCCGAGGACGGCCCCGAATTCCAGGAGGAGATCCTGCGCGAGACCGGGCTGCGGCTGCATGTCATCGACGGCGACGAAGAGGCCCGGCTTTCCGCCCAGGGCGTGCTTCTGGGCTGGCCCGACGCCAAGGGGCTGGTCTGCGACATCGGCGGCAATTCGATGGAACTGGCGCGGATCGGCGACGGCAAGGTCGGCAAGAGGGTCTCGACCCCGCTGGGCCCGTTCCGGCTGACCCAGCTTCCCGGCGGGCCGAAAAAGCGCAAGGACCATATCGACCGCATCCTGAAGGATGTCGGGCGCACCATCCGCTCGACCGGAGAGCGGATCTACCTGGTCGGCGGCAGTTGGCGGGTGATCGCGCGGCTGGACATGGAGCGGCGCAACTACCCGCTGCTGGTCCTGCACGAATACCGCATGAAGCCCGACGCGCTGCTGGACACGCTGGACTGGATCGCGGCCTCGGACCCGGCGGTGCTGCGCGCGCGCACCGGCACCTCGGCCGAACGGATGGAACTGGTTCCCATCGCCTGCGAGGTGCTGCGCGAGTTGATCCGGGTGCTGAAGCCCCGCGAGATCGACGTCTCCGCCTATGGCATCCGCGAGGGGCTCCTTTACGAGCAGATGCCCGAGCGCCTGCGCGCGCGCGATCCGCTGATCGAGGCCGCCCGGATGACCGAGCACAGCCAGGCCCGTGTGCCGGGCTTCGGCAAGAAGCTGTTCGAATTCCTGATGCCGCTGTTCCAGGGCACCGCGCATCAGCGGCTGCGCCTGATCAAGACCGCCTGCCTTCTGCACGACACCACCTGGCGCGCCCATCCCGACTACCGCGCCGAGGCCTGTTTCGACAATGCCACCCGGGCCAATCTGGGCGGGCTCGACCATCAGGGCCGGGTGTTCCTGGGGCTGGCGCTGCTGCACCGCTACAAGAACAGCCGCTCGGGCAACCGCATGACACCGCTGTTCCGGCTGCTGTCGGACGAGGACATCCGCCAGGCCGAGGTTCTGGGCAAGGCGATGCGCTTCGGCGCGATGTTCTCGGCCGCCGATCCGGCGCGGGCGGGGCGGCTGGTCTGGCAGCCGAAGAAGAAGACCCTCGGGCTGGAGCTGACCGAAGAGGGCGAGGGCCTGTTCGGCGAGGTCTCGCAGGCGCGGTTCGCCTCGCTCGCGGTGGCGCTCAAGGCGCAGGCCAGGGTGACGGGGCCGAAGGCGCCGAAGCCGAAAGCGCCGCGCGGCCGGGCGGCCGGGGCCGCGACGGAATGAGGCTTCGCCTCGACCATATCGCCATCGCGGCCGAAAGCCTTGTGGCGGGCGAGGCATTCGTCCGCGCCGCGCCTGGCCTGCCGCTGGCGGGCGGGGGGGCGCATCCGCTGACGGGCACCCACAACCGGCTGATGGGGCTGGGGGACGTTTATCTCGAAGTGATCGCCATCGACCCCGCCGCCCCCGCGCCGGATCGGACAAGGCCCGCCGGATGAGCCGCGCCGCCGCAATCCGCCCCGCCCGCCCCGCCGATGCGCCCGCGCTGGCGCAGCTCCCGCGCTGGCGCAGCTATGGAATCCATGGATCGTCGGGACGGCGATCACCTTCAACCCGATTCCGAAATCCGCTGACGAGATCGCTGCGACGATCGCGGCAGGCCCCTGCTTTCTGGTCGCCGAGGACCCCGCCCCCCCGGGCGCGCTTCTGGGGTTCGCACGCTACGGCCAGTTCCGCAGCGGGCAGGGCTATGCGCGCAGCATGGAACACACCATCATCCTGTCGCCCGCCGCAAGCGGACGCGGAATCGGCCGACGGCTGATGGCCGCCATCGAGGATCACGCCCGCGCCTCGGGCATCCATCTGATGATCGGCGCGGTGTCAGGCGAAAACCCCGATGGCCGCGCCTTTCACGAAGCGGTGGGATACCGGCTGATGGGCACAATTCCCGCAGCGGGCTTCAAGTTCGGGCGGCATCTGGATCTGTGGCTTCTCGGGAAGTTGCTCTGACAAGCCTGCCGCGCCGACGCGGCTGCGGCTGCGGCTGCGGCTGCGGCTGCGGCTGCGGCTGCGGCTGCGGCTGCGGCTGCGGCTGCGGCTGCGGCTGCGGAAATCATGGACCTTCGGTTGCGCGATCAACCCTCAACCCCGGGAGCGTTGCGCAGCGCCCCGGGCGCACCAGCCTGGCGCAAGGGCCCGTCAGGGATCGCGGAACCAGTCCGGCGGCCAGCGCCCGGCGGCGGCCAATTCCCGCACGCGGACGGGATGGTGGACCTCGCGCATCAGGCCGCGCGCCTCCAGCGTCCGGCGCACCCGGGCCAAGGCCTCGCCATAGGGGCCACCCGGCACCACGCGCGAATTCCGCGCCAGCCAGGTCAGGGTAAAGCCCCGGCCATCTGTCACCGCCGCCTTTGCGCCGCGCGCCAGCAGATATTCCACCATCTGCCAATAGTCGATGATCGCCGCACTCAGCACCGGGGTCGCGCGGTGGAACCCCCGCGCATCGAGATCGGCCCCGGCCTCCACCAGCCGCGCGACCCCCGCCATATCCTCGCGCTCGATCAGCCAGAAGATCAGCGGCAGCCCGTCGGGGCCAAGGGCCGCAGGGTCGACCGCCCGCTGCGCCAGCGCGCCCTTGCCCGAGAGGACAGCGATCATGCCCGACAGCAGCCGCAGGATCGCGCGGCGCGAGGCCCCCTCACGCATCACCCGCCCCCTCACGCATCACCCGCCCCCTCTTCCGGCAGAAGCGCGACGCCGCGCCGCGCCAGCGCCTTGAGCAGCCTCGGCCCCGGCGCGCTGTTCTCCAGCCCGGTGATCCGGGCAAGGTTGGGCAACAGGTCCAGATCCTTGATCGCCTTGTCGGTGACCCTGACCACCCCGTCCCCCGCGCCCGGGTCCCAGAACGGATGGAAATGCGCCATGAAGGCCGGGCCGCCGTCGATCCCGCTGGACTGGTGCAGATGGGTGGTGCGGGCCAGCAGATCCTCGGGGATGGCGAGATTGGCGAAATACTGTCGCGCCTCGGGGATGACCTCATAGCCGTCGCCCTCGACCGAAATCTCGCGCTTTTCGTATTCGGCGGCGAAGGCGTCGATGTCGAAGACCGGCACCAGCGCCCGCTGGCGATACATCAGCTCCTCGATCACCAGAAGCTTCAGCCCGAAATCCTTGAAACGGTTGTCCGAGGGTTTCGGCATCGCACAGGTCCGGGGCCGCGCCGACCAGAGCCTCGCCTCTTCCAGCAGGGCCCGGGCCGGTTCCGCCGCCGCCCCGGGCAGGGCCTTCGCCATGGCCGCCAGCGCCTTGCGCGTCCCGGCCGAGACGGCGACACGGCTTACCGCGCGGCGGCGATGGCCCGCGCACCATTCAGGGAAATCCGCCTCGATCAGTGCAAGATCCGCCTGGTGGCGCCGCAGCAGGGCGGTGTCGCGATCTCTCTGCGTCTCGACCGAGATACCCAGATAGGGCTTGTATTCGTTCGCCGCCAGAATGCGCTGCGTCCCGGCGATGCCGCTGCGGGCTTCCGCTGCGGCCTGTGCCGGATCGGTCCGGAGCATCCCCGGCGGATAGAGCAGGAAGCGGCGGGTGAAGGCGGCAAGCGTCGGCTGCGGCCAGTCGCGCGCGTCGCGCAGGGCGGCGGTCAGGATCGCGGCCGCGTTGCGATGGAAGAACCCGTCGCGCGAGGCGTGAAATCCCAGCATGTCGAGCGCGAACCCGATCATCATCGCCGCATCGTCCTGCCCGCGCTCGACCAGGTAGAAGCGGATCAGCGCCGCCGTCTCGTCCACCGCCTCGGGGTGCAGGGCCAGAAGGCCCGCCAGCACATGGTCGCCCACCTCGGGGAAAGCGCGGCAGAGCGCGGGCACGATCTGCGCCGCCTCCTGCCTCATGCCGCCCGCCTCCCGCCGTAAGGGCTGTGCCAGTTGCAAAGCGCCAGCATCAGCCCGGCGACATCGCCGCGCCTTCCGGTCCGGCGCGGCGGGTGGAGATCGGCGATCCGGTCGTCCGGCAGGGCGAGGGCACGGCAGATCCGCTCCAGGTGACCCGCGTGCCGCTCGCCCAGCAGGCGCCAGGCCTCGGGCCGACCCCTTGCGCAGCCATGCCGAGGAGGAAAAGTCGAGAGGGAAGCGATACCCCGACAGCGGATCCGGGGCCAGCGGATCGGGGGCCAGCGGATCCGGGAAGGCGCCGGAGGGGCCCTTGCCCAGGGCGGCGGCGCAGGCGGCGCCGTAATGATCGTAAAGCCGCGCCGGGGCCGCCGGATCGCGCGCGACAAGCGCCGTCCAATCGTCCCGCCTCTTTTGCAAGGCACGGTGGTCGTCGGGGGCCGTCCGCGACAGGTCGCGCAGGCTGGCCGCGATCGCGGCTTCGGTCAAGGTCGGCATGGGACGCGGCATCCTTAGCGAAGGGGCATCCGGGATTGCCCGGACGATACATTGGGTCCCACCCCGAAGGCCATCGGAAGGACGGAAAACCCGCCGGAAGGGCTGCGGCCGGATCGGTCTCCTCGACCGCCGGATCGTCGGAAATGGCCGCCGCGATCCTGCCGACAATCCTCCCCGCGCCTCCGCCCGAGGGGCCGGGAACGCAGGGGCGCGAAAAGGGCCGAATCCGCCCCCGTTTCGCGTGCCATCGCCCCGGCGCAGGGATCCGCGGCTTCGCGGGAAATTGCTCTGACAACGCCGCCGCGCCGGGCTATGATCCCGTCCATGTCGATCTGGACCCGCATCGCCGAAGCCCTCTCCGCGCTCACCAAGGGCGAGCCGCTGTCTGTCGTCTTCGACCGGCTGCGCGGCGCGCCACCGCCCGAGCGCAGCGTGGGCTTCACCATCGCCGTCCTCGCGCTTGGCGCCAAGATGGCCAAGGCCGATGGCGAGGTCAGCCGGGCCGAGGTGACCGCCTTTCGCCGCATCTTCACCTTCCCCCCCGGCGAAGAGGCCCATGCCGCCCGCGTCTTCGACCTTGCCCGCCAGGACGTGGCCGGATTCGACGTCTATGCGTCCAAGATCGCGCGGCTCTTCAACCCCGAAGGCCGCAGGCTTTGCGCCGACGACCATCACGTCCTTCTCGACCTGCTGGAGGCTCTGTTCTCGATCGCGCTGGCGGATGGCAGCTACCACCCGGGCGAGGACGCCTTCCTCGCCCATGTCGCCGGGATCTTCGGGCTGGACGAGCCCTGTTTCCGCGCCGTGCGCGCGCGGCTGGTCGAAGGCGCGCCGCGCGATCCGCATGACGTGCTGGGGATCGCGCAGGACGCCACGCTGGACGAGGCCCGCGCGGCCTGGCGGAAACTGGTGCGCGACACCCATCCCGACCGGATGATCGCGCGCGGCCTGCCGCCCGAGGCGGTGAAACTGTCGGAAAACCGCCTGGTCGCGATCAATGCGGCCTGGAAGGAAATCTCCGACCAGAAGGCGGCCTAGGGCGGATGGCGCCGGATCGGCTGCGCCTTGCCACCTATAATATCGAATGGTTCAACGCGCTGTTCGACGACGGCGGGCGGCTGCATGAGGATGGCGCGCCCTCGGCCCGCTATGGCGTCAGCCGGGCGGAACAGGCGGGCGCGCTCGGCATCGTGTTCTCGGCGCTCGATGCCGACGGGATCCTGATCGTCGAGGGGCCGGATACCAATTCCCGCCGCTCGACCGTGCGGGCGCTGGAGAATTTCGCCGCGAAATACCATCTGCGGGCGCGCCGCGCGCTGCACGGCTTTTCCTCCGAGACCGAGCAGGAGATCGCCTTTCTCTACGATCCCGACCGCATCGCGCCGCGCCATGATCCGCGCGGCGATCCGACCGGAAAGAAGGGCTCGCGCCTGGCGCCGCGCTTCGACGGCGTGTTCCGCTACGATCTGGACGCCGACAGCAGGCCCGACACGATCCGGTTCTCGAAACCGCCGCTTGAAATGGTGTTGCGCGTGGCGGGCGGGCACCGGCTGCGGCTGATCGGGGTCCATGCCAAGTCGAAGAACCCCCATGGCGCCAAGAACGAGGCCGATGCGATGCGGATCTCGATCGAGAACCGGCGCAAGCAGCTCGCGCAATGCATCTGGATCCGCGCCCGGGTCGAAGAGCATCTGCGGCGCGGCGAGGCGCTGGTGGTGCTGGGTGATTTCAACGACGGGCCGGGGCTGGACGAGTTCGAGAAGCTCTTCGGCCAGTCCGGGATCGAGATCGTCCTGGGCGAGACCGCCCCGCCGGAGTTGCGGCTTTTCGATCCCCATGCCGGGATGGCGCTGCACCACCGGATGGGCTTCGCGCCCACCACGGCGCGGTTCTACCTCAAGCCGCAGAACCGATATTTCGAGGCCCTGCTGGATTTCATCATGGTCTCGCCCGGGATCCTGGCCCGGCGGCCGGACTGGCGGATCTGGCATCCCTTCAACGATCCCGGCGTGCTGGCGGTGCCGGAACTGCGCGAGGCGCTGCTTCAGGCCTCGGACCATTTCCCGGTGACGCTGGACATTCCGCTGGGGGGCGCGGCGGCGCCCCTGCCCGGCCAGGCTGGGGCCCGCCAAACGTGATTTGGCGCGGGCGCGCGGCCGGGGCTAGGATGGGCGCGCGAATCGAGGCCTGCAACCAAGGCGAGACAGCAGATGAAACCCGGCCTTTCCGTCTCCCTCTCGCTCGGCCTCGCGCTGGCTTTCGCCACGGCGGGCGGGGTGGCGCGGGCGGAATTGCCCTCCGAAAGGCCCGGGCCGGCCGAAGACGCGACCTCCGAAGGCTTCTCGCTGATCGAAGAGGGGGCGAAGCTGCTCCTGCGCGGGTTGATGGCCGAGATGGAGCCCGTGCTCGACGACATGGCAGGGGCGGTCGAGGAATTGCGGCCAAGGTTCGAGGCGCTCGGGCCGCAGCTTGAGGAACTGCTGCGGCTGGTCGACGATATCGGCAATTACCACGCGCCCGAGCGGCTTCCGAACGGCGATATCCTGATCCGGCGCAAGATCCCCCTCGCCGCGCCGGAAGCCGATCCCTCACCGCTCCCGCCCCCCGGCGGGGCGCGGCCCGACGGCATCCTCGACCTCTGAGACGGACCGCCGTCAGCGGCCCCGACACCCAATGCACGGACACAAAGGCCCCGATCCCGCCCGAACAGACTTCCGAAACGTCATGCGGCAGCCCGGGCCCTTGCCGAGAACCGGGAAATCAGTCCGGCCCTGCACCGAGAGATGTGGTTTCCGCGGTGGCGTCCGTCAATGCGGGGAAGATTTCCGCCTCAAGGCCCCTCCAACCTCAAGGCCCCCGCTCGCCGCCCGGCACGAGAACATGCCGCCTCCGCGCCCAACAGCCCGCCAGACCGCCCCGATGCACGCGCCGCAACTTCCCCCGTCCGCACCTGCAACAGGACGCCCAGTTCCGCAGGCCACCCCAAGCGCGAGAGCTCCCCCGGAAAGCGCGACCCCGCAACACAGACGAAACCTCCACCCAGCACCCCGCCAAGCCGCGTCCCAGAAGCCGCCCCCTCGCGCACAGAAGCCCCCCGGTGCCGCTCACCGCCCCCAAGATCTGACCCCAGATCGGGCCCCAGACCGCGCCCCGGACCGCGCAAGGCCACCACCCTCGCACAAGCCGCCCCCCCCCTGCCCCATTCTTCTTTGCAAAAATATCCCGGGGGTGAGGCCCGGCCACGGGCCGAGGGGGCAGCGCCCCCTCCCCTCCGCCCCCCGCCCTCACCCTGGCTGCGATCTTCGCCCCCCCCGGCACACGGGCGGGAACCGCCGGAAGAGAGATTTGCAGAAGAGGGCTTGGTCCCGGCGCCGCTTGATGCCACTTTCATCCCGTCCGGCCCGGAAGGCCGCCAGATCCCGGAGCCCGCCCCATGCACCGCCTTGCCGCCGTCCTTTCCGCCGCCCTGATCGCCCTCGGCATCGGCATCGGCCCCGCCGCGCCCGCGCGCGCCGATTGCAGCGGCACCAACATGTTCGAGGAATTGCAGCCCTCGGAACAGGCCGCCCTGCGGTCCAGCGCCGAGGCACAACCCTTCGCCCAGGGCAATTTCTGGCGCGCAAGCCGGGGCGACGAAAGCCTGACGCTGATCGGCACCTATCACTTCGACGACCCCCGCCACGACCCGACCCTGGCTGCCCTGCGGCCGCTGATCGCCGAGGCCCCCGCGCTGCTGGTCGAGGCGGGGCCCGAAGAGGAGGCCGCGCTGATGCAGGCGCTTTCCGACAATCCCGGGCTGATCTTCATCAACGACGGTCCCTCGCTGCTCGACCGGCTGCCGCCCGACACCTGGAAGCGACTGTCCGAGGCGCTGGAGGCGCGCGGCATCCCCGGCGTCATGGCGGCGCGGTTCCAGCCCTGGTATGCGACGGTGGTGCTGGCGCTGGCGCCCTGCGCGCTGGAATCGGGGCAGACGCCGCGCGGGCTCGACGGGATGCTGATCGAGGCCGCCGGGGCGCTTTCGGTGCCGGTGCGGGCGCTGGAGCCCTATGACACGCTGTTCGCGATCTTCGAGGGTTTCGACGAGCGCCAGGAGATCGACATGATCGAATCCTCGCTGGCGATGGAGGGGCGCAGCGAGGATTTCGCCGCCACCCTGGCCGATCTCTATTTCGCGGGCGAATCGCGGCTGATCTGGGAGTTGATGCGCGAACTGTCCTACGGCCAGCCCGGCTACAGCCGCGAAGAGGTCGATGCCGAGATGGCGGTGATGGAAGAGGCGATGATGACGCGCCGCAACCTGGCCTGGATCCCGGTGATCGAGGCCGCCGCCGCCGAGGGCCCGCCGGTCGTGGCCTTCGGCGCGCTGCACCTGTCGGGCGAGGCGGGGGTCCTGAACCTGCTGGCGGAACGCGGCTGGACGCTGGAACCCCTGCCCTTCTAGCCCCGCCTTCCGGCCCCGCCCGCCCATCATGCCGGACCTGCGGCGCGGACAAGACCGGCCTTCGACCCCTTGCCTGCCCGCATCCCTCCGCCCCGGCCGTCCCGCTGCGCGCCATCCCACCCAGACCATCCCGCGCCAAGCCGAGGCCCCGCCCTGCGCCCTTTTCCAACGCACCTTGCACGGCCCCGGCCCGAAGGGTCCGTGGCGAATGACGGCCCCAAGACCGACGTCGCCCCACGCCCCTTCTCCAGCGCGCCTCACCTAGCCCCGGCCCAAAGGTCCGTCGCGATCGAACGCCGTCCGCCAAGTTCGCGCTTCGGCCGGTGCCCCCCACGCCCCTTTTTCGACGCGCCTCACCTGGCCCAGCCCGAAAGACCGTCGCGAACGACAGCCCTCCCACCAAGCTCGCTCTACGACCGATGTCGCCCAGGCCCCCTCTCCAGCGCGCCTCGCAAGGCCCCGCCCGAAGGTCGCAAACGACCTCCCTGCCGCTACCCCCGCCCTGCGTGCTTTTCAAGGATGCCTCGCTCCCCCGGCCCGGGGATCTGTCGCGGGACCCCGTCATCCCACCAGCTACGCCTCGGCGAGCCGCAGCCCGGGGGTCCCGCCCGCTCTCCCGCCGACCTCGCCTCGCCGCCGTTTCCAACCCGTCCTGACAGGTTCCGCGCCGGAGGTCCGCCGCAAGCGCCCGCCCTGCCCAACACCTCGACGCCGACATGCCGCCTGCGTGCCCCACTCCTTCGCCCGCCAAGAGGCCCCCTTGAGCCCCCTCGCCCGTCGTGCCAAGTCAGGCCGGCGGCGGATAGATCCATCCGCCCCGAACCCGTCAACTTTTTTCAAGGTGCTGTCATGTCACGGTTCTTGGTCATTCTTCTGCTCTGCCTGGTCTTTGTCGCAGGCTCCGTCGGCTATCGCTATCTGTCCTGGGTGCTGAACTGGCAAGGCGCCGAAACCCCGTTCGACGAGGTCGGGATCAGCCTGCATTCCTACATGCCCGGCTTCGTCCAGGACTGGGGCTGCGCGAAACTGAAAGAGGAATTCGGCGACCGGACCATGCCGCCCTACGGCTGCCGGGGCGACAGCGGCTGGCGCTGATTTCCGCGACCGGCGCGGCGGGGGGGGTCCGGGCCGAAGCGGGGGCCCCCGCCGGCACGGGTGACAATCCCCCCGGGCTTCGCCTATAAGGCCGCCAAAGGCTTTGCTGAGCGAGGGTTCCCGCAATGACGATCAAGGTTTTCGGCCACAAGTCCCCCGATACCGATTCCACCGGCTCGCCCCTGATCTGGGCCTGGTATCTGACCGAGGTGAAGGGCACACCCGCCGAGGCGGTGCTTCTGGGCGAGCCCAATACCGAAGCGGCCTTCGTGCTGTCCTTCTGGGACCTGCCCCGGCCCGCGATCATCGGCGATGTCGCCCCGGGCGAGCAGGTGGTGATCGTCGACACCAACAACCCCGCCGAACTGGTGCCCTCGATCAACGAGGCCGATATCCTGGGCATCATCGACCATCACATGCTGGTGGGCGGTCTGAAGACGAAAAAGCCTGTCGAGATCACCATCCGGCCGCTGGCCTGCACCGCCACCATCCTGCACGACCTGATCGGCAAGGATCTCGACCGGGCGCCCCGGGCGATCAAGGGCGCGATGCTGTCGTGCATCCTGTCGGACACGCTGGAATTCCGCTCGCCCACCACCACGCCGCACGACCGCGCGGTGGCCGAGGCGCTGGCCGCCGATCTGGGCCTGTCGATCCCCGATTATGCCGCGAAGCTGTTCGAGGCGAAATCCGATGTCTCGGCCTATTCGGACGAGGCGCTGCTGCGCATGGACAGCAAGGAATACACCATCGACGGCAAGGAATTGCGGATCTCGGTCCTTGAGACCACGGCGCCGAAGCTGCTGCTGGACCGCAAGGATTCGCTTGTCGCCGCCATGCCCGGCGTGGCCGCCGCGGACGGCGCCGATCAGGTGCTGCTCTTCATCATCGACATCCTGCGCGAAGAGGCGACGCTTCTGGTCCCCGACCCGCTGGTGAAGCGGATCGCCGAGGCGAGCTTCGGCGTCACGGTCGAGGGCGACAGCGTGGTCCTGCCCGGGATCCTGAGCCGCAAGAAGCAGATCCTGCCCGCGCTGAAGATCTGACCGGCACCCCGGACCGGCGCCCGCGTGCAACACCCCCTGCGCCGAAAGCCTTCGGCGCAGCCCCGTTTCCCCGATACGCCCGTTTCCCCAAGCGAAGGACGCCGCCATGACCCGGATCATCTCTTCCCTGGCCGAGATTTCCGACCAGTATGACGCGGTGTTCTGCGATCTCTGGGGCTGCCTGCACAACGGGCGCGAGCCCTTCCCCGCCGCCGTCGCGGCATTGCGGGCCTTTCGCGCCCGGGGCGGGCGGGTTGTGCTTCTGACCAATGCGCCGCGCCCGAAATCCAGCGTGGCGGCGCAGCTCGACGCCATGGGCGTGCCGCACGACGCCTGGGACGAGATCGCGACCTCTGGCGATGCCGCGCAACTCGCGCTGGTCATGGGCGCCGTCGGGCGCGAGGTCTATTTCATCGGCGCCGAGAAGGACGAGCCCTTCTTCACCGATTTCACCCCGGATATCGCCGCCGTGGCCGCGGACCAGCCGCCGGTCGCCCGCACCGCCCTCGACCGGGCCCAGGGCGTGGTCTGCACCGGGCTGCGCGACGATCTGACCGAAACCCCCGCCGACTACCGCGCCGAGCTGCTGATGGCCAAGACCCTCGGCCTGCCGATGCTTTGCGCCAATCCCGACATCGTGGTCGATTACGGCGACAAGCGGCTTTGGTGCGCGGGCGCGCTGGCCCGCGACTACGAGACGATGGGGGGCCGCGCGCTTTATTTCGGCAAGCCGCATCCGCCGATCTACGACCTGGCGCGCCGCCGCATGGGCGACAGCGCCGGGGAATCGCCCCGCATCCTGTGCATCGGCGACGGGATCGCCACCGATGTCCAGGGCGCCAGCGGCGAGGGGCTGGACGTGCTTTTCATCACCGGCGGTATCGACACCGCCGCCTTCGGCGCCGATTCCGCCCGCCCCGATGCCGCCAGACTGGCCGCCTGGCTGGCAGAGCGCCAGCTTTCCCCGGCCTGGGCCATGGGCCACTTGGGCTGACCCGAGAGGCGCAAGGGTCACAATATTACCAAGAATACCACCATCAGGCAAAAATATTACCGGACCGAATTGCGCCGCGGCGCGGCATCTGCTATGCAACCGCCATCAACGGGGGGCGCCATGATGCTTGATTCCACGCATAACCTGCCGCGCGGCACGATCTGCGTCGAAGATCTGGAAATCGGGATGTGCCGCAGCCTGTCCAAGATCGTCACCGACCGCGACATCGAACTGTTCGCCGAGGTCTCGACCGACCGCAACCCGGTCCATCTGGACGACGGCTATGCAAGGGACACCATGTTCCAGGGCCGCATCGCCCATGGCATGCTGACGGCGGGCCTGATCTCGGCGGTGATCGGCGAGCAATTGCCCGGCCATGGCACCGTCTATCTGAACCAGAGCCTGCGGTTCATGGCCCCCGTCCGCCCCGGCGACCGGGTGACCGCAACCGTCACCGTGCTGGCCATCGACCACGCGAAGCGCCGCGTGACCCTTGAAACCATCGCCTCGGTGGGTCAAACAACGGTCCTCAAGGGCGAGGCGCTGGTTCTGGCGCCAAGCCGCAAGTTCGACTGACAGGGCGGGACGCGCGCAGAACGCGACCTGCGGGTGCGATGCGGATATACAAAGACCGGCGGCAGATCCCGCCGGAAGCCAGGGGCGCCTCGGTGGCGCTTGGAAATTTCGACGGCGTGCATCGCGGCCATGCCTCGGTCATCGCGCTGGCGCGGGCGGCGGGCGCGCCGCTCGGCATCCTGACCTTCGAGCCGCATCCGCGCCAGTTCTTCGCCCCCGACGCCCCGCCCTTCCGGCTGATGAATGCCGAATCGCGGGCGAACCGGCTGGCGAAGCTGGGGGTCGAGCATCTTTACGAACTGCCCTTCGACGCGGATCTGGCGGCGCTGACGCCCGAGGCCTTCGCCCGCGACGTGCTGGCCCGCGACCTCGGCCTGCGCCATGTGGTGATCGGCGAGGATTTCCGCTTCGGCCGCGACCGCGCGGGCCGCGCCGGGGATCTGCGCCGGCTGGGCCGCGACCTGGGCTTCGGCGTGACCGTCGCGCCCCTGGTCTCGGACACGGGGATAGAGGTTTCCTCCACCGCGATCCGCCGCGCCCTGTCCGAGGGCCGCCCCGGGGATGCCGCCCGGATGCTGGGCCATTGGCACCGCATCGACGGCGCGGTGATCCATGGCGAGAAACGCGGCCGCGAACTGGGCTTTCCCACCGCGAACATGGCGCTGGACGGGCTGCATCTGCCGAAATTCGGCGTCTATGCCGTGCTGGTCGATGTGCTGGAGGGGCCGCAGGCGGGCCGCTACCAGGGCGCGGCCAGCCTTGGAGTGCGGCCGATGTTCGCGGGCGAATTGCCCAATCTGGAAACCTTTCTCTTCGATTTCCGGGGCGATCTTTACGACCGGCACCTGTCGGTCGCGCTGGTTGACTATCTGCGGCCCGAACTGAAATTCACCGGCCTGCCCGCGCTGATCGAACAGATGGAGGCCGATTGCGCCCGCGCGCGCGCGATCCTCTCGGCGCTCTGACCCCCCTTCCCATTTCCTTTGCAAAGGCGCAGTTTCCTCGCCATGACCGCCAGCCTGCGCCCCCGGTTCTGGGAAACCGTGCCCCTCCGCAAGATGACCCCCACCGAATGGGAGGCGCTTTGCGATGGCTGCGGCAAATGC
Source organism: Pseudogemmobacter sonorensis (assembly GCF_042762395.1). Lineage (NCBI taxonomy): Bacteria > Pseudomonadati > Pseudomonadota > Alphaproteobacteria > Rhodobacterales > Paracoccaceae > Pseudogemmobacter > Pseudogemmobacter sonorensis. The sequence continues at coordinate 28,401 of NZ_JBEFZE010000027.1, forward strand.
TGCCTGAACAAGCTGGAATTCGAGGATACCGGCGAGGTGGCCTTCACCAATATCGCCTGCCGCCTGTTCGACGGCGAGACCTGCCGCTGCGCCGATTATCCCAACCGCAAGCGCCATGTGCCCGAATGCGTGGTGCTGGGGCCGAAAACCCTGGCGAAATCAGCCTATTGGATGCCCGCGACCTGCGCCTACAAACTGCTGTGGCAGGGTCGGCCGCTGCCCGACTGGCACCCTTTGCTGACCGGCGATCCCGAAAGCACGCATCTGTCGGGGAATTCGGTGATCGGGCGCACGGTCTCGGAACTCACCGTCCCGGAAGAGGACTGGGAGGATTACATCATCGAGGAAAGCCCCTGAATGTTTTTCGCCTCCGACACCGGCTCGGGCGCCGCGCCCGAGGTGATGGCCGCGCTCTTGCGCGCCAATGAGGGTTACGCCCGCAGCTATGGCGCCGATCCCCTGACCGCCCGCAGCCGCGAGCTGATCCGCGAGATCTTCGAGGCGCCCGAGGCCGAGGTCCACCTGGTCGCCACCGGCACGGCAGCGAATGCGCTGGCGCTCGGGCTGCTCGCGCCGCCCTGGGGCGCGATCTTCTGCCACGACCACGCCCATATCCAGGAAGACGAATGCGGCGCGCCCGAATTCTTCACCCATGGCGCAAAGCTGGTCCCGGTGCCCGGCCCCCATGGCCGCATGGCGCCCGGGGCGCTGCGGCGCGCGCTGGAGATCGCCGCGGCGGGCGGGGTGCACGGGGTGCAGCCCGGCGCGGTCTCGATCACCAATGTGACCGAGGCCGGGACCCTGCATTCCCCCGCCCAGATCGCCGCGCTGGCGGCCGAGGCGCGGGCCTTCGGCCTGCCGGTCCATCTGGACGGCGCGCGTTTCGCCAATGCGGTGGCGGGGGGCAATGCCTCGCCCGCCGATCTGAGCTGGCGCGCGGGCGTCGACGTGCTGTCCCTGGGCGGCACCAAGAACGGCTGCCTGGGCGTCGAGGCCGTGGTGATCTTCGATCCGGCGGAAGCGGGGCCGGGCAAGTCGTGGGAGTTCGAGCTGCGGCGCAAGCGCGGCGGGCATCTGTTCTCGAAACACCGCTTCCTGGCCGCGCAGATGGCGGCCTGGCTGGAGGACGGGCTGTGGCTGCGGCTGGCGGCGCAGTCGAACCGCGCGGCGGCGGCGCTGGCCGGGGGGCTGGCCCGGATCGACGATGTCACCCTGCGCCATCCGGTCGAGGCCAATATCCTGTTTCCCGAATGGCGGGCCGGGCGGCATGAGACCCTGCGCGCGGCGGGCGCGCAATATCACGCCCATGATCCCGCGCCCGGCACCCCCACACCCGATCACGGGGCCACCCGCGAAGGCGCCCGGCTGGTCACGAGCTGGTGCACAAGCGCCGAGGAAATCGAGGCCTTCCTCGCCCTCTTCGCGGCGTAGAACGGCGCCCGGGGGCAAGGCGGCAGCGGCGCGGCGCGCCCGCTGGCTCAGGCCTCTTCCAGATGGGACTGGACCGCGCGCGCCACCACATCTGGATCGGTCAGCGGCAGCATATGCCCCGCCCCCGGCACGATCACCCGGCGCGCGCGCGGCAGCCGCGCGGCCAGCGCCGATTGCACGGCGTCGATCACCGGCGGGCTTTCGTCGCCCTCGACCAGCAGCACCGGAACGCCCAGCGATTCAATCCGCCCGGGCGCCAGCATCCCGGCGCTGTCCTCGACCAGCGCCGGGCCCTGCGCCGCGACATAGCCGATCCGCTCGACGATATAGCGCCGCTGACGCTCGGGCAGGTCGGCAAGCCGGGGGCCCGCGCCCCAGACCGCATGGAACCGCACCGCGCCCGCCTCGGGGTCGGTCTCGATCAGCGCCATGGTTCCGGCCTCTTCTCCGGCCTCGCGCCTCCCTTCCGCCGAATCCCGCGCGGCGGCGAAGAACGGCGGCTCGATCAGCACCAGGCTGCGCACGAGATCCGGCCGCTCCAGCGCCAGCCGCAGCGCGACGGTCGCGCCCGAACTGTGGCCCAGAAGGTCGATCGGCGCGCCGCCGCCAAGCTGCGCCGCCAGATCCGCCACCGCGAGCGTGGCATCGCGATGATAGTCGCCCGTCGCGCTGTCCCGCGCGACCCAGGCGGGCGCGAGCCCGTGGCCCGGCAGGTCCGGCGCGACCAGGCGCAGCCCGGTCAGCCGCTCGGCCAGGCCCGACCAGTTGCCGGAATGGCCAAGCGCGCAATGCAGGGCCAGCACGGGCCGCGTCCCGCCCCGGTCCCATTGGCGCAGGGGAAGGGGCGCGGGCGCGCGGGCGGCGGCGGTCAGGTCTTCGGCCATGAGGCGGCTCTCCTCTGCGCGGCCCGGCGGATCGCCCGCGCGCGCGATCTGGTAGCCCCCTGCCCGCCCGGGGGCAAGAGCGACGCCGCCCCACCCGATTGGCCGCCATTTGCGCCCGCCGCCCCTTTGCGTGGCGCCCTTCGGGTGCTATGCCGCCCGCGCAACCGATTCCGCTGCCAGCCCCGGAGCCCCCCATGCCCGCCATCACCGAGCCGAAGCTGATTTCCGGCAATGCCAACCTGCCGCTTGCCCAGACCATCGCGCGCCGGATGTCGATGCATCGCGGCATGTCGATCAACCTTGTCGATGCGAGGGTGGAGCGGTTCAACGACCAGGAGATCTTCGTCGAGGTCTATGAGAACGTGCGCGGCGAGGACATGTATGTCATCCAGCCGACCTCTAACCCGGCGAACGACAATCTGATGGAACTCCTGATCATGGTCGATGCGCTTCGCCGCTCCTCGGCCGCGCGGATCACCGCCGTGATACCCTATTTCGGCTATGCCCGGCAGGATCGCCGCACCAAGGCGCGCACGCCGATCTCGGCCAAGCTGGTGGCGAACCTGATCCAGACCGCGGGCGTGGACCGGGTGCTGACGCTGGACCTGCATGCCGCGCAGATCCAGGGCTTCTTCGACATTCCGGTGGACAACCTTTATGCCAGCCCGGTCTTCGCGCTGGACATCGAACATCACTTCAAGGGCCAGCTCGACGATGTGATGATCATCTCGCCCGACGTCGGCGGCGTGGCGCGGGCGCGCGAGCTGGCCAAGCGGATCAACGCCCCCCTCGCCATCGTCGACAAGCGGCGCGAGAAGGCGGGCGAGGTCGCGGGCATGACCGTGATCGGCGATGTGACCGGCAAGAAATGCATCATCGTCGACGACATCTGCGACACGGCGGGCACATTGTGCAAGGCGGCCGAGGTGCTGATCGAGGCCGGCGCGACCGAGGTCCACAGCTATATCACCCATGGCGTGCTTTCCGGCCCGGCGGTGGAGCGGGTGTCGAAATCGGTGATGAAATCGCTGGTGATCACCGATTCCATCGCGCCGACCGATGCGGTGAAATCCTGCGAGCGGATCCGCATCGTGCCGACCGCGCCGGTCTTCGCCCAGGCCGTGCTGAACATCTGGGGCGGCATGTCGGTCTCGTCGCTGTTCGAGACCGATACGCTGGTGCCGATCTACGAAAGCCTCTATCCGCGCAGCTAGGTTCTCCTCCGCGCAAACTGGCCGCAATCGCGCGTTTCGCCCCCTCCCGCCCCGGCGCGCCCTCTATCGCGCGGCGCGGTGATCGCCTATATCGCCCGCATGCCGCATGATCACGCCCCCCAGAATCCGCAACGACTGAACCCGCCCCTTCTGCGCCCGGATCTCGCGCGCGCCTCCGTGCCGGAATTGCCCCGGCGCGAAGGCCAGCCGACCATCGGCATGGTCAGCCTGGGCTGCCCCAAGGCACTGGTCGACAGCGAGCGGATCCTGACCCGGCTGCGGGCCGAGGGCTATGCCATCTCGCCCGATTACAAGGGCGCCGATGCGGTGATCGTGAACACCTGCGGCTTTCTCGACAGCGCCAAGGCCGAAAGCCTGGACGCCATCGGCGAGGCGCTGCGCGAGAACGGCCGCGTCATCGTCACCGGCTGCCTGGGGGCCGAGCCCGACTATATCACCGGCGCGCATCCCAAGGTGATGGCGGTGACCGGGCCGCATCAATACGAATCGGTGCTGGACGCGGTGCATGGCGCAGTGCCGCCCGCGCCCGATCCCTTCATCGACCTTCTGCCCGCCTCACAGGTGCGGCTGACGCCCCGGCATTTCAGCTATCTCAAGATTTCCGAGGGTTGCGACCACAAGTGCAAGTTCTGCATCATCCCCGACATGCGGGGAAAGCTGCAATCGCGCCCGGCCCGCGCCGTGCTGCGCGAGGCGGAAAAGCTGGTGCAGGCGGGGGTGAGGGAGCTTCTGGTCATCAGCCAGGACACTTCGGCCTATGGCACCGATTGGAAGGGCCGCGACGAGAAATTCCCGATCCTGAGCCTTGCGCGCGACCTGGGATCGCTCGGCGCCTGGATCAGGATGCATTACGTCTATCCCTATCCGCATGTGCGCGAACTGATCCCCGCCATGGCCGAGGGGCTGGTGCTGCCCTATCTGGACATCCCGTTCCAGCACGCCCATCCCGATGTGCTCAAACGCATGGCGCGGCCCGCCGCCGCCTCGCGCACGCTGGACGAGATCGCCGCCTGGCGGCGCGACTGCCCCGATATCGTCCTGCGCTCGACCTTCATCGTCGGCTATCCGGGCGAGACGGAGGCCGAGTTCCAGACCCTGCTCGACTGGCTGGACGAGGCGCAGCTCGACCGCGTGGGGGCGTTCAAATATGAAAACGTCAAGGGCGCGCGCTCGAACGCGCTGCCGGGTCACCTGCCCGAAGAGGTGAAGGAAGACCGCTACAACCGCTTCATGGAAAAGGCCCAGGCGATTTCGGCGGCGAAGCTGGCGGCGAGGGTCGGCGGCCGGATCGAGGTCATCGTGGACGAGGTCGACGCCGAGGGCGCCACCTGCCGCACCAAGGCCGATGCGCCCGAGATCGACGGCAACCTGTTCATCGACGAGGGCTTCGAGGCGCTGGCACCCGGGGATATCGTCACCGTCGAGGTGGACGAGGCCGGGGAATACGACCTCTGGGGCCGGCTGGTCTGACGCCGGGCGCGGGTCGATCCGGGCCCGAGCCGAGCGGCCCGCCCTCGCGCCGGTGATCCGGCCCCGCGCCCCGAACGCCCACACCGAGCGCCCCCTCCCTCTCCAGCCTTCGTCGTCCGGGCCCCGGACCTCGGGACCATACTCGGAACCGTGGCGGGCGGACGCTGTTCGTCGCGCCTCCGGCCTTCGCCCTGCGGGCCTCTGCTCCCAGTGTCTTCGATCTCAGTGGCGTCGATCTCAGTGGCGTGACCCTCAATGGCTTCGCCCCCGTCGTTTGGCCCCTGCCCTCGGCGTGCAGCCTTCCAACAGGCTGCTGAGAAAGCATGTCAGGGCCACCTTGAGGCGGAAATTCTTCCTGAACTGTCAGAAATCACTGCATTGTCAGAAATCACTGCGGAAAATGCATATTCTGGCCCACTAACGGACCGATTTACGGGCTCTCGGCACAGGCTACCGGCCCTCGGCGCGGGCCGAAACCGTTGCATGGCTTTCTTGGCAGAGCGTGGATCTGTGGGATCCAGTGCGAGGCGTGCAAGCCGGGGACGTTGCACGGCTTTTTCGGCAGCCTGCCAGGTATGCGTCCCTTGGGCGCCCCTCTCCCCGCAGTAGCCTGGGGAGGATACAGGCGGAACGTGGGTTCCTTCACCCGATCCGAGCCGATAACGGGCGGCTTCGGTGAGAAAACGGCATCGGCCCGGCGGCAACTCGCCGCCGGGCCTGCGCCTGATCCCCTTACCAGTAGTAGGGGATGCCGTAATGGTCGTAGGTCCGGCGATCATATTCGCGGTCGTTGAACCAGTTCGCCTCGGCCTTCGGGGCGCCTTCAAGCTGTTCCTTGGTGATATCGGTCACATAGCCGCCCAGGCGGGTGTCGTAGCGCAATTTCTGCCACGGGATCGGATGTTCGCTGGTGCCAAGGCCCAGGAAGCCGCCGAAGCTCATCACCGCATAGGAGATCTTGCCCGAGACCTTGTCGATCATCACATGGTCGATCTTGCCCAGATGGTCGCCGTGGGGGCTGAAGACCTCGGTGCCGTTCACATCGGCGCTGGAGATGGTGGCGGATCCGGCGCGGCTGCCGTCATGGCCGTGCTCGCGGGCGGTATGGGTCGAAGTCGGGATCTGTCCTTGCTGTTGCATGTCGTCCTCCTCGGTCGATCGCATCGCGATGCGGGATTGCATCGCGTGACGGGTTTGCATCTGCCGGGCGGGCTGTGTCCTGCCTTCCCGGCGCGTATCGAAAGAACGTCGCGGATGCGGGCCGCGTTCCGGGATTTTCCGCGAAAGCCGGGGGATGGGGCGGCGCCCGCGGGGTTCTGCCGAAACGCCCCTCGCGCCCTGGCGGGTTCCCGCCGGGGCACGAATATGTGGGAAACCTACGGAAAACGAGGGATTCAGCCGCCAGCGGCGCGGTGCGCCTCGATCCAGGCGCGCATGCAGGCGGCGACATGCGAGAAGCGGTCGCCCCCCAGATGCACCCCGCCATACCAGCGCGTGACCACGACGACATGGTTCACGATCCGCTCGCGCTCCAGCATCCGCAGGATGATCGCGCCCGCGCCGCTTTCGCCGTCGTCGTGCTTCACCGGCTCTTGCACCCCGGCCGCGTCGAGGATCACGCCCTAACTGTTATGGGTGGCGCGGGCGTATTTCTTCTCGCGCCGCAGCGCGGCCAGAAAGGCCGTGGCCCCGGCCCGCCCCTCGACCGGCCCGCCCGAGACCGCATAGCGCGAGCCCCGGTCGCGGATGACATCCTCGATCCTCAGCATCCGCCCATCTGCACCGGGCGGGCGGCGGGGGTCAACCTATTGCGGCGCCAGCGCCGAAAGCGCCTGCCGGTTGGGGCAGAAGGCGGCAATCGCGCCCTCGCTGCGCGGCTCGGCCAGGAAATCGCGGCAGCGCCCCTTCTGGCGGCAGGCTTCGCAGCGCTCGACGATCACCGCGAGTTCCGGGCGGGTCAGCCAGCCCTCGACCACCGCATGGGACAGCCGCACACCGCCAAGCCGCGCCATGCCCCGCGTCATCCACCACGCCCGGGGCGCCTCCGTATAGCCGAACATGCCGATTGCCTCCGATCCGGTGAGCTTGCCCGCCCAGCCTGCGCCCCCGACCGCGCGACCGCATTGATGCAGGTCAATGGCTCCCCCCAAGTTCCGCGGGCCCCAAGTTCCGCGGCCCCCAAGTCCGCAGGCCCCGAGTCAGTAACCCCGGGCGAACCCCGTGCCCTCCAGCCTCCGCACCGCGTCGGCAACCACCGCCTGGCGCTGCGCATTGGGCGGATGCGATCCCAGGACATGGTCGCCCGGGTCCGGCAGGCGGGTGAAGAACCCCGCGCCCCGGACCGGATCATAGCCCGCGCGCCAGGAAACCTCGGCGCCAAGCGCATCGGCCTCCAGCTCGAATTCCTTGGAATATTGCTGCGCGGCCAGCCCGGCGGCCAGTTCCTGCGCCCGCGCCACCCCCTCGCGGTCCAGGCCCGAGATCTGCGCCCAGATCCCCGCCATGATCGCCCCGGTGCGGGCATGGCTCTGGCGGCGCCCGATATGGCCCGCGATATGGTGGGCGGCCTCATGGCCCAGCACGAAGGCCAACTCATCCGCGCTTCGGACTTCGGCCAGCAGCGCGGCGGTGAAGACGATGATCGGCCGCCCCTCGGGGTCGATGGTCTGGAAGGCATTGGCGGGCTGTGCCGGATCGTCATCCACCGCCACCACGAAATCGCAGCGCCGATGGGCGCGCTCGGCCCGGCACATCGCCTCGGCCACCGGCAGGGTCCGCGCCACCACGGCGATGACCGGCGTCCCCGGCGCCAGGGCGCGCCCCGAGGCGGTGGGAATCATCGCCGCCGTCGCGCCGCCCCCCGGCGCGCGCGATGCGGCCTGGGGCACGCAGGCCGCCAGGGACGCCGCCATCAGAAGCAGGATCGGCAGGAATGCCAGCCGGGCCAGGCGGCGGCGGGGGAACGGAAGCGGCTGGAACATCGAAAGACAGGAAACCGGGCTGAGGTGGCGAAGCCCCCCACCCTAGCAGCTTCCGCGCCCGCCGGAAGGGCGGATCACGCGACTGTCAGCCGGTCGCCGACCCGCCCCGACGTGCTCTTCCCTCGCCCCCCGTTCCGCGCTAGCCTGCCACCATGTTCACGATCGAGCACGAATTCGACGCCACCGTCATCACCCTCATCGACGAGGGGGGCGACATGCCGCTGACCGGCGACATCACCATCACCGCCTTCGAGGATTGCGTGACGGTCGACCAGACCGATCCCGACAGCGACGAGACGGTGCGGATCACGCTTTCGCTGACCCAGATGGCCGATCTCGCCGCCGCGCTGAACCTGCCCGAGGGCAGCTACCGCATCACCCGCCGCGAGGCCTGACCAGCGCCGGGCGGGCGGCGCCCGGGTCCGCGCTGAGGCCGGGCGGGACCCGTCGTTCCACGCCGGATCTGTTTGTGTCGGCTCCCGCCTGCGCCAGATCTGTCTGTGCTTGGTCTGGCTGGGCATGGCAGGCTGCTGAAAAAGTCATTCAGCGGCGTCGGCTTGCGCGGAAGATCGGCAAATTGGTCTGGTCGCGGGCCAAAACATGCGGCCTCCGCGGTGATGATTGACAATGCGGGGAAATTTTCCTTCCGGAGGTCGCCCCGAAATGCTTCGTCGGCAGCCTGCTCGTCTGGCCGTGCCCGGTGCAGTCGCGCACGGTCCAATCTCGTTCGGTCTGGCGGCGCTCCGGCCCGGTCGCACTCCGGTCTGGCCGCGTTCGGTCGGGTCGCCCTCGCTCTGGCCCGGCCAGCCCGGACGAGCCAGCGCATCCGCATCAATCCAGCCGGAACAGCTTGTCGCGCGATTTCGCGCCCCGGACCAGCACGAGCCGGGTCTTCGCCACCCCCATGGCGCGGGCCAGCATCGCGCGGGCCTCGTCGGTGGCCTTGCCGCCCTCGGGGACGACGGTGACGAAGATCCGCAAGGGCGCGCCCGGCTCCAGCGCCGCACGGCGCGCGTTCGGCGTGACGCGGACGGCGATCTGCGCCCCCGGCTGCGCCAATGCGCTCAGATCCGGCAAATCCATCTGCATCCCCTTCCCGCCCGGCCCTTCGGCGGGCCGCAACGCCCGCGATCTTGCCCCCCGCCCGCGCCCGGGGCAAGATCGCGCGAAAGACCGCGCCCGGGATCAAGATCGCGCGGAAGACCGCGCAGGGGAACAGCCGCATGACCACCGCCTTCTACACCGATGAGCGCTGCTTCTGGCACGGCGGCGGCAATTACGCCTTCACCCTGCCGGTGGGCGGCCTTGTCCAGCCCGGCGGCGGCCTGCCCGAAAGCCCCGAGACCAAGCGGCGGCTGAAGAACCTGCTTGAGGTCACCGGGCTGATCCATGCGCTCTCGACCCGCTCCGCCCCCGAGGCGACCTGGCAGGAGATGGCCCGCGTCCATCCCGAAAGCTATCTGTCGGCCTTCCGCGCCGCCTCGGAGGCGGGCGGGGGCGAATTGGGCCTGCGCACCCCCTTCGGCCCGGGCGGGTTCGAGATCGCGGCGCTTTCGGCCGGGCTTTCGACCGCCGCCCTGCGCGCCGTGCTGAAGGGCGAGGCGCGAAACGCCTATGCGCTGTCGCGCCCGCCGGGCCATCACGCGCTGCCCGACTGGCCGAACGGCTTCTGCCTGCTGAACAACATCGCCATCGCGATCCGCGCCGCCCAGGCCGAGGGCCTTGCCCGCCGCATCGCGGTGATCGACTGGGATGTCCATCACGGCAACGGCACCGAGGCGATCTTCTACGAAGACCCCGAGGTGCTGACGATCTCGCTGCATCAGGAGCGCAACTATCCGCTCGACACCGGCGAGGCGGCGGATCGCGGGCGCGGCGCAGGCGAGGGGTTCAACATCAACCTGCCGCTGCCCCCCGGCTGCGGCGAGGCGGCCTGGCTCCTGGCCTTCGACCGCGTGGTCCTGCCCGCGCTGTCGCGCTTCCGGCCCGAGGCGATCGTGGTGGCCTGCGGCTATGACGCCTCTGGCGTCGATCCGCTGGGCCGGATGCTCTTGCGCGCCGAAAGCTTCCGGCTGATGACCGAACGGGTCAGGCGCGCCGCCGAGGAACTGTGCCGGGGGCGGCTCGTCCTTTGCCATGAGGGCGGCTATTCCGAGGTCCATGTCCCGTTCTGCGGCCATGCCGTGATCGCCGAACTGGCGCAAAGCGGGATCCACGCCCCCGACCCGCTGGATGCGACGCTGCAAAAGCGCCAGCCCGGCCCTGCCTTCGACGCCTTCGCCGGGGCCTGGATCGAGGATCTCGCCCGCCTTCACGGTTTCTGAACCGGGGCGGGATCGCGGGAGCGAGAGCAGGGGCTCAGGGCGAGGCTCGGGGTCGGAGACCCGCGATCCGGGCCCCCGGGACCTGCTCCCCGGGATCTGGGCCTCATGATCGGCGCGCCCCGCGATTTGCGCCGCTCAAGATCGCGGATCGGCTTCCGCCCTCACCGGCCGATCACCCGGCCCGCATCCGGGGCCAAGCCCTCGCCACCCTCGTCCCGACGGAAAGCCACGCCCTAAGCCACGCCCTCACCGCCAGGGACCCGATCCCTGGCCCGGTCCCTGGCCGGAAACAGTCTGTCCGCGCGCGCGTCCCCAAGGCCCCGCTTTCAGCCGCAGGTTGCCACAAACCTGCCCGGCTTAGGGGCGAAAACCATCGGCATAGCCTGCCGTGCAACACCCCTGGGACAACCGCCATGAACCTCACGCTCCAGATCCTGCGCAAGCTGCGCGCCCGATCCGCCGCCACCGCCCCGGCGGCACCCTCCGCCGAAAGCCCCGCCGAAACCGCCGCCGAAAGCGCCTTCGACGCCCGCCTCAGGAAACTGGGGGGCGTGCGTCATGTCACCGTCTCGCGCGCGGTGCTGTTCAGAACGCGACCTGCACGCCAGGAAGCCTGAGCGCGGCCATCAGGTCGCGCAACTCCTGCCGGGCCGCGATGTTCGAAAGGTTGAGCTGGTCCACCCCGGTGTCCTTCAGGTCCAGCAGCGTCAGCCCGCGCGGGAACAATTCCCGAAACACCACGCGCTCGGAAAAACCGGGGGCGACGCGAAAGCCGATGCGGCGCGACAGATCCTCCAGCGCCTCGCCCACCCGGCGCTTGTTGTGCATCTGCTGGACGCCCAGACGGTTGCGGACCACGATCCAGTCGATCGGCTTCAGCCCGGCCTGCGCGCGCAACTGCCGCGCGCCCCAGACCATCTCGGAATAGATCGAGGGGCCCTGCACCCGGCCTGAATCGGCGTCCACCCGCGCCAGCAGGTCGAAATCGACGAAACTGTCGTTCAGCGGCGTGATCAGCGTATCGGCCAGCGAATGCGCCACCTGGCTCAGCCTCGTGTGGCTGCCGGGGCAGTCGATGACGATGAAATCCTTTTCGGCATCCAGGCCCGAGACCGCCGCCGACAGCCGATGGTCGAAGGCATTCTCGCCCGGCGGCAAGGTGGCGGGATCCACCTCGGGCAGCGGGCGGTATTCCGGCGTGGGAAGGTCGAGCCCGGCCCTGGCCAGCCAGGCCACCCGATTCTCGACATAGCGGCCGAAACTGCGCTGGCGCACATCCAGATCCAGCGCCCCCACCCGATGGCCCATGCGCGAAAGCGCGGTCGCGACATGCATGCAGGTGGTGGACTTGCCCGATCCGCCCTTCTCGTTTCCGACGACGATGATATGCGCCATCCGGCCCGCCCCTTCTGCTTCCGGCCCCCTATTGGCAATTCGGGGCCGAAAGGGAAAGCCCCATTTCCGCAGCCCCCGGCCCTGCCGTCCCCGCGCCCTCAAGATGCAAAAGGCCCCGGGCGATGCCGGGGCCTTTCTTTCCTGCGCGTGGAGTCGATTCAGAAACCGAGGCCCGCGTATTTGTTCTTGAACTTCGACACGCGGCCGCCGGTGTCGAGCAGCTTCGCCGATTGCCCGGTCCAGGCGGGATGCGCCAGCGGATCGATGTCGAGCGACAGCGAATCGCCCTCCTTGCCCCAGGTCGAACGGGTCTGGTAGGTCGAGCCGTCGGTCATCTTCACTTCGATGAAGTGATAGTCGGGGTGAATGCCCTCTTTCATCTCTGCGGCTCCTCTTATTCGGATTTGGCTTTGTAGGTCGTGTCTTCCGCGATCCGGGCCGATTTGCCGCGGCGGGTGCGGAGATAGTAGAGCTTGGCGCGGCGCACGCGGCCACGACGCACGACCTCGATCGAATCGATGTTGGTCGAGTAAAGCGGGAAGACGCGCTCGACGCCCTCGCCGAAGGAAATCTTGCGGACGGTGAACGAGGCCGCCAGCGTGGCGCCGCCCTTGCGGGCGATGCAGACGCCCTCATAGGCCTGCACGCGCGAGCGGTTGCCTTCCTTGACCTTGTAGCCGACACGGATGGTGTCGCCGGCCTTGAAGTCGGGGATCTTCTTGTCGAGGGCGGCGATCTGCTCGGCCTCGATCTGCGCGATAAGGTTCATGCGCGGTCACTCCGGTTTGCCTGTGGTGGATCCACAGAGATGATCTGTCCCCGAGAGCTCCTGGTCTTCGATCGGATCCCGGGCGCGCCATCGGGCGCGGCCAGTCCGCCGGAGGATCGGTTCCTTCGCTTTATGCCCGAGCCTTGCCCGCCCCCGTCGAAGAAGACGGTTCGATCGGACGAAGGGAATCGGATCCGGCAGGCTCCCACCCCCCGGATCACGCGCGTATAGGGGCCGGGTCGACCCCAGTCAAGCCTTCCGCGACTGGCCGGTCAAGGGATTTCCGCGCGTTCCGCGCGGAAAGCCTCCGGCGGGGATATTTAGGCCAAGATGAAAAGCTGATTCTTTCTTCTTTGCACAAATATCCCGCGGGGGTCCGGGGGTGTGAAACCCCCGGCATCGCCCGGGTCGGGCAAGGCGCCTATTCCGCCGCGACGTGCCTCGGCTTCAGCATTTCCTTGAGATAGCGCCCGGCTCGACGTGCTTGAGCTGGCGCTGGATCTGCCGTTCGGCGATCGCCGGATGAACGCGAATTACACCTGGTCGAATTCGAAGGTGGTGCGGGGGCGCAATGCAGGGCAACCCTTCCACAACCCGCCGCGCCATATGCTGAACCTCGGTTTCGACTGGGCGGCGGGAGAGCGGCTCGGCCTCTGGGGCCAGGGACGCTGGCGCAGCCGCAGCGCAACGGTCCCGCAGCATGCGATCCTCGACCTCGGCATGGCCTGGGATTTCAGCGAGACGGTCAAGGGAACCCTTGCGATTTACAATTTCACCGACAAGGCCCGCGAGGATGTCCTGCCCTAAGGCCATCAGCTCTGGTATGGGCTGAGTGCGCGATTTTGAGCGCCTGCAGGAATGGGGCGGGCCTGGCGCTGGATGCGGGTCGCCCCGTAATACCGTGCTTATCCGCCACGCGTTCTGACCATAACTCGCCGGTCAGGGCCGGGCTAAGCATTTCATGCGTCAGGGTCCGGCTTTGCCTACCTGGCCATCAGGTTACTGGGCCAAAGGCGACAGAGGCCGCGCCGGATCTGGTTTCTGCGCAAATCGCCGCTGATGACGATGGCTGGATGATGGACAGTCCGCGTCCTCCATGGCCAGGCACACCGCGCAGGATGAACAGGTTCGATAGGACGTCGATAACATCGGTCGAGTTGGGCTTGTGATCGATGCGGATCGTCAGGCAATCCCGGGTGAACTCATCGGTGATGTTGAACATACCGAACTTGCCGCCATTGCAGGTCCGGCCCTCGACGAAGTCATAGGACCAGACATGGTTTGGGGGTTCGGGCCGAAGCCTGCCGCGCGACAACGGCATCACCTGCTCAATGAGCCGGGCCGGTTACGTCCGGGACGATTCAGCGATGGAGAGCTTCTTCTCCTCGTTGAAAACCGAACCGACGGCACGGAAGGTCTACCGAACCCGAGACGAAGCCCGAGCCGACATGTTCGACGACATCGAGTGCTGCGACAACCCGTGCAGACGCCACTCGAAAGGAGTTCGAGGCCCGGGCTATGCCAGCTTAACCTGCTGCCCATGAAACCGGCAGCAACTCAACAAGCCCGGCCCCGCCTCTGGTCGGCTGCCGCGATGCGGCGGCCCGGGAACGCGCCAACTTTCTTGATGCGCTCCCCCCGCACGGTCAAACATCGGGCGCGAAGGCGATTCCCCGCGCCCGATACGACGGCCCCGATCCCCGGGCCGAGGTCAATTGCTCATCGTGGATGGCAGCCAGGTAATCAGTTGCGGGAACAAGACCAGCACCGCGACGAGCAGCAGATGCGCGATCACATGCGGATAAGAGCCACGGAAGACATTGCCCACCGGCATCCTGGTGTATTTCGCGATGACGAAGACATTCATCCCAAGCGGCGGCGTCACCATCCCGACCTCGGCCATCACGATGGTGATCACCGCGAACCAGATCGGGTCGTATCCAAGTTGATGCATCAGCGGCGCCACGATTGGCACGGTAAGGATCAGCATCGCGATCAGATCCATGAAGCAGCCCAGGATCAGATAGATCAGCAACACGATGACCAGGATCACCCAGGGCGGCATGCCCGACCCGACCACGAAATTGACCAGAGACTGGGTGGCCTGCGTCATCGTCACATAGTAGCCGAACATATGCGCGCCGATGATGATGAAGGCGATCATGCAACTCGCCTCGACGGCGACGATGATAGCGCGCTTGAAGGCGGCAAGCGGCGTCCGCCTCCACAGCGCCAGTCCGAAGGCCGCAAGCGCGCCAAGGGCGGATGCCTCGGTGGGGGTCGCGATCCCGATGTAGATGACCCCTGTCACCATCATGAACAGAAGGATGAAGGTCCAGGCGACCCGCAGGGAACGGATCTTCTGCATCCACGAATAGCTCGCCGCCGCGGGGGCCGCGGCTGGATCGCGCCAGACGAGGAATGCGATGGTGAGCATGATGGTAAGTGTGACCAGCAGGCCCGGGATGATCCCGGCGATGAGAAGCTTGCCGACGCTCAGATTGGCAAGGATCGCATAAAGCACCATCGCGACGCTGGGCGGTATCAGCATGGCGAGCGTGCCCGAGATGGCGACCACGCCCGCCGCCAGCTTCGGATCGTAACCCTGCTTGATCATGCCGGGGATGCTTGTCGCCGACAGGGTGGCCGCCGCGGCGGTGCTGGAGCCCGAGATCGCCCCGAAGGCCGCGCCCGTAAGCGCCGTGGCATGCGCAAGCCCGCCCGGCGTGCGCCCGACCCAGGTCTTCGCGACATTGAACATGTCGTCGGCGATCCCGCTCGCGATGATGACATTCGCCATGAGGATGAACATGGGGATGGCGACGAACTCGTAGCTCGACAACGCGTGAAGCGGCGTCGCGGCAAGGATGCCGACCACCGTCTGGTAGCCGCCGATGAGATAGAGCCCGAGCGCCCCGGACATTCCGAGCGCGAGCGCGACGGGAAGCCCGAAGACAAGAAGGGCGAAAAGCAGCCCGATGCCGACCACCATGACCATCACGCGGTTTCCTTTGCGGGCTCGATACGCTCTGGCGATATCGGAATCGCGATCGCGTCATCGTCGCCGAATGCGGCGAGAAGATTGAGAAGTGCGACATGCGCCATGCGCAGGGCAAGGACCCCCATGCTGACCGGCACGATGGCCTCCCTCAGCCAGACGGGCCAGGAATAGACACCGATCGTCACCTCGGCGGCCTGCCAACTGTGCCAGGCCTTCATTGCGCCGCCCGTCGCCATGACCACGACGATAGGCGTCGAGGCCAGCAGCAGGGCTCCGACCACGAAGTTGCGCCGACGGGACGGCATCAGGTGGATGAAGAAATCCAGATTGACATGTCCGCCCTGGCGAAGCGTGAAGGAAAGCGCGAGCAGCAATGCGCTCGGCAGCATATATCCCGTCACAAGGTCGTAGGTCGCCGCGATGGGGGTCCGAAACAGATAGCGACCAAGCGCGTCGCTCGCGACGAGCAGCATGATCGCGATGATCAGGATGCCCGCGAGGATCATCATCAGCACCTCGACGCGACAGAGCAGCCGGTCGAACGACAGCAACAGACGGGTCAAGGGTCGTGAGCCTGCCGGCTCGGGTCGGAGGTCTGGCATGTTGCAGGTCCTTGGGAAATTGGCCCGAGGGGCCCCCGCCGCCCATTCAAGGCGACGGGGACTGCCGGGAGGTCAGTGGGCCGTGCCCAGTTGCTGGCGGAACTCTTCAAGCACCTTGGTGCCGGGTCGGCCCCTCCCGTCCAGGCTGGCCGCCCATTCCTGGCTGATGGAGGCGAGGGTTTCGTCCATGCGCGACTTTTCCTCGTCGCTGAAGGTGACCAGCGTCAGGGCCTCCTCGCCCAGTTTCTGGATCGTAAGCTCCTCGTTCTCGTTGACGTAGGAGCAGAAGGACTCGTCGGCGACCGTCCCGGCCTGCACCAGCGCGTTGCGCACATCCTCCGGCAGCGAATTCAGCTTCTGGTCGGACATGGAGATGATCACGGAAGGCGTGCCGAAATTGTAGCCCAGCATGCCGTATTTGGTGATCGAATGCAGATCCGCCTCTTCGATGCCGACGAAGGAGGAGAACACGCCGTCAAGCGTGCCGCGCGACAGCGACTGATATACCTCGGGCCAGGGCATCGGCACCGCGACCCCGCCCAGCTTGCTGGTGACGAGCGCGGCGACCCCGCCCGAGGTCCTGAGCTTCATGCCCTGGAAATCCTCGCCTTTTTCGATCGCCTTGGAGGCCGTGACCACCTTGTAGGCCGGATAGATGAAGAAGGTCAGCGGCCTGACGCGATTGGGCTTGAAGTCGCTTTCGTAGATCGTGCCGCCGGGTTCGGCCAGGGCGCGCAACGCCTTCGCGCCGGAACAGGAATCAGGAACGAGGCCGGGCATCTCCAGGACCCCGATCAGCGGCAGCTTCTCGGTAACATAGGCGGGGGCGATCTCGGCGACGTCGATGACGCCCGCCTGAAGGAGTTCCATAAGGCTCGCGGCCTTGCCCATCTGCTCTGCCGGATAATATTCGAACTCGACCCGGTCGCCGGTGAGCCGCTTCACCTCGTCCATCCAGACGTTGCTGCCGTTGGGAACCTGGAAGTGGGTCGCAGGCAGGAAGCCCGCCACCCTCAGCTTGATCTTGTCCTGTGCGGCGGCCTGCGTCGCAAGACAGGCCATCGCAGCACCAAGCAATGCCAGATGCAGGGCTTCCTTCTTCATATCGTCCTCCTCACCTATATGTCGAACCGCATCTCTCCTCGGAAACCGCGGCTATCGCCGTTACCAGCAATGTCCATGCCACGGCGGTCAGGCCGGGGTGGCGGCCTCTCGTGCCTTGCGGGACAACAGTCGCCCCCCGATATGTGCGCGGCATATACAATGTCGGCGTGGGCCAGGGCGTCGAAGGCGGGCCACCGGAGTGATGCACGATCTGCAAAACCATCGGGGACAGGCCGATATTGCACCGCTTTCCCGGCGCGGATTGGTCCTGAGCCAAGGCCCGCCCGCCCCTGCGGTCCACGGCATGCAAATTGCTGCATCCCGGACATCTGCGCGGGCCTTGCGGAACCGAATCCCTGTTGCCCTTCAGGCAAGGCCGCACGCCCCGGACCGCGATACCGATGGAGGACGACTTGATCAGATCCAAAGCCGCCGTGCTTCGCGGCACTGGCGCGAGGCAGCCGTATGAATCCTCGAACCCGATCTCTATCGAGGAGATATTCATCGCCCCTCCGGCTGCGGGCGAAATCCTGGTGAAGGTGCGTGGTGCGGGACTTTGCCATTCCGACCTGAACGCCATCAACGGAACCAGCGCGCCGGTTCTGCCGCTGGTTTTCGGCCATGAGGGGGCGGGCGAAGTCCTGGAAGTGGGCAGCGCGGTCCGCGATGTCGCCATCGGCGATCATGTCGTCTTTCAGTTCGCCGCGTCCTGCGGCCGCTGCGTCTATTGCCTGGAGGGAAGGCCGCAGATCTGCACCACCGCCGCAGCCGCAGCCGCCAAGGGCGAACTGATGGGCGGGGGGAGCCGCTTCCGGGATGCGGCGGGCAATACACTGGCCCATTACTCCGGCGTTTCGTGCTTTTCCGAATATACCGTTGTCGACCGCGGCTCCGTCGTCGTCGTCGACCGGACGTTCCCCTTGGACCGGGCGGCGCTTCTGGGTTGCGCCGTGATGACCGGAGTGGGCGCGATCCTGAACACGGCGCGGGTTCGCGCCGGAGAAAGCGTCGCGGTCATCGGCCTTGGCGGCGTTGGCGCCAGCGCCCTTCTGGGCGCGCGCCTGTGCGGCGCCGCGACCATCATCGGCATGGACATAGACGAAACCAAGTTCGAACGGGCGAAGGCCCTGGGTGTGACCCATGTCTTCAATCCCAAAGACGAGACCTGCGTCGAGGCGGTGCGGGACGCGACCCAGGGCGGCGTTCACTTCGCCTTCGAGTTTGCCGGCGCCGTCCCGGCCATGCGGACCGCGCTCGCGGTCGTGCGCCGCGGCGGCAGCGTGATCATGGCAGGCCTTCCGAAAAAAGGCGCGGAACTCGGGTTCGACCCCGGCGGCTTCGTGCGAGAGGAAAAGGCCCTGCGTGGCAGCTTCATGGGCTCCTGCGTTCCCGTTCGCGACATTCCGCGCTTCATCCGGCTGGAGCAGGACGGCAAGCTTCCCATTGGCAACCTGATCGACCGCTTCATCGGCTTCGACGGATTGAATGAGGGGTTCGACCTGTTGGAACGCGGGAAGGTTCTCAGGCAGGTTCTCGTTCCGGGAATGGCCTGAAAGTTTGGTTCCCCCGACGGATGACGCGGTAATGCAGGCGCCCTGCATCCTCGTCGATGATCTGCCGGACGGCTGTCGCGTTGCTGTCGGTGAACCAGCCCAACGGCAGGCGGGACAGCTTGGCCAGCAGCCGCAGATCGCGGCCGAGCCCGGCATCGACTGCGTGCAGCCAGAGCAGAAGGCCTGAGGTCAAGGTTCCCGCCAGCCCGAACAGGAGCAGCGCCCAAAACGCCACCGCACCCATATCGCGCCAGTCAGTTCCCGCCATCAGACGGCGCGCAAGTTCGGCCAGCAGGATATAGGACGCGATCTGGATCAGCGCGGCCAGAGTCTGTACTCCCATCGACACGCAGTTTCCGTTTCAAAGCCCCTCGCTGCCCTGCGAGCGCCATCTCCCGCGCCGGAGGACGGGTTGCGCAACGGCGTCGGCGGCGAGGGCTTCAGCCGTTGCGACATCGGCCACCGCAGCGACGGGTTCCGGCGGTGCAACCGACGCCCCAGCGGCATGGGCGGGCGCTTCATCCCGCTCCTTCTTCAACCGCATCTCCTTGCCGCGAATCCAGCAGGCGGCGTGGGTGATGCCGGTCAGCGAAAAACCGTTGCGCGGGTTGAGCGCCGCCCACGCCGCCTTGGCCGCCGTATTCTCGTCCGCGGTCCAGGCATACCAGTCGGACCAGTCTCCCTCGGGCACGGCCTCGGCCAGCGCCGCGGCACCCGGCCCGGTCCAGATCGCATGCAACCGAGGATGCGCGAACATCGGGATCGCCGCGCCCTCCGGGTCGTTCGCCTGAAGGATCGCGCGCACCTCGGCATCGGGCGGCAGATCGGCAAGGATCGAATTGATCGCGGGAATGGCGGCGGCATCGCCCATCAGCAGATATCCGCGCGGCTCGGGTTCGGGCCGCTGGAACTTGCGATAGCCGAAGAAGGTCGCGCGTAGCAGCGCCTTCAGAAATCCCACAGCCATACCTGCCCTGCAGCTTCTCCAAGTCAGCAAGAGGGTAAGCGCGCGGTGACGGGCAAGCGCCTCGAAGAGATCAGCGCCACTCCCTGTGCGGTCAGGATGGAAGAGGCCATTGCAACGGCTCCGGCCAGGGTCAGCGACATCGACAGCATGTTGAACCCCGGGCAGGCCGGCCCGAGTGACGCCGAGAGCAACATAAACCGCTTTGTTTTGACAGTCCGGCTGTCGGCATCGCGGATTTTTACCCGCAGAGCATCAAAGATCACGATAAGATGCATCCGCTCCAAGCCCGGCCCTGCCATTCGGGACCTCGTCCAGCACCGCACCCGTGGCGCGGCGGATCAGATCGGGCGAGACCTTCAGACAGTAGAGGTCGGGCGAATGCCCTGGATGTCTCGGAGGTTCAAACCGGCGGCGTAAAGACCGATGATCCTCTCATCCATCCCGTCGATTCGGATCTGACCCTTCTTAACCAGTTATGGATCGAAGCTGCTGTCACCATCGCGCGACATTGCCACCGGCAGTTCCCCGTCCCCCCGGTCCCCGGGCATTCAGCACCTTCGTCGAGAAGCCGTTGCGTCGGTTGCGCTGCCCGGGAGGCGCGTCTTTGCCCTCATCATAGCCCAGATGTGCGGTCAGTTCGGCCCCGAGCCTGCGCTCCATCAGTCAGATTTTCAACTCCTTTATCAGCCCGGCATCGCCAGGTAGATCCTCAGGCCGTTCAACGCCCTTCAGCATTTCATCCAGAATTTCCCCGGAAATCGTCATGCATGCTTCCTTTCCGTGAAGCATGGGACGGATCACCTATACTCAAAAGAGCTGACACGCTTCCTTCAGCTTTCCTCATGCCTATTCCGCCGTCTCGAAGCGGAACGGTTCGGCCTCGACGAATTCCGCGGAAACCTCGCCGGAATGGATCGCGGTCATGTCCGGCCCGAGGTCCAGCATGCGGACCGGCGCGCCCTCGGCGAAGTCGAAGTTCGCCAGATCGACCCAGAGCACATTGGGCGAGATCGCGGATTCGACGTAGAATAGCCGGTCCTTCTGGTCGGCCACTACCCGCCAGCGCGTCGTGGACAGGTTCGGCGCGTCGGGAATGCCGACCCCATAGGGGACCGAAGCGTTGCGGACCACGCTGAACACCGCGGCGGCGGCGGTGCGCGGGTCGTCCGACTGCACCACCATGTCGATGTAGACGCCGGCGCGCACGAAGCGGTCGGCGGCGCGGGTGGTGCCGGGCAAGGCCTCGCGCGGGTTCACGCCCTTCCAGTAGGCTGCGATCGCCAGTTGTTCCTCATAGGGCGGGTCGTTGGTCATCACCCGGTATTCGCGCCCATGGTGGACGACCAGTTCGCCCCCGATCCATTCGAAGATCGCACTGTCTCCGTCGGCGTCGGACAGCGACAGATGCACCGTGGTCAGCTTGCCGGACGAGACGGGCACGTCCTCCGTCACGGTGTCGAAGGGGTTCGCGTTCACATAGGCCACCGCCTCCTCGACCGTGGCGAAGCTGTCGAGGAAGAACTGCGCCCAGGCCGACAGCGACATCCGCGGGGTCTGGCCGTCATCCTCGGGATATTGCGAATTCGCCAGCCACAGCAGGTTGGCGACCAGCCCCGCCTCGTTCATCCCGTCCACGGTCGAGATGTCATAACCCGAGACGATCAGGCTGCCGTATCTCGAGGTCCATTCCAGCGACCTCGGGCCCGCCGCCCCGTCACGCGCCATGCCGCGCGGGAAAGCCCATAGATTGCTGGTCATCGGCATCGACCAGTCCATCGAGCGGCCGGTCAGCACCCGCCCCTCGGGGCCGTGATAGACCACCCGGGTGCAGGCCTCGGCAACGGGCGCGGCCAGCATTACCGCTGCCGCTGCCGCCACGGCGAATGAACGGATCATGCCCCTGCCCCCTTCAGAAACGCCATGTCATGCCCAGCAGCGGGCCTGCCATCGTCGCGTCGATCCGGGTGCCGCCGTCGCTGTAATCGACGTTCAACTGGCGATACCCGGCCGAGACGTAAAGATTGTCGTTCACCTGATAGTTGGCCGTCGCGACGATCTGGCTGGTGCTTTCCGAGCCGACGCCGAAGCCGCCGACATCGGCGTAGAAGATCGCCGACCAGCGCGGCGCGAGCGCGAAATTCGCCCGCAGCGCCAGGATCGGATCGACGAAACTCTTGCCGGGCGAACTCTGGATCCCGACGCCCGGGGCCTCGACCGACCCCTTGATGCGCCAGAGCCTCGCCCCCCCCAGCAGATCCAGCGTCATGCTTTCGTTCGACACCGCGCGATAGCCCGCCGCCAGCGTCAGCGAGGTCTGCCGCAGCTTGCCGCTGGCCGGACCCACCGGGGTCAGCTCGCCCTTCGAGCTTGAGGAATAGCTGAAATCCCCCAGCACCACGAAACGATCCTTCCGCGCATAGCCCGACAGGAAGAACGCCCCGTCCAGATCCTCCAGCACATCCGAGAAGGACTTGTCGAAGGACACCGTCGGCCCCCCGGTGAAGGGCGTGATGTCCCCGCCAAGGCCCGAGGCCCAGACATAGGGGGTGATCTGGCCCTGCCAGCCGCTGTCCTGCGCGGCGGCGGGCAGGGCGGTCAGGGCCAGAGCGGCCAGGGCGGAAAGACATTTCACCGTTGATGCCCGCATCACAGGGTCTCCTTGAAGATCCGGCCGCCCTTCATGATCAGCCGCAGGTTGTCGGTATCGCCCAGCCAGGACAGATCGGTTTCGGGGTCGCCATCCACGACCAGAAGGTCGGCCAGCGCGCCTTCGGCGATCACGCCCAGCCGCCCGTCATAGGGCGCGCGCAGCCCCGACAGCGCCAGAAGCGCCCCCGCGGCCCCGGTCGCGCGATAAAGCGCGTCGAGCGGCGACATGAACCGGGCCAGCTTCGCCAGTTGCCGACCCTGGCTTTCCGCGCCCGCGTAGAGCACGTCCGTGCCGAAGGCCCAGTTGACGTTGTGGACCTGCGCCAGCTCGAAGGCGCGGACGGTGCCCTCGGCCACCATCTTCTGTCCGGCGAGGGCCTTCGGGTCGGTATACTGGTTCGCATCCTCGTCGGCGAGGAAGGGCTGGATCGACCACCAGGTGCCGTGGTCGGCCATCATCTTCACCGTATCCTCGTCGGCAAGCTGGCCGTGCTCGATCGACTTCACCCCGTTGGCGATGCAGCGCTGGATACCCCTGGAAGTGTAGACATGCGCACAGACATAGGTGCCCCAGTCGTCGGCCGCGTCGACCGCCGCGCGCATCTCGGCCTCGGTGAATTGCGTGGCGTCGATCGGATCGTATTGCGAGGCGACGCCGCCGCCCGCGGTGATCTTGATCTGGCTCGCCCCCTTCATCAGCTGCTCGCGGGTGCGGCGCAGCACCTCGGGCACGCCGTCGGCAAGCGCCGTCATGCCGTGGGCCGAGGCATAGTCGGCCGGGTCCGAGGGCATCATCGGAAGCGCGTTGGAAAAGCGGAAATCCCCGTGCCCCGAGGTTTGCGAGATCATCGCGCCCGAGGGGAAGATGCGCGGCCCCGTCACCACCCCCCGGTCGACCGCCGCCTTCAGCCCGAAGGCCGGGCCGCCGACGTCCCGGACCGTGGTGAAGCCGCGCATCAGCGTGGTGCCGGCCTCGCGGCCCGCGAGCAGATGCACGAGGCCGATGTCCTGCGTCAGGGCGACGACCTGGCTGACGCCTGCCAGCGTCGCGTGCCAGTGGGCGTCGATCAGCCCGGGAATGACGCAGCGCCCGCCGCAGTCGATCCGGTCGGCATCCTCGGGTCCCTGGCCGCTGGCCGGAAGTGCCGCGATGCGGCCGTCCTGAACGAGGATATCGACACCCTCGCGGATCGAGAGCGTCTCGCCGTCGAAAAGCCGCAGGTTGGTCAGCAGCAGCGGCCTGCCTGGCGTCTGGGCGCGCACCTCCCTGGGCGCAAGGCCGAAGCCCGCGAACATGCCCACCACCGCCGACATGCCGCCCAGCAACTGCCGACGCGAGATATCGGCCTCGATCCGGCGCATGGCCGCCTGGGTTTCAGGTGTGCCGCAATGGCAGAAGTCAAGCCTGCCTGTGTGCTGGTAGCTGTCGAAACATGCCTGACACATGCCGAATCTCCTGACCATGAATTCTGTCGGGTTGAGGCTAGCAGATTGACGGGCACTGAATAGCACCGAGTTTCTTAGACGCCTTCGCGTCTCATCATCTGCTGCCGTTCGAACTCGGCGGGTGACAGCATCCCATTTCTCGCATGCTTGCGCTTCGGGTTATAGCACATCTCGATATAATCG
>NZ_JBEFZE010000028.1:0-52387 GCF_042762395.1 Pseudogemmobacter sonorensis
CCTCCTCCAGCGCCGCGAAACGGGCGGCCTGCGCCTGTGCTTCCGTCTTCGCGGCGACAAGCCCACGGGCCTGCCGCTCGATCTCGCTGACCTGCAACCCCATGGTCTCGCGTTGCAGCCCGCGCTCGCGCTCGGCCAGCCGCAGCGCCGAGAGGGCGCGGTCCACCCGCTCGAACGGGTCCGCCTCGCGGGCGGGACGATGGGTCTCGGCCTCCAGTTCCGCGACCAGAAGCGCATCCTGCCGGTCGCGGGCCAGAAGACCCTCGGCCAGGGCCAGCACCGGATCGGGGGCCCGCCCAGGCATCGGCACCGCCGGGGCCCGGAGGATCGCCATGCCGACCAGCGCGCCAAGCCTGCCAAGCGCCGCGGCATCGGGGCCCCCGGTCTCGGGATCCGCCAGCAGGTCGATATCGACAAGATGCATCCGGCCCCGGTCCTGCCTGCGCCGACGCAACAGGGCCTGCGCCCATTGCCGCCAGTCATGCAGCGCCGCCTCTGCCCCCGGCGCGGACAGCAGGGCCGTCGCTAGGACCTGGGCCGGATCGCGCAGCAGCACAAGGGCCGTGCCCCCCGCCTCCAGGGCGGCCTCAGGCGTGGCGGCCGTCAGGGGGCGCCCCCCGAACATGTCCCGCACCCCGGCCAGCATCTCCGGCGTGATCGCCGGATCCCCCGGAACGAGGCGAAGGCCGACGAAGGACGTCTCAACACTCATCGGGCTGCCTGCCGTTGCTGGATCGTGGATCGGGCCCTCCGATAATCATATCGGCCTGCGGTTTTCCAGCCGGAACGCCCCGGACGCGCCTTTTCATGTGATGACCCCCTCTTCATGCGGCGGCCCCATCCGGCAGGGGATCGTATCCCAGCCGCCCGCACAACCCGACATAGGCGGCGCCCCGGCAATCCGGCAGCATCTCCTCGGGCACGGCCTTTTGCGGCCGCGGCCCGACGACGGGGCTGCTGCGCCCGCTGTCGCCCGTCAGCCGGGCGGCGGACAGCAGGTCCAGCGCCGCCGGATGGAACGGCAGCGCCAGGATGTCGCACAGGCGGCGCAGCGTCGCCTCGGGCGCAAGGACGAATTCCTCGTAGCGCAGGATGTCAAGCCCGGCATGCCGGTCGAGGAAGGCCGAATAGCGCTGGCTATATTCTTCAAGGGTGAAGGGGCTGAAATGGGTCCAGCGGTTGTTGCCCAGAGACAGGAAGGATTCCAGCGGATGCCGCACGGTCACGGCCGAAAGCAGCGGGAGTTCACCCGCCAGCATCTCGCGCAGCGAAGCCCGCGCCGCAGGATCGACCCCGGTGCAGAAA
Source organism: Pseudogemmobacter sonorensis (assembly GCF_042762395.1). Lineage (NCBI taxonomy): Bacteria > Pseudomonadati > Pseudomonadota > Alphaproteobacteria > Rhodobacterales > Paracoccaceae > Pseudogemmobacter > Pseudogemmobacter sonorensis. Next base: position 1,306 of record NZ_JBEFZE010000028.1, read on the forward strand.
TGCGAATGCGAATGGTCGCGGATGACCATCCGCATGCCCTTTTCCGCCAGCACGCCATGCGCGGCGAGGGTGCCGGCCCGGAACGTGGCCACAAGCACGTCCTCGGGCACGGGCCGTGGCGCATGGCGCATGGCAAGGATCAGATCCGACGGCGCGAACGGCGCCTTGCTGCCCGGGTTGCCGCGCAGGGTGCTGAGCGGGTCGATCTCGCTCAGCAGGACCACATTGGGCAGGACGGCCAGCGCCTTCGAGATCAGCGTCCCGCCGGTGCAGGCCATGTGGTGAATCATGCGCAGCGGCGGGGGACCCGCCTCGGGCCGGGCCGCCAGCCGACTGCATTGCTCGGCCAGGCTGGGCAGCGGCTCGGCGGGCAGGGCCGCAAGGGCGGGGCTGCGAAACCCGTCCAGAAGATCCAGCGCCTGTTCGACCTGATGCAGCAGGGGCGCAAGCGGAGAGCGGGGATCAGCCATTGCGGCTCCGACGCCGGGCCTTGGCGACTGGCCGCTCCGGGTCCTGCGCCGCGACCTGCGCGGTCGCCGGGGCCGCATCCGCCTGCGGGGCCACAAGCTGCAGGCGGTGCAATTCCTCGGCCGCCACCTGCAGATGGGGGGTCAGCTTGCGCAGCAGATCCTCGATCTCGCGGCGGCGGGCCTCGCTTTGGGCGAGGCTGCGGCGCAAATCGTCGAGATCGAGTTGCGCCATCGCCTGAAGACGCATCTGAAGGCTCAGATCCCGCCCGCCCTCCTCAAGCTTCTGGAGCGCGCTCTTGCGGGCCGTTTCGGCGGTGTCGCGTTCGGCGGTCACCGCTGCGAGGCGGGCCTGGGTGTCGTCGAGCTTCTGGATCGCGGCCTGGCGGGCCGTCTCGGCGGTATCGCGCCCGGCGGTCGCCGTCGCCAGACCGGCGCGGGCTTCGTCCAACTGCCGGACCGCCGCGTCGCGTTCGGCGGTTGCCGCCGCGAGGTCGACCTGGGTTTCGTCGAGCTTCTGGACTGCGGCCTGGCGGGCTGTCTCGGCGGTATCGCGTTCGGCGGCCAGCGTGGCAAGCTGGTCCCGCACCCCGAATGCGGTTTCCGGCAGGAACCACAGCACCGGCCAGTCGGGATCGGTCCGGTCCGCCCCGCAGATCCCGAAGCCCTCTTGCCCCAGCCAGTCCGACAGGGCGGACATGCCGGGAGACGCGGCATAAAGCGGTTCGGCCGGGGCGTGCAGTTCGATGGAACCCACAAGGCCAAGCGCATCGGCCTGCTTCCAGCCGTCAAGAATGTCCTGCTCGCTGCCGGGCGCGTCGATCACCAGATGCAGCGGGCCCTTCGGATTCCCCAACTCGCGCAGCAGGGTCCCGACCGTGATCCCATCGACCCTCAGGCCGGGCAGCGGGCGCACCCCCGGCATCAGCTCGGTCAGGCGATCCGGGGCCTGGATCCCGTTCAGCCGCGCCAGGCTGAACCGGCGCAGTTCCTGGCGGTCATCGGCCGCGCCGACCGCCGCGGCCAGGATCGTGACATTCGCCGCCCCTTCGTGCTGCCTGCGCAAAAGCGCCACAAGCTCCGGGTCCGGCTCGACCAGGACAAGCCGCTGGCCGGAGCCCGCCGGGGCATCATGGGCACCGCCCGCCCCGATCACGATCGTTGTGGCGGCATGGTCGAAAGGTTTGCGCAAAGGCATCAGGCATCGTCCCGGATTCGCTGGGCCCCGGGGCCGCTGGGGCGCCGGGGCCCGTGCATCATAATGGCCTCCGCCGTCGGCACCAGCGCTTTCGAGAACCGCGCGGCGGGAAGGGCATGGCGCTGGACAGTCACTGGATGCACGGCCCCGGCGTCGGCGCCACCATTGGGTGTGAATACGGTTTTTGCGATGGATATCGTGCTTTGTCCGCTGATCTTCTACTGGCTCTAAGTCAGACCTGGTGTTATAGGGGCGAAAGCTGGCTGAGCGGAGTTTGTTCTATGGAAAATGGCATACATTACAGGCATGTAGCGCGTCATATTTCTCTCCCCCCCCTACGGATCCCAACTGGATCAGGGCTGCGCTTTCAGACGAGATTGTTCTAAGAGAATTCCCGCATTTTTCAGGATGGAAAGTATCAGATGAGGAGCCAAATCTTATTGGAAAATTTTCTCCTAGAGACGTGAATTTCGAAAATGAGATAGCCTTGTTTGCAGGGACAAAAATTTCACTTCTTGGAATGAAGCAAGGAAGAACAAACGAGCGCCAGTATCATTTATTTAGAAATGCCATAATTACCCCGTTAGGTTCTGGATACATTCTTGAACATGCAGATGGGATATCAAGGTATTCTACGGCTCTTCCGAGGTGGAATTTTGAGGGGAAAAGGAATATTGGCGCAAGGTATGGAAGGGGGTATTTCTCATCTGATAGGTTTTCTTGTGACAATATTTGCCACTACACTTACGACCATATCGGCCGAGGTATTCTTGCAGTCCACGATGAAATCTCCCATGAAAGTGAAGTATTCATTACGCGATCCAATCGGCCATACAATCAATATATAAGAAAAAGTGTAATTCCGTTTTCAAGTCAGTTGGCGCGTGAAGAATCATATTACTTTGACGAATTAATTTTATCTAGAGACTCTTTCAAACATCTTTCTCATCCCGCACATTTCTGCGATCATACCATTATGTCCACTATTCGCGCAAAAATTCCGGCAGGTCGGCCATCGTCTGTCGGAAAATTGTATATCTCTAGAAAAGATGCAACAGCTCGACCTCTATTGAATGAGGGTGAATTGGAAGATGCGCTGAAACGATTGGGTTTTGAAGTTGTTGTTCTTAGCGAATTGAGCCCGGAAAAGCAAATCGATATCTTCTCTGGCGCGGATATTATTGTGGCTCCGCATGGGGCTGGACTAACATCACTCTTCTGCTGCCGGGCAGGCACAAGAGTTGTCGAGATTTTTGACCCTAACGTCGGCACTGCCGCATTTTGCGCGATCTCCAAATACTATAAGCTGCAATACGCTGCACTTTTTGGAACCTCTCAAGAAAATGGCTGGCTGATTGACGTAAGCAAAGTAACGGCCGCGGTTGAGTGAGGGGTGTTTCGATGGTTGGTGTAGAGGGTGCTAACGCCCAAGCATGCATATTCTGGGCATCAAACCATAAGAACAAACGCCTATAATAACTCCGGTCAATCCCTGCGAAGACCGCCCGTCTTCGCCGCGAGTTCCCGGAACAGGGCCTCGTAACGCCGGGCCTGGGTCGGGAAGGCCAGCATCTCTTCGGCATGGGCCCGGCAGGCGGCCTTCATGCTCCGGCCCGTCAGCACCTGGGCAATGCCGCGCGCCAGACCCGGCACATCGCCGACCTCGAACGTGTAGCCCGTCTTGCCGTCGACCGCGAGATCCGGGATCGCACCCGTCTTGAAGCCGACCACCGGCACCCCGCAAGCGATCGCCTCGGCCGCCGTATTGGAGAAGGTTTCCTCGAGCGAGGGCACGACCACCACATCGGCGCAGGAGTAGGCCCGGGCAAGCTTGTTGTTGTCCGAAATATACCCAAGCGCCTTCTTGTCGAAAGGGATGGAGGCCGTGGCCGGGGTCTCGTTCCCGACCAGCATGACGAAGGGATCGCCGCCCATGGCCTTCGTGTCGAGCAGCTTCATCGCCGCGACGATTTCCCTGTAGCCCTTCACCTCGCTGGAAAAGGAGGGAACATAGCCGATGATCTTGCGATCGAGGGGCAGGCCGAATTCCTTGCGCCGGGCCATACGGTCATAGGGACGGAAGACATCGGTCTCGATCGAATTCGGGATGACCTCGATCCGGCAGTCCCGGAACAGCGGCGCCTGGGCCAGAATGCGGCTGGAATGGTTCGAGATCGCCACCAGCGTCAGATTGGAAAAATCGTAGCAGGCCCGTTTCATCGCCAGCACGGTCGACGGGTAATCCGCATGGTCGGGCGCAAGCTGGGAACAGTTGCGGCAATCCTGCCGCCAACGGTCGCAGCCATGGAAGAAATGGCACCCCCCCGTGATCGGCATCATGTCGCGGATCGTCATGACCACGGGTTTGCCGCTGCGGGTCAGCGCCGCGATGTTTTCCAGCGAGAGAAAGCGCGCATGCCAGTGCAGGTTGATCACGTCATAGGGTTCGACCATGCGCAGGAGGTCGGCATTCGGGATGTGATCGTCATTGATGGTGAAGATCGTCAGCCCGGGCTTCGGCGGCCCTTGCAGGCGGCGCCAGTTGGCATTGTCGCCCGACGGATGCCTGATCACGGTGACATCGGGTTCACTTTCATGGTTGCGGACAGTGGTGAACATATGTGGGACGACCGTGGTCTCCCGCAGACCCCGGTGGACCCGGAACGCCGCGTAACCCGCCCCCTGGATTGTCGAGGAGGAAAACAGCGCCGCCCGGATCCGGGGGGCCGTCACCTTGTCGATCAGCGCACGCAACCCCGCCATCTGCGCGTCGGCCGAAAATCGCTCCAGCCGCTCTTCGGCATAGGCCCGGTTGTCGGCAAAGGTAGAGCCGTCGCGCCACATGTCAGCCAGCGCCCCGGCAAGCGCGCCGGCATCGGCATGGGGAACGATGCGGGCGAACCGCTTCTCGTCGCCGATCACCTCGGGCAGGCCGCCGGCATCCGTGGTGATCACCGGCAGACCGGCCGCAATCGCCTCGAGCAGCGCAACCCCGAAAGTTTCGGACTTGACCACTGGGCCGCTGCTGTAGGTCGATGGATGCACGAACAGGTCGAAGCCCGCCATGAAGCCGGGCTCGGCACTGAAATCGACAAAGGGAACGAAGGAAACATGCGCGCCCAGACCCAGCGATGAAACCTGGGCCTTCAGGCTTTCCAACTCGTCGGCACCGTTGCCATAGACGATGGTCAGATGCACATCCGGCGTGCAGGTCTTGCGAAAGCGGTCGAGCGCGTCGATCAGGAAGCGATGGCCCTTCCAATCGATCAGACGCCCGATCGAGAGCAGCTTCAGTGTCCGGCTGTGGTCATAATAACCGCCAGTCTTGCGATGCGCGAAGAAACGGTCATTGACCACGTTGTGCAGCAGTTGGATGCGGCTTTCGGGCACGCCATTGGCCAATAGTTCCTGCCGCAGGTAACCGGAAACGGCAGTAAAGGCGGTGTCAGGTCGTCTGGAAAACCGTTCCACGACGTGCTGGCGGTAGTCCTGCTTGTCGCGCAGCGAGAAAGCGTCGATCCCGTGGCACATGCTGATCGTGGGAATCTCGATCCCGAGACTGCGGGAGCGTTGGGCCCATTTCCATTCGTTGAGTGCGAAATGGCCGATCACAAGATCCGGCTTCAGGCGCTCGACGATATGTTTGTAGATCTGGCCTGCGATGATTTCCGGGAAATCGTTCCAGAACACCTGGATCGCCTTGTCGAAAGGCCGTTCCTCGCGCAGTTGCGCATGTTCGAACAGGATGAAACTGTCCAGATCCGGCTCAGCCTCCAGTCGGCTCAGAAGATCATAGACGAAGGTTTCCGACGGCGCGGAAAACACCGTGATGAAATGCAGGATCGTCTTGCGGGCCGATGGCTTGCGGCGAGAGAGGATCGCCTCGATCCGGCCGAGAATCTCGGAAAGCGGCCCGGCCTTGGTTTCGATCTGAAAGCAGCGGCGGTCCATATGCAGAAGATCGGCCAGGCGGATGAAATCCGGGAAGACCGTCACCGCTTCCGCCGCCTTGAGGCGGAAATTGCCGCGGTCGCGCATGCAATGTTCGGCATAGCGGCGCAGGGCACCAAGGACGGCAGGTTGATCATGATATTTCATCGCAACATCATGCAGCGCCGCGGTCCTGGCCTTGTTGAACCGGAACATGTAGATTGCCTCGGCATCCGCCTCGGTGATCCCGGGGAAAAGCTGCCGGTAGCTGCGGACCACCTCGCCGATGAAAAGCTTGCGATGGGCCTCACTGGTGCCGGACGACAGCCCGCCGGACGACAGGGTGAACAGCGGCTGCGCCAGCGGCAGGAAGGGCTCTCCCATCAAGAAGGCCCGCCGCATCCAGACCGCATCGCTTACGATCCTGTAGCCTTCGTCATAAGGGCCGACACGATCATAGCATGCCCTGGGCGCAAGAAACGTATTGTGGCAGATATGCAGATGGCCGAACAGGATGCCCTCGTTGATCGGCATCGTCGGCAAGGGCGTCTTGTCCGCGAAATAATCGGTATGGACGATGACCTCGCCCCCGGCCTCCTGCGCCCGGGCCAGGGTGCGGCTGACGAATTCGGGATCATACATGTCGTCCGAATTCAGCAGGCAGATATAGTCGCCCTGCGCCGCGGCAATGCCCTTGTTCATCGCCGAATAGATGCCGCCATCCGGCTCCGACACGAAATAGGCCAGGTGGTCGGCATTGGCCCGGATGACATCCAGCGTGGGTTCGTCGCTGCCGCCGTCGATGATGATATGTTCGATATTGCCCCAGCTTTGCGCCCGCACGGAATCGATGCAGCGTTGCAGCGTGACGGCATTGTTCCACACCGCCGTCACGATCGAGACCAGCGGCCCCTCTCGCCGCTCCGGTTTTCCGGTCAACCGCATCCCGCCCTCAAGCTGGCGGCGGCCGGTGATGTCCGGCAACTTCTCGAACATACCGGCACGAAAGTCTGACGCATTGCCGTAGAACCAGGTCTTCGGCGCCAAAGCCTCGGCCTTCCCCATGGGATGGCTGCCGTCGGCCCCGGTTTCCAGGTGCAATGCGGCCAATCGGTCGTAAAGCGACAGGATCTGCCTCACCTGCCCGGTCTCACCCGTCGATGCCTGCCGGGATGGGCCGCCAGGCTGCTGCCCTGGCGAGCTGGCCGCACGAGAATAATGCGAGAAGGCTTCGCGGATCGCCTCAGCGGCGAGAAGAAATTCCATAGTTTTGCTACCGAACCGGGTGAGGACAGGTGTGATCGCTCCCGAATACTTGATCTGATGCGGGAATGTCAGGCCCCAAAACCTCGTTCGGCGGGAACCCTCTGAGTCTGTCGAAGGCGCCCGTCGGCGGTTGGTGCTGTCGTTGCCCCGAACGGCATCGACGCGCCAAGGCGGGACCGCATCGGGAGGTCATGGCCCGATCTGATGCATCCCTTTCCCTTTTGATTTCACGCCACGAGCCCGATCTCGTCGGTGCAGAGCGCATCGAAGCGGTTCATTTTTGCCTCAGCGGCTTCGGCGTGACGGCGTTTGCTGTCCCGTGCGCCGGACCGGATCATCCCCCGCGAGCACCGCGCGAGAGTATCAAGCAGCTATGCTGCGCCATTTTGCGCGATGGGATCAAGCAGCGCCGGTGAAAGACTGCCAGTTCAATGTCGTTACGCCCCGCCCCACGGGGTTCGGTGGAGAGTGTCGCAGCGGCCTTGAGACGGGGCGACAGGAGATTTGGGGGTACGAAACATATCGATAGGTCGATAAATATCGGCGCATTATTCTACATTTTTCGCAAATAAGCGCCGTGCCTGTCATCTGCATATAACATCCGATAATGTTGAATTATCGGATGTTGCTAGCAGAAGACCAAAGGGCGCGGCAATCGGACAGGCCTGTGTCGGATGACCGGGGTTCATGAGATTCCAAAGCGGTATTGATGAGATTGGGTGAGTCGGTATTTGTGAGACTGGCGTTGTTTCCCAGCTTTCTCGGCGATCCGGCGGACGCTCTCGTCATGCTGAGCGCGCCAGAACTGTGCAGCGATGCTTCGCATCAACGGGAAAGGCCCTGCATGAAGCGCCTCCCGGAAACGATCCGGCAAGCTGTTCATGGACGAAGCCACCGCCCCGGTGCTGGATCCGGGGCTCGGCGCGACTAAGACCGGATATCTCTGGGCGGTGTCCCGCGATGACCAGCCATGGGGCGGGGACGACCCTAGCATCAGATGGACGAATTAGTCGGCTCTGAATAGCGCTGAACACATTGATATTATTTGAATATCCGTCGGTTTTGTTGGCGTTGTATCGCAAGATTTCGTAATCTGGGCGCAGAAACCCTTCAATTTCGGATCGCCGATGAAGCCGCATTCCCGCGTCCGCGAACAGGATGATCTTATGCGCCCCCGGTTGGTCGACATGATCGACGCCCGGCACGAACTGGTGACGCTGGCGGCGCTGATCGACTGGGAGTTCTTCGAGCGGTAATGGGCCGAGTTCTTCCCCTCGGCGACAGGGCGCCCGGCGACATCGCCGCGTCTGGTCGCCGGTCTGATCTATCTGCAGCACGCTTTCAACCTGTCGGACGAGGCGGTGGTCGCTCGCTGGGTCGAGAACCCCTCCAGCACTTCACCGGAGAGACGTTTTTCAACACCGTTTGCCGATCGATCCGTCTTCGCTGGTGCGCTGGCGCAAGTGGATTGGCGAAGAGGGTGTCGAATGGCTGCTGACCAAGGCGATCGAAGCGGAGCGCATCCGGGACGATCACAGACAGCAGCCTGAAGCAGGTAGTCATCGATACCAGCGTGATGGAGAAGAACATCGCGCATCCGACGGATGCCCGGCTTTACGAGCGGGTGCGTGCCCTGCTGGCCGGTCTGGCGAAGAAGGCCGGGATCGAGTTGCGCCAGAGCTACGCCCGCCTCGCGCCGCGGCTCGCGGTCCAGGTTGGCCGCTGCGCCCATACCCGCCAGTTCCATCGCATGCGTAAAGCTCTGAGAACACTCAAGGGTTACACCGGGCGGGTGCGCCGTGACCCGCGCAGATACCTACAGGATATTCCCGCAGGCCCCCTGCGGGATCAGGTTCTGGAGGCGCTTCTGGCTGGTCGGTCGCCTGCTGGAGCAAGCGCCGAAGAGACGCGACAAGATCTATTCCCTGCACGAACCCGAGGCCGACGGCATCTCCAAGGGCAAGGCCCGGGTGCGATACGAATTCGGCACCAAGGTCAGCCTCGCCACCACCCTCGATGGTGGCTTTGTCGTCGGCACCCGCAGCTTTGCGGGCAATCCCTATGATGGCCACACCCTGGCACCGGCGCTGGAGCAGGTCGGGATCCTGACCGGCACGAGGCCCGATCTTGCCGTGGTCGACTGCGGTTATCGCGGCCATGGCGTCGAGACCTACCGCGTCCTGATCAGCGGCCAGCGGCGCGGCCTTACCCCGGTTCTGGCGAAGCTCCTCAAACGACGAAGCGCCATCGAACCAGAGATCGGCCACATGAAATCAGACGGGCGACCGGCCAGATGCCCCCTGAAGAGCAGGGACGGCGATGCGCTCCTCGCCGTGCTCTGCGCCTGCGGCCACAACATCCGCAAGATCCTCGCCCATATCAGGCCTCTTTGCGCTCTCGTCACGCGTCTCATCCTGACGATCAGCGCCCCCAATGGCCGACGACTTCGCATGCTCAGTGCCGCATGAGGACCTTGTTCAGAACCGACGAAGAAGGGGGTCACAGCAACACTTATATTTCAGTTCACAGAGACAGCTCTGTGAACTGAAGCCATGCGCTTCAACCCTTCCGCCAGCCCGCCAAGGCCCGCTGAACTGCCGCCGGTTCCCGCTCGATTACCCGCAGCAGAGCCGCAGCTGGTCCGGAAACGCGTCGCTGTCCTTGTTCCCACTTTGCGGTATCCTGACAGGCTCATGCCCATCAGCGGAGCCATTTGGGCCTGTGTCAGCTTTGCCCGCGTCCTGACTTCGTGCGGATCGACAGGCGTGTGCAGGATTGCAGGGCCTTCACTCTTCGCATGGGCCAGAGCTTCGCCCATTGCTTGGATCAGATCGTCGCCAAAGCTGTTCATTTCTGTTCCTTCCTGTCCTTCCACTCGGCCTTAAGAGCGGCTGCGAGGGATGCCACGATGCGTTTTTCATCCGGGGTCATGTTGTCTTGCGCGTTTTTGGCATAGGCCAGAAGCGCGTAGAGCGGCATGGTCTCGTCCAGATAGTAGTAGATCGCCCGCGCCCCGCCGCGTTTGCCACGGCCTGAGGCCGCGAAGCAGACCTTGCGCACCCCACCCGTACCGGGGATTTCATCGCCAGACAGCGGGTTCTCTGCCAGAAAGTCGATCAGCTCACGCTTCTCCATCTGCCGGGTGAAGATCGGTGTTTTTGCTACTGACTGCATGAGTTAATGTAGCCCATCGGGTTACAAAAATCAAGCTCATGACCGTTCGAGCGTTCTTCGCCATATCGACCACAGGCACACATTTTTTCGTCAATATTCAAAGGGGGGTTAAGGCCGTAGATGGGGGCGACGAATACAAATTACATTTCCTGCCTACTTCTTCCCTCGGTGACTGCCCCCGCCTACTTCTTCCCTCGGTGACTGCCCCCGTGGCAGTCAGGTTCGGCCATGATGGCCGAAGCCGCGATCTGCACCGCAGACGCGCCATCAACGATTGCCAAAGGCGGTCCCCTGTGAAATGAAGGCGACCCCCTCGCCTCGGCATCCGCCGCATCATTCTTCTTACGTTTGACAAAAGGCTTCACGTAAGCGGGCGGAATGAGCCTGACGTCATGGCCAAGCTTGGCCAGCTCCCGACCCCAGAAATGCGCACCTCCACAGGCCTCCATCGCCACGACGCGAGGCTGCAACATCGCAAAAATCCAACACCTGTGCGCGCCGCAGCTTCTCTGGACGTGCTGGCGGGGATGCTCGCCGAGCTTGACCGGCAGATCGGTGCACTGGACGCCGATATTGATCGCCGCGCGCGAGAAAGCGAGGTGGTGACTGTGCTTAACGCCCTGCCCGCACCAGCGGCTTGCTACCCTTCGCGGGCGACCCTTTCCACTTGCTGAATATCTGCACATTACAGGAAAAGGAGGTGCATCATGCCCAACCTGCCAGAGTTCAAGGCCGCCGATCTGACCCGGAACACGCCCGGGCTGTTCGAGGCAGCCATTCGGTCGCCGGTCGCGATCACCAAGCACCGCAAGCCCAAGTTCGTGCTGATGAGCATTGGCCGCTACGAACAGATCACCGGCCAGAGCAGCCAGCAGGCCCACACACTGGACGACATGCCCGCCGATCTCAAAGCCATGATGATCGCGGCGCTGAAGGAGGATCTGGCTGGTGAAGAAGACGAGTAAGCCCCTCGCTGGGGACGTGTTCAGGTATCCGTTCCTGTGGAAGCGTCAGTAACTCGCCGGGGAAACGGAGGGCCGGAAATCTCGCCCGGTCTGCGTCGCCATCACCACGGCAAGCCGGGAAGGCGAAACGATCCTGTTCATCGTGGCGATCACCACCCAGCCCCCGCAGGCAGGCCGCGCCGCCATCGCCGTTCCCCAGATCGAAGCCAGGCGGATCAAACTCGACAGCCATACCGAAAGCTGGATCATGCTTGCACTCAACGGCCACGGTCGCGGTCATATCGCCAAGCACCATGGTGTAGGGGGTGCTGCCAAACAGGATCGCTACACCAGTGTTCCAGGCATCGGGGTTGTGCGAGGGCAGGATCGACCCGCCATCAATGGTCAGGGATATGACCGCATCGCCCGAGGTGAGGGTCAGCGTCCCTTGCCAATGGCGGGGTTTTGCGCGGTTGCGACGCTTCAGTCGCAGCTCTTGGCTCCCAGGGCGATCGCATCATGCCCCGAGATCAGATAATAGTCCCGGGTGATCATCCGCGCCTCGGACATGAACCAACGGCGCATCGCGGCCGGATAATAGCTGGCCATGGTCTGGCTGACGCGCTCGAATTCGCTTCGTGGCAACGGCAGGCCCGGCAGGCTCGAACTCGGCCCATGGAAACCCAGCCGGGCCGAAGGGCTGACACAGGTTTGCGGCAGGCCGAGATAAAGCGTGCAGGCGGAAATGCAGATGCCTTCGATGCGGATCCGCGTGCCCTGGGCACGCAGCCGCTCAACGCTGCGGATCCGTTCCTCGACACCGCCGCCCAGATCGTGGCGCACGACGAAGGCCGGGGCGGGTGGCGCCCCCAGGGGCAAGACCACGCAGGCGGCGAGAACCGCGCGCCGCAACCCGCGGCGGACGGCAGGCCCCCAGGCCGACGGGGACGGCGACTTGCCGATCGCATGAGCATCACGGGATACCGGAACTCTGAACATGGAACACCTTCCCTGTCACCGAAGCGAAACCCTCGCGCCCCCAGGCGCGCAGCAGGTCAAGGCAGATGCCCGCGCGGTGGAAGCTCGATAGGTCGGGGAAGGGAACACCGTCGCGGCGGCGGCTTTATGGCCGGACTGCGCCAGCACAATGGCGAACCGCCGCGACTTGTCTCAATCACGGCATTTCAGCCGCCCAGGGCCGCGCCCCGGGGGCCACAACGAGACGGGGCAACGAAAAAACGCGCCGGGGCTGTCCCCGGCGCGTCTGTCATGGAATTCGTTCGGTGCTCTCGGAACGGGAAAGCCGTGGCGAAGGATCAGGTCCCGCTGGCGTCGACCGCCGGCGCCGCCGGCGCCTCGACCGCAGAGGCGACCGCCTCATAGGACACGGCCTCACCGGCCGAGATGGCGCTGGCCAGGTTGGTCACGGTCGTTGCCAGCCCGGTCAGGCCGTTCGTCCGGGCCGTGCTGGCGACGGTCGAGAGGGCCTGGCTGACCGCAGCCTGGACAGCCACAGCCGCCGGGGTGCCGATCACGCTATTGGAGACCTGGGTCAATTCGGCCGCGACCGCAGACAGGACGGATGCGACCTGGGCAGGCGGTGCAGCCGCGATGATGGCTTGCACCACCGCAACACAGGCATCCGAGCTTCCACCGGAACAGGCGGCCTGAATCTGTGCGACTTGCGCCTCGCTCAGGCCCGACACATCCTGAGCCGAACCAAGGCCCGGCGCGGTGAATGCGAAGGCTGCTGCGATGGCCACCGCGCGAAAATCAAAGAAGGCAGGCATCTGTTCGCTTTCTCCTAAGATATGAGTAAAATCACCAGTCAATTGCACTCTGGCCATTCAAAACCGTGGCCTCGCAAGATGGTCAGACATTATCTTGCAAACCGTTATCATGCAAATCCTATAAGCCTTGCCGAACGTTCCGGTGGATTGTCCGATTGACGCTGTGTCAACGCGACATTCGATGGTAGGACTGCAAATTGAGGCGGCAGAGATGCGCGGCATGAAACGTCGGGACAAAAAAAGTCATTCGTATATAACGGCTTGCTCTATCACGATCTGTTTTCTGGTTCTGGTTGCGGCGGGGGCGGGCTTCCTGCGGGAATACCGGGCGGCGGTTTTTCTGCGCGGATCTTATACCGAAACGCTGCTGGACATGCGCCAGTTCGACCCGGAATCGGCCCCGCAAACCGCACGCTCGCTGCGCGAACTGCTCATGCATTGTGCATATGTCATTCCCCGCAATGCTGCGCTGCGGCTGAACGAATCACTCCAGCAAGAGGTTTCGGCCCGCTGCGCGGCCATAGCCAGGGCGGTGCTGGCGCGCAGCCCCGCCTCGGCCCGGGCCCGGGCCATGGCGCTGATCGCGACGCCGCAGATCAGCGCCGGGGACTATCGGCTGGCCCAGGCCGCCGCGCCTTTCGAACCCTGGCCGCTCGGCACGCGGCTTCTGGCGGCCGAACGCCTGGCGGCGACGGGCGCGGATCTGCCCGATGCCCTGACGCGGGCCATCGGCGAGGATGCGGCGAACGGCCTGCGCTCGATCTGGGGGCGGGAGCTGCTGGCCGGGATCTGGCTGCGCGAGGAAAGCCTGCGCGACGTGATCCTGGCCGCCGCCGAGACCCGCCCCCCCGAGGAACAGCGCGCCTTCCTGCAAATCCTGCGGAGCGGGGCCTCCGATGGCTGAAACGCAACGCCGCCAAAGCCGGATGGGACGGCTGAACGACCGCATCGCCGTGCTGATCGCCGTGATGGCGGTGCTGAGCGCGGTGCCGGTGGCCAGCGCCCGGCCCAGCCTGTGGCTGCTCTGGTCGGGGCTGATCGCCGCGCTGGCGGGCTGGTGGCTGTGGCGCGCGGGCCGGATCGCGCCGCGGCGCCCCTTGCGCATGGCGGGTTTCCTGCCGCTTCTGGGCCTGGCCCTGCTGGTGCCCGCCTTCGCCGTGCTGCAGTCGCTGCCGCTGGCGGGGGGGCTGCCCGATGTCCTGACCCGGATGCGCCCAGGGATGGAGGAGCTGCGCGGTCAGGCGATCTCGGTCCTGCCCGGGGCAAGCTGGCTGGGGGCCGTGCGCTTCACCGCCTGGCTGATCCTGCTGGCGCTGGTGATCGAGGTCACCACCCGGCGCGACAGGATGCTGCGGATGAGCTGGATCCTTTTCATCGGCATCACGCTTCAGGCCATATGGGCCCTGGCGGCCTTGCAGCTTCTTGGCGACATCGCGCTCTTCGGCGAGAAGCAAAGCTACCAGGGGGCGGCGACGGGCAGTTTCGTCAACCGCAATTCGCTGGCAACCTTCCTGGGCTTCGGGCTGGTCCTGGGCGCCACCCTGCTGGGGCGCCGCCTCGGCCAGCCGGCGCAGCGGCAGTCGCGCCTGCCGGGGCTGGCCGAAAGGCTCGGCGCCGGGAGCGCCCTCGTGCTGGTCTCGATGCTTCTGATCGCGCTTGCCCTTGTCGCGACCCAGTCGCGGCTCGGCAGCCTCGCGGCGCTGGCCGGGCTGGCGGTTACCACGCTCTCGCTGCTGCTGGCCCATCGGCGGCTGAGCCCGCGGACCGGGCTGATCCTGTTCGGGGCCTGCCTTGCCGCCGCCGCGCTCTTGCTGCTTCTGGGCCAGGACGGGCTGAGCGAGCGGCTGCTTCTGGTCGAGCGCAGCGGGGACGAGCGGCTGACGCTTTATCGCCAGATCCTCGGCATGATCGCGGTGCGGCCCCTGACCGGCTTCGGCTTCGATGCCTTCGGCCCCGCCTATGAGGCCTTCCGCGCGCCGCCCCTGAACACCGGGGTGCATTACGACCTGGCCCATAACAGCTATCTGGCGCTTTGGGCCGAGCTGGGGTTGGTCGTGGGGTCGATCCCGCCGGTCCTTCTGGCGGTCTGCGGCATCCTGCTCTGGCACCGGCTGCGCGCGGGCGAGGATTTCCCCGCCGCCGCCGCCGCCGGGCTGGGGGCGCTGGTGCTGGCGGCTGTGCATTCCCTGGCGGATTTCAGCCTGGAGATTCCGGCCAATGTCTTCGTCTTCGTGGTGATCCTCGGCATGGGCCTGGCCCGGCGGTCCCGCCCCGCCGAGCCCCCGCCCCTGCCACCAACCCCGGCCTCGCCGGAGGCCGGGCCGGGCGCCAGATTGGCCCTTCCGCCCCGGCCGGAGGCGGACAGGCCATGAGCGGTCCGGGCCATCCGCCTGTCCCGGGGGGACAGACCAACCCATGGCGACGGCTTCTGTGGAAGCGGTTTTTCGGCTCCCCCCTTCTCGGACGCCGACTTTTCGGGCGGGGCGGCGAGGGCGTCGCGCTGGCGCCGCTCGATCCCGATGCCGGGCCGGTCTATGCGGTCGGCGACATCCATGGCTGCCGCAGCCTGCTGGCCGGGCTGGAGGAGGTGATCCGCGCCGATGCCGCCGCCTTCCCCGGCAGGCCCCGCATCGTCCTGCTGGGCGACATGATCGACCGCGGGCCGGATGTGGCCGGGCTGATCGACGACATCCTGCGCCCGTTGCCCTGGGGCGAGCGGCTGGCGATCCGTGGCAATCACGAGGCGATGATGCTGGCTTTCCTGGCCGATCCGCAGCGGCGCGGCGACTGGCTGACCCATGGCGGTTACGAGACCCTGCGCTCCTACGGGCTGGCGCTCGACCCGGCCGGGCTGGCGCGGCTGTCAGGGCGGCGCCTGGGGCAGATGCTGGCGGCCCATCTGCCCGAAAGCCATCTGGCATGGCTGCGCGCCCTGCCCCATGGCTTCTTCCTGCCCATGGCCGAGACGACCTGGGTGCTTGCCCATGCGGGCCAGGACCCGGCCCGGGTCCTGGCCGACCAGCCCCCGGACGTCCTGATCTGGGGCCAGCCCCCCGGCCAGACATCCGGCAGGACCGAGGGCCACGGACAAGGCACCCCCCCCCGCAGGCTGGTCCATGGCCATGTCATCCGCGACGAGGTGGATCTTTCGGCCCAGGATATCGGGGTCGACACCGGGGCCTGGAGAACTGGCCGACTGAGCGCGCTCCGCCTTGTTCCGGGCCATCCTGCGCAGCTTCTCGTCCAGGCAGGCGCCGCCGTGCCCTCCGCCTTGGGCCCGCCAATCGTTTCCACCGGCATTTCAGCACAATAACGAAGGGTATCGCTTTGGATACGACCGAGATCGACCTGAGGGAAATCGTCGCCATCTTCAAACGGCAACGGCGGCTGATCGTCGCCACGATCGGCCTGTGCCTGGGGCTCGCCCTTGCCTTCATCCTGACCGCGACGCCGCTCTACCGGGCGACGACGCTCCTCCTGCTGGACGGGCGGGAGACCAACCTGCTCGACCCCGGCACGGGGAGCCAGGCCCAGAGCGCGGTCCTCAATGCCCGCGTCGATGGCGAGGTCGAGATCCTGCGCTCGGACGCCACGGTGCTGGCGGTGGTCGGTGCGGCGGATCTGATCCGCGATCCCGAATTCGGACCCCAGCTGGGCTGGCTGGAAAAGACCCGGATCGCGCTTGGCATCGAGACCGACGGCAACGACCTGCGCCGCAGGTTCGGCCTTTCGCCCCGCCCCCCCCAGAGCGAGGCCGATCTGGTCAAGGCCAGCATCGGCAGGCTGAAGGGCGCGATCACCATCCGCCGCCAGGGCCTGACCTATCTGATCGCGGTCTCGGCGGAATCGGCCAGCCCCGAACGCGCGGCGGCGATCGCCAATATCTATGCCGACACCTATATCCAGCGCCAGATCGCGGCCAAGACGCGATCGCTTCTGGATGCGCGCGACGTGCTGAACCGCCAGTTGGCCGAGGCGCAGAACCGCCTGGTCCTGGCCGAGAATGCGGTGAACGGCTTCATCGAGACCAACCTGGCACAGTTGGAACGCGAAAGCGGCGATCCGGCCGTGGCCGAGCTGCGCCGCAGCCTCGAAGCCGCCCAGGCCCGGCAGGCCGAGATGGCCGGGCGCCTCGCCGGGGCCGAGGGCGCGATCGCGGCCGGAAACTGGGACGCGGCCGCCAGCAGCCTCGGCGATGCCGCCATGGCCGAGCTGGCCCGCCAGCGCACGGAGCTTGAGCGGCGCCTGGCCGGGACGGTGGCGGGCACGACCGAGGCGGTGGATCTCGCCTCGGAACTGGCGCGGATCGAAACGGATCTCTCCGCGCGCTCGGATCTTGCGCGGGCGGAACTCGAGGAGGGCCTGGCCCTGGGCGGCAGCCTCGAGGCCGAGACGCGGGACGCACTGCGCTCGACCCTGCTGCAATCGGGGCTTTCGGCCGAGATGCTGAGCGAGCTTTTCAACCTGCAACAGACCGCGACCAATGCCCGCAACCAGTATCAGACCCTGCTGGCGCGCGAGCAGGACATGGGCACCCTGGCCAGCCTTCAGGTCGCCGATGCCCGCATCGTCTCGGAAGCCCTGCCGCCCGATGGCGCCGCCGCGCCGAACAGGCGCATGATCCTGATGCTGGCGCTGGTCGGGGGCCTGGGCCTTGGCGTGGCTTTGGCCTTCCTGCGCGAATTCTACATCGGCGGGATCACCTCGGAGAGCCAGTTGCGCAACATCTTGCAATTGCGCGTGCCGGCAACCGTGCCCCAGAGCGAGCCCCCCGAGGGCGGATCGCTGGCCGATACCATCGTCACCGCGCCGATGTCGCCCTATGCCGAGACCTTCCGCAAGCTGCGCGCCGTGATCGACATGGATGATGCCCGGGGCGATGCAAGGGGCGAGGCGAGCGATATCGACGGCCCCCGCGGCCATGCCGGGCGCGGCAGTCCACGCGGCCGGGTCCTGCTGATCTCTTCGGCCCTTCAGGCCGAGGGCAAGACCACGACCGCCGTCGCCCTGGCGCGGACCTACGCGCTTTCCGGGCTGAACACGCTGCTGATCGACGCCGACCTGCGCAAGCCCGCCATCGCCGACCGGCTGGGGGTTTCCAGCAGCGTGGGGCTTCTGGACTACCTCAGCGCGCCCGGCGATGAAACGGCGACCGATCTTCAGGTGGCGCGCGACCCGTTGTCGGCGCTTGTCGTGCTGACGGCGGGCGGGCGCAGCGCCACGCCCACCGATCAACTGGTCAACAGCCCCGCCTTCAACGGGCTGATCACCGGGGCCAGGCAGCAGTTCGACATCGTGATCATCGACAGCCCGCCGCTTCTTCCGGTGGTCGATACCCGCTATCTGGCCCGCCATGCCGATGGCGTGGTCCTCGTGGTCCGCTACGGCACGACCACCCAGGGCGAGGCGCGCGAGGCCGCCGGGCAACTGGCCGAGATGAAACGCCCCGATGCCCGGATCTATGCCGTCCTCAGCCATGCCGAGCGCGACGGCAAGGGATATGGCCGCTATTATTCCTATTACGGCAAGGACGAGGACTGAACCGCCCCGGCGTCAGGCGCACCCGGGCCCGCCGACCGCGTGACGACCCGCCTCAGGCCCCGGCGGCGCGCCGGGCCAGCCAGCCAAGAAAGGCCCGGTCCGGCGCCCGCAAGGGCACCCGGCCCCCGGCCTGCCACTGATCCTGCCATTCGGCCACCCGGGCGTGAAGATCCTCGCCCGGGGCCAGATCGCGCGCCCGCTCCATCGCGCCCGAGGAAACCAGCGGCAGGTCGGCTGGGGCCTTCCTCGGCCGCAGGCGCAAGATGTCGCCGGGCTGTTCCTCGATACGGTATTCGGGCAGCAGATCGGCCGCGATCATGTCGCGGATCATCTTGCGAAACACCCGCAGGGGCGAGGCCGAGCCGGATTTATGGTGCAGCACCGCGACCGAGACCCGCCATTCCGGCTGATGGCCGCAATGCTTGCGCGCCAGCTCGTAGACCCGGCGCTCCAGCGGCTTTCGCAGCCGGAAGTAATCGCGCGAAAGCGTCAGCACCGATTTTGCCAGCACCGCGCGGTAAAGCCATTCCGACAGCGTCACCGCGACCGAGACCATCCGCCCGCCTTTCGACTTGCGCACCACCTCCCAGGATTCGATCAGGCCGAAGCCGCGGGTGACCTCGATCCCGCCGGTGGCGATATTGGTGGTGATGCGGGTGCCCGACAGCCGCTCGAAAGCCTCGCACAGCCGCCGGTAGGCATCGCCGCTGGTCTCGCGGTTGGTGGCGACCAGCAGGTCATGCGCGCGCAGATGCAGCGTCCGCGCCAGTTGCCGCCCCGCGTTCAGCGCCGCCATCAACTGGCTGATGCAATAGATCAGGATGTCCTTGTCATGGATCGTCGCCAGCCCCTTGACCGAAGGCGTCACCGTGATCCGCGCGCCGTTATGGGCATAGTCGAGGATGCGCAGGTCGGGCTTGGTCGACAGCGAGAACAGCGGATGCTCCATCGAGGCCAGATCGTCCTTGGGATGGGCGTCGAAGATGTCGCAGATGAAGAAATCGCCCTGCGGATGGCGGTCGGGCAGTAATGTCGTCATCGCCGCCCTCTCCCGCCCCTGCCCGTGCCACACCCCCGGAGCCCGGCCGTCATCCCGCCTCTGCGCCTGCCTCGCGGGGCCGCCTTGCGCCCCGGATCCTGCCCCCAGATTCTGCCTCGGATTCGAGATCTCCGGATTCGGGGTTTCAGTGACGCCACCCTAAAGTTATCCACAGACCCTGTCCAGAACCCGAACCGCAGGTTTCGAGGGATCAGAGTCGCCCCTTCGGGGGATCGGAATCGCCACATTCGTGGTTACAGAGTCGCCCCTGGCCGGAATTTCACGATATTTACTTTCAATATCATGACATTGCCTGAAGGAAGATTTTCCTTAACAGAATCTATAACCAAAAATAACTTGAGCAGGATCTGCGCGCGATACCCGAAACCGGGTTCCTGCGGTCCCATCCGCGTTGAAAATGCATAGAAATCGCAGAGAAGATCATCAAAACATTTCCATGTGCCGATAATTTGCGTATATCTGCATAAAATGCGAACATGGCGGCAGGTGATGTCAAATTCCGATCTTCCCCCCTATTTCAACATCCATCCCGACGCGAGTCTCGAGGATCTTGGCTCCCCCGCCACCACCGGGCTTTTCGCAAATCTCGCCGCCGCCTGCGCCCGGGGACGGGACGATCTGGCCGCCCGGGGCCTCGACGACCAAGGCACGCGGCGCCTGCGCGAATTCTCGACCTGGGAGATCACCCGCTACCTGATCCCGGTGGCGACCGCGCATTTCCGCCGCGTGCTGAAGGCCAATCCCAACCTGCCGCAGGGCCGCGCCCAGGTCGAGGGCGGGACGCGCTGGTTCACGCTCGACGAGGTGCTGCGCCTGCGCGCCTTCTTCGCAGCCGAAGGCAACAAGTCGAAGGAATACCTGCCCTGGCGTCCGAAGGGCCTGCCCGCGAAACTGGTCGCGGTGGCGAATTTCAAGGGCGGCGTCGGCAAGACCTCGACCGCGGCGCATCTGGCGATGTCGGCGGCGCTCGACGGCTACAAGGTGCTGGTGATCGATCTCGACAGCCAGGGCTCGATGACCTCGATCTTCGGCGGCCGGGTCAAGGACGAATGGCAGACGGTGTTTCCGCTGCTGGCGCGCCATTACGCCCGCCACCTTCATGCCGAGAATGCGGTCCGGCTCGACCGGGGCGAGCCGCCGATCCCGGTGGACGAAACCCTGGCCGAGGCGCTGAAGCTGGGCGCGGACGATGTGATCCAGAACACCCATTGGCCGAATATCGACCTGATCGGGGCGCAGTTGAACCTTTACTGGGCCGAATTCCAGATCCCGGTCTGGCGGATGCAGGCCCGGCGCTGGAAGCTGTGGGATGCGCTGACCGAGGTGCTGGCCGAGGACGGGGTGCTGGACCGCTATGATCTCGTGATCCTCGATACCCCGCCCGCGCTTGGCTATCTGACCATCAACGGGCTGGCGGCGGCCGATATCCTGCTGGTGCCCACCGGCGCCTCGTTCCTGGAGTTCGATTCCACGGGACGGTTCTTCGACATGCTGCATTCGACCTTCTCCTCGATCGAAGAGGGCGAGAACCTGGCCGCCCGCGCCCTGGGCCGGGCCGAACTGCATTTCGAATGGGATGCGGTGCGCGCGGTGGTGACGCGGTTCGACGGCGCGCAACAGGCCGAGATGGCCGCGCTGATGCAGGTATGGATGGGGCGCAATCTGGCGACGGTGCGCCAGGGCTTCACCGCGCTGATCGGCCAGGCCGCCGAACAGGTCGCCGGGATCTACGAGGCCGACTACCGCGACTTCAACCGCGAGACCTATATCCGGGGCCGCGAGACCTTCGACGACACCTATGCGATGGTGAAGCGCCTGCTGATCGGCAGTTGGCGGCGCGACGAAAAGGCGGCGGCAGGATGACGGTCACCGGCCCTGCCATGCGATCCGCCTTCGGCGCCGTGACTTCTGGGGCAGATGCCGGATATGGTTTCGCATGCGAAACCGGACCGTTCCGGCAGGGGGGAAAAGCATGGCCCGCAAACGTCTGAGCCTTCCTTCCGGCGATGAGTCCCTGTCGCTGACAGGCGGCGGCGATGCTCCGCCCCCCGCCCCGGGGCTGGGCCGGACGGCGGGCTTTTCCCCGGCACCCATCGCCCAGGTGGCGGGGGATGCCGCCGCCCGCGCTGCGCTGGAAGACCTTGCCGCCGAGGTGGAGCGCGCTCGCGTCTCGGGCCGGATGATCCAGGCTATCCCCTTGGCCGCGGTGGACGAGACCTGGCTACACCGTGACCGGATGGAGGCCGATCCCGGCGATATGGAGGATCTGATCGCCTCGATCCGGGCGCGCGGCCAGCAGGCCCCGGTTGAGCTGGTCGCGCAGGACGGCGGACGCTACGGCCTGATCTCGGGCTGGCGGCGGCTGAGGGCGCTGCGGCAATTGCATGGCGAAACCGGCGAGGCGCGTTTCGCCACCGTGCTGGCGATCCTGCGCCGCCCCGAAACCTCGGGCGAGGCCTATCGCGCCATGGTCGAGGAAAACGAGATCCGCTCGGGGCTGAGCTATTACGAGCGCGCCCGCATCGCCGCCCTTGCCGCCGAGGCGGGCGCCTTCACGGACGCCCGTGCCGCGATCGCGGCGCTGTTCGCGGCGGCCAGCAAGGCGAAGCGCTCGAAGATCGGCAGTTTCCTGTCGCTCCATGCCGCGCTTGGCGACCGGCTGCGCTTCGGTTCCGCCATCCCCGAGCGGCTGGGGCTGAAACTGGCGCAGGCCATCGCCCAGGAGCCCGAAAAGCTGCAAGGGCTGAGAGAGCGGCTGCTTGACCCCGGCCCCGTCGATGCCGCAGCGGAACTGGGACTTTTGCAAGATGCGGTGGCGCAGGGCAAGGCGAAGGTCGTGCCGCGCGCCCGGGTGGAGATCCGTCCGGGCCTGTGGCTTGAAACCGGGCCCGGCCGGGCCGTCCTGACCGGAGAGTCGGTGGATCCGGCCTTCCAGGCCGAGCTTATGCGATGGCTGGGGAAGATGCCCCGCTAGGGGCGGCAGGATCGGGAGGGGATTCCGGTAGCCTGTCGACGGATCATCTGCCGGTCATCGGGTTTCCCGGGGATTTCCGCTCCCCGGGGGCCGCTGCCGCTGCATCGCTATTAACTCAAAATTTAGAAGTTATGTCCGATCTTGCGATTCCATGCCGGAATGCGCTGCATGCATGCCGCCGATCCCGGGTTTGCCCAAAAACCTGAAATTTTCCGGGAGATGTCAGTGAAAGGCCGATATGCCGACAATGCTGGCGCCGCGCTGAGGGGTGAAGACGCCTGTCTGAGATTCGAGGCCGGAACCTATCGCCGTTTCGGCAAGCGCGGGCTGGATGTGGCGCTGGTCCTGCTTTCCGCCCCGGTGACGGTGCCGGTCATCCTGGTGCTTGCGCTTCTTGTCAGCCTGTCGGGCGGCGCGCCGCTGTTCGGGCATCGGCGCATCGGGGTCAATGGCCAGCCGTTCCGCTGCTGGAAGCTGCGCAGCATGGTGATCGATTCCCAGGAACGTCTGGCCCGTCACCTGCGCGAAAACCCGCAGGCGCGGGCCGAATGGGACGCCACTTTCAAGTTGACGGATGATCCCAGGGTCACCCGTTTCGGCGCCTTCCTGCGGGCGACCAGCCTTGATGAGCTGCCGCAGCTTTGGAACGTGCTGAAGGGGGAGATGAGCCTTGTCGGACCCAGGCCGGTCACCGAGGTCGAGCTTTTGCAATATGGCGAGGCGCGGCGCTATTACGAGGCCGTGCGCCCCGGCCTGACCGGCCGTTGGCAGGTCAGCGGACGCAATGACGTCAGCTATGCCGACCGGATCGCGATGGACAAGGAATATGTGTCCGAAATCGGCCTGGTCGCCGATCTCCGCATCATCTTCCAGACCTTCTTCGCCGTCATCGCCCGGACCGGACGGTAACGGCCCGGGCCCGCCCCCCGGTCGTTTACGCCCAATCCATCTGCGCCAGATAGCCCTCGATCAGGGGCACGTCCGAGGGATTGTTCAATTCCCAGAATTTCGCGCCGGGCGCGCTGACCTCGACGGTCTCGACCGGATGGCCGTTCTCCAGGAAGCGCAATTGTTCCAGCCCTTCCAGGCTTTCCAGCGGTCCCGGCGCCCAGCCGGTATAGGCCGCCAACGCGGGGGGGCGGTAGGCGTAGAGCCCGACATGGTGGAAGACCGGCACCGCGCCATCGACCACGCCGCGCCCGTTGGTGAAGGGGATCACTTCCTTCGAGAAATAGAGCGCCCGGCCCAGCCGGTCCGAGACCACGGTGGTCGCCCCCACCCGTCCCGCCGCGCGATCGGCGATGAAGTTCCTGACCGATTCCGCATCGCAGCGCAGGACCGGGGTGGCGATCCCGGCCTCTGGACGGGCGTGCATGTGCCGGATCAGCGCGGTGACGAAACCGGGAGGCGTCAGCGGCGCGTCGCCTTGCAGGTTCACCACGATTTCGGGCGCCAGCCCGGCATTGGCGACGGCCTCGGCCACGCGCTCGGTGCCGTTGCGGCAGCTTTCCGAGGTCATGATCACCTCGGCGCCGATGCGCCGCGCCTCGTCGGCGATGCGGCTGTCGTCGGTGGCGACGTAAAGGCCGATGCCGCCGCCCGCCTCCTCGACCGCGCGGCGCCCGGCGATGACCGAACGCTCCAGCAGGCTGCGCGAGACGCCGCCTGCGCCTTTTAGCATCGCCAGGGGCTTGCCCGGATAGCGGGTCGAGGCATGGCGGGCAGGGATGATGATGACCGTGTCCATCACAGCCCCTTCGACAGCGCGTCGAAGGCGCGCAACTGCCCGATCAGGTCGGCCAGCCGGTCCAGGGGCACCATGTTCGGCCCGTCCGAGGGCGCGTTGTCGGGGTCCTGGTGGGTCTCGATGAACAGGCCCGCCACGCCGACCGCGCAGGCGGCCCGCGCCAGCACCGCGACATATTCGCGTTGCCCGCCGGTGGCCCCGCCAAGCCCGCCGGGCCGCTGCACCGAATGGGTGGCGTCGAAGATCACCGGCCAGCCGGTCTCGGCCATCCGCGGCAGGCCGCGGAAATCGGTCACCAGCGCGTTGTAGCCGAAAGAGGTGCCGCGCTCGCACAGCATGATGCGCCGGTTTCCGGTCGATTCCACCTTGGCCGCGACATTGTCCATGTCCCAGGGCGCCAGGAACTGGCCCTTCTTGATGTTGACCGCGCGCCCCGTGGCGCCCGCCGCCAGCAGAAGGTCGGTCTGCCGGCACAGGAAGGCCGGGATCTGCAACACGTCGCAGACCTCGGCCGCAGGCGCGCAATGGCCGGGCTCATGCACGTCGGTCAGCACCGGCACGCCGAATTCGCTGCGGATCCGGTCCAGGACCTCCAGCCCCTTTTCCATGCCGAGGCCGCGCCTGCCCGACAGCGACGACCGGTTGGCCTTGTCGTAGCTGGCCTTGAAGATGAATTTCGTCCCCGTGGGGGCGCAGGCCGCCGCGATGCGCTCGGCCATCATCCTGGCGTGATCCAGGCTTTCCAACTGGCAGGGGCCAAGGATCAGCGCGATCGGATGGGCGCCCCCGAAGGGGATGTCGCCGATGGTGACGGTCTTTGGGTCCATGTTCCGCTCCCGCTCAGGCCACGCCCGCGCGCAGGCAGTCGTGGATATGCAATATGCCGACGGGCCGATCCTGGTCGTCCACCACGATCAGGGCGCCGATCTTGCGCGCATTCATCACCGCCAGCGCCTCGGCGGCAAGGGTGTCGGGCCTGGTGGTGACCGGGTTGCGGGTGGCGACCTCGCCTGCGGCCCGCTCCATCAGCCCGGTCATGTTGCGCCGCAGGTCCCCGTCCGAGATCACGCCGACAAGCCGACCCGCGCCATCGACGACGCCCGCCACGCCGAAACCGTGCGAGGTCATCACCAGCAGCGCATCGGGCATGCCCAGCCCCTCGGGCACCAGGGGCACCTCGTCGCCGCCATGCATCAGCCGCGCCACCGGCGCCAGCCGCGCGCCCAGCTTGCCGCCGGGGTGATAGGTGCGAAACTCTTCGGGGCGGAAGGCGCGCGCCTCCATCAGCGCGACGGCGAGGGCATCGCCGAGCGCCAGCGTCATCGTGGTCGAGGTCGTGGGGGCCATGCCGATCGAACAGGCCTCGGGCAGGTCGGGCAGGGTCAGTTTCAGCCGCGCCGCCCGCATCAGGCTGCTGCCCGGGCGTTTCGATATCCCGATGATCGCGATTCCGAACCGCGCGCAATGGGCGATGATGTCGCCCAGTTCGGTGGTTTCGCCAGAGTTCGAGATCAGGATGCAGGTATCGCCGGGCACGATCATGCCCAGATCGCCATGGCTGGCCTCGGCGGGATGGACGAAGAAGGCGGGCGTCCCGGTCGAGGCCAGCGTCGCCGCGAGCTTGCGGCCGACATGCCCGGATTTCCCCATGCCCGAGACGATGACATGGCCCCTGGAGGCCAGGATCAGCGCCACGGCCGCCGCGAAATCCCCGGGCGGCGCGGCGGAAAGCGCAAGCAGCGCCTCGCCCTCGATCCGAAGCACGCGCTCGGCGACGGCCACCGGGTCGACCGCCGGATCGGGCGCCGCGCTGTCCCTGCCGTCTTTCGCCGCCATCACCATCGCCCCCTTCGCCATGCTCGTGCTGCGGATATGGTCCCCCGCAGGCCTGGGGTCAACGCAAAGGCTCAACGCGCGAGCAGCGCCTCGACCACCCGCTCGGCGGCCTCCTCGGCGGAAAGCGAGACGGTATCGACCACCAGTTCGGGGCTTTCGGGGGCCTCATAGGGGCTGTCGATGCCGGTGAAGTTCTTCAACTGTCCGGCGCGGGCCTTCTTGTAAAGTCCCTTGACGTCGCGCGCTTCGGCCACCTCAAGCGGCGTGTTCACATGGACCTCGATGAATTCGCCCTCGGGGATAAGGTCGCGCACCATCCGCCGTTCCGACCGGAACGGCGAGATGAAGGCCGTGAGCACGATCAGCCCGGCATCGGTCATCAGCCTGGCCACCTCGCCCACGCGGCGGATGTTTTCCACCCGGTCGGCATCGGTGAAGCCCAGGTCGCGGTTCAGCCCGTGGCGGACGTTGTCGCCATCCAGAAGGAAGGTATGGCGCCCCATGGCATGAAGCTTCTTCTCGACCAGATTGGCGATCGTCGATTTCCCCGATCCCGAAAGCCCGGTGAACCAGACCACCGCCGGGCGCTGGCCCTTGAGGCCGGCATGCGCCTCGCGGTTGATGTCGACCGCCTGCCAATGGATGTTCTGGCTGCGGCGCAGCGCGAAATGGATCATCCCCGCCGCCACGGTCGCGTTCGAGATCCGGTCGATCAGGATGAACCCGCCCAGATCGGGGTTGGTGGCATAGGATTCGAAGGGGATCGCCCGGTCGGTCGAGATATTGACCACCCCGATCGCGTTCAGGGCCAGCGTCTTCGAGGCCAGATGCTCCAGCGTGTTGACGTTGACCTCGTATTTCGGCTCGGTCACCGAGGCGGTGACGGTCTGCGTCCCGATCTTCAAGAGATAGGGGCGGCCCGGCAGCATCTCGGCCTCCGACATCCAGACCAGCGTTGCCTCGAACTGGTCGGCGACTTCGCAGGGCGCGTCGGCGGTGGTGATCACGTCGCCGCGCGAGCAATCGACCTCATCCGTCAGGGTCAGCGTGACCGACTGGCCCGCCACCGCCTGCTCCAGATCGCCGTCCAGCGTGACGATGCCTTTCACGCTGGTCGTCCGGCCCGAAGGCAGGATGCGGACGGCATCGCCGGGCCGGAGGCTGCCGGTGGCGATCTGGCCCGCGAAACCGCGGAAATCGAGGTTCGGCCGGTTCACCCATTGCACGGCCATGCGGAAGGGCGCATCCTGAAGCCGGGTGTCGTTCATCGGCGCGGTTTCCAGATGCGAGATCAGGGTCGGCCCCTGATACCAGGCCATGTTTTCCGAACGGGTGACGATATTGTCGCCCATCAGCCCCG
Source organism: Pseudogemmobacter sonorensis (assembly GCF_042762395.1). Lineage (NCBI taxonomy): Bacteria > Pseudomonadati > Pseudomonadota > Alphaproteobacteria > Rhodobacterales > Paracoccaceae > Pseudogemmobacter > Pseudogemmobacter sonorensis. The sequence continues at coordinate 28,593 of NZ_JBEFZE010000028.1, forward strand.
AGATCGGGATCGGCAGGAAGCTTTCCATGCCGATCTGGCGGGCAAAATGTGAATAATCGCTCACAATCTCGTAGAAACGCTCGGCGGAATAGCCGACCAGGTCCATCTTGTTCACCGCCAGCACGATGTTGCGGATGCCCAATAGGTTCACCAGATACGAATGGCGGCGGGTCTGGGTCAGCACGCCCTGGCGCGCGTCGATCAGGATCACGGCCAGATCGGCGGTCGAGGCGCCGGTGACCATGTTGCGGGTATATTGCTCATGCCCGGGCGTGTCGGCGACGATGAACTTGCGCTTTTCGGTCGCGAAGAAGCGGTAGGCCACGTCGATGGTGATGCCCTGTTCGCGCTCGGCGGCCAGGCCGTCCACCAAGAGCGCGAAATCGATGCCGCCGCCCTGGGTGCCGACGGATTTGCTGTCGTGTTCGAGGCTGGCGAGCTGATCCTCGAAGATCATCTTGCTGTCATAGAGCAGCCGCCCGATCAGCGTCGACTTGCCGTCATCCACCGAGCCGCAGGTGATGAAGCGCAGCATGGTCTTGTGCTGATGCGCGGTCAGATAGGCGTCGATATCCTCGGCGATCAGCCGGTCGGCCTCATAGGCGTGATGTTCGGTGCCGTGATCTTCGGGGGCTTGATCCTGAAAGGCGGACATCAGAAATAACCCTCCTGCTTTTTCTTCTCCATCGAGGCGGCCTGGTCGTGGTCGATGGCGCGGCCCTGGCGCTCGGACGTGGTGGTCAGAAGCATTTCCTGGATCACCTGCGGCAGCGTGGTGGCGGTCGATTCCACCGCGCCGGTCAGCGGATAGCAGCCAAGGGTGCGGAAGCGGACGGATTTCACCTGCGGCACCTCGCCGGGGTTCAGGCGGAAGCGATCGTCGTCGGCCATGATCAGAAGGCCGTTCCGCTCCACCACCGGGCGCGGCGCGCTGAAGTAAAGCGGCACGATCTCGATCCCTTCGAGATGGATATATTGCCAGATGTCCAGCTCGGTCCAGTTCGAGATCGGGAAGGCGCGGATGCTTTCCCCCGGGGCCTTGCGGGTGTTGTAGAGCTTCCACAATTCCGGGCGCTGGTTCTTCGGATCCCAGCGGTGGCTGGCCGAGCGGAAGGAGAACACCCGCTCCTTGGCGCGGGATTTCTCCTCGTCGCGCCGCGCGCCGCCGAAGGCCACGTCGAAACCGTGGATGGTCAGCGCCTGTTTCAGCCCATCGGTCTTCCACATGTCGGTGTGCAGGCCGCCATGGTCGAAAGGGTTGATGCCTTTCTCGACCGCCTCGGGGTTCTGATAGACGATCAGATCCATCCCGGCAGCCTTGGCGGCGCGGTCGCGCAGCGCATACATGTCGCGGAACTTCCAGGTCGTATCGACATGAAGCAGCGGGAAGGGCGGCGGCGCGGGGTAGAAGGCCTTTTTCGCCAGATGCAGCATCACGGCGGAATCCTTGCCCACCGAATAAAGCATGACCGGGCGGTCGGCATTGGCCACCACCTCGCGCATGATATGGATACTTTCGGCTTCAAGCCGTTGAAGATGGGTCAGCGTGGTTCTAGCCGTCATCGCCCTGCCATGGCACTGATGAAATCCCGTGCCTGATGCCACAGGTGCCGGGCAAAGCAAAGGCGGGGGCGGGGCAAAGCCGGGGCGCGGCGCCATTCAGGCCGGAAAGTCCGGGCCGGACGAGAACCGCGGAACAGGATTTCGCATCCGCCGAGGGCCGAGGGAAACCGGCCCGGCGCCTGCGGGGGCGGGCGCCGGATGGGCAAGGAATGGCCGTTCATGCCCCGATTTCCCCGCAAGCGGGGCCGATAGGGGGGCGGGAGCTTGGTGTCGGCGCCGAAAGCCGCTATGCCGCCCCCGGCCCGTGTCGGGAAATACAGTGTCAGGAGATGGTGTCAGGAAATGGTGAGGAACATGCGGACAGCCCTGGTGACCGGATCTTCGGGTTTCATCGGCTACCACCTGTGCGAGCGGCTTCTGGCCGAGGGGCTGCAAGTGGTGGGGGTCGACAATCTTTCGGATTACTACGACCCCGGGCTGAAGCGCAGCCGCCAGGCGCGACTGGCGCGCAGCCCCGGCTTTTCGGTGGTGAACGACAATGTCGAGACCCCGGGCCTTCTGATGGATCTTTTCGCGCGGCACCGTCCCGATGTGGTGGTCCATCTCGCCGCCCAGGCCGGGGTGCGCTATTCGATCGAGAACCCGCGCTCCTACCTGGAAAGCAATATCCAGGGCACGTTCGAACTGCTGGAAGCCGCCCGGGCCCATCCGCCCGCGCATATGCTGCTGGCCTCGACCTCATCGGCTTACGGCGCGAACAGCCGCATGCCCTATGCCGAGACCGACCGCGCCGATCACCAGATGTCCTTCTATGCCGCGACCAAGAAGGCCAATGAGAGCATGGCGCATTCCTATGCCCATCTCTTCGACCTCCCGGTGACGATGTTTCGCTTCTTCACCGTCTACGGCCCCTGGGGGCGGCCCGACATGGCGCTGTTCAAATTCACCAAAGCGATCCTGAACGGCGATCCGATCGACGTCTACAACCACGGCGAGATGAAGCGCGATTTCACCTATGTCGAGGATCTGGTCGAGGCGATCCGGCTTCTGATCGATACCCCGCCGGTCCGGCCCAAGGACGGGCTTGTGCCCGAGGGCGACAGCCTTTCGCCGGTCGCGCCCTTCCGGGTGGTGAACATCGGCAATTCCGATGCGGTGCAACTGACCGATTTCATCGCCGCGATCGAGACCGCCACCGGCCGGACCGCGATCCGCAACCTGATGGCGATGCAGCCCGGCGACGTGCCCGCGACCTGGGCCGATGCGACGCTTTTGAAATCGCTGACCGGCTATGCGCCGAAAACCCGGGTGCCCGAAGGCGTGCGGGCCTTCGTCGCCTGGTATCGCGCGTATTACGGCGCATGACCGGCGGGAGTGCCTCGATCTCCTGACGGGGGCGCGGGCGGCGTTTCGGCCGGATCCGCCCCGGCATTGCGAAAGCGGCATTCTGCGGGTGGGGGACCCCGTCGGCCTTGCCTTGATGCGCAACCCGGCGCAAAGAAGGCCCGGATGGGCCGGGAGAGACAGGAATGAAGATCGCCGTTGCGGGGCTGGGTTATGTGGGGCTCTCGAACGCCGTGCTGCTGGCGCAGCGCCACGAGGTCATGGCGGTCGATATTTCCGAGGCGCGGGTGGCCCTGGTGAATGCGGGCCGCTCGCCCATCGTCGATGCCGAGATCGAGGATTTCCTTGCCAACCGCCCGCTGGACCTGACCGCCACCACCGATGCGGCATCGGCCTATCGGGACGCCGAATTCGTCATCGTGGCGACGCCGACGAATTACGATGCCCAGACGAATTACTTCGACACCTCCAGCGTCGAGGCCGTGATCCGGGCGGTGACGGCGGTGAACGCCTATGCGACCATCGTGATCAAATCCACCATCCCCGTGGGCTATGTCGCCCGCATCCGCGAGGAACTGTCCACCGATCAGGTGATCTTCTCGCCCGAATTCCTGCGCGAGGGCCGGGCGCTTCACGACAATCTCCACCCGTCCCGCATCATCGTGGGGGAACGCTCGGCGCGCGCCGAGCGGTTCGCCACGCTCTTGCTTGAGGGCGCGGTGACCAAGGATGCGCCGGTGCTCTTCTCGGACCCGTCCGAGGCCGAGGCGATCAAGCTCTTCGCCAATACCTTCCTGGCGCTGCGGGTGGCCTTCTTCAACGAACTCGACAGCTATGCGCTGTCGCGCGACATGGATCCGCGTCAGATCATCGAGGGCGTCTGTCTGGATCCGCGCATCGGGGCGCATTACAACAACCCCTCCTTCGGCTATGGCGGCTATTGCCTGCCCAAGGACACCAAGCAGTTGCTGGCCAATTACGCCAATGTGCCGCAAAACCTGATCCAGGCCGTGGTCGAGGCCAACCGCACCCGCAAGGATTACCTGGCCGACCAGATCATCGCCCGCCGCCCCGGCTGCGTCGGCGTCTACCGGCTGGTGATGAAGGCGGGATCGGACAATTTCCGCCAAAGCTCGATCCAGGGCATCATGAAACGCATCAAGGCCAAGGGGATCGAGGTCGTGGTCTTCGAGCCCGCCCTGGCCGGGGATAATTTCTTCGGCAGCCGGGTGATCCGCGATCTTGAGGCCTTCAAGGCCGCAAGCGACCTGATCGTGGCGAACCGCCGCACGGCGGATCTGGAGGATGTCGCGGAGAAGGTCTTCACCCGCGACATCTTCGGCGCCGACTGATCCTATCTTGCAGCCGTGCGCCGCCGCAGGATGGTCACGGCATTGCCCCGAGGGTGCCCGCAGGCTGGTGTCGATGGGGCGAAGATTCTAGAACGGATCCGCAATTCCGACCGGAGAGAGCCGTGAACATCGAGGCGACCACCCTTCCCGAGGTTATGATCCTGACGCCCCGCCGCTTCGGCGATGCGCGCGGCTGGTTCGCGGAGACCTTCAACGCGGCCCGGATGCGCGAGGCCGGGATCGACACGGACTGGGTGCAGGACAACCATTCCTTCTCGGCGGCGAAGGGCACGCTGCGGGGGCTGCATTACCAGCGCCCGCCCCATGCCCAGGCCAAGCTGGTCCGCTGTTCGCGCGGTGCCATCCTGGATGTGGCGGTGGATTTCCGCGAGGGCAGTCCCCGCTTCGCGCAATGGGTGGGGGTGGAGCTTTCGGCCGGGAACGGGCGGCAGTTGCTGATCCCGGCGGGCTTCCTGCATGGTTTCGTCACCCTGACGCCGGATGTCGAGGTGCAATACAAATGTTCCGACCTCTATGCCCCCGATTGCGACGGCGCGGTGGCCTGGAACGACCCGGAGATCGGCGTCGACTGGGGGGTGGAGGATCCGGTTCTGTCCGACAAGGACCGCGCGGCGCCGCTGTTGCGCGACGCGCCCCGGCCCTTTGCCTTCGGCGGGGCGCCATGCGGGGGGGCGGCATGAAGATCCTGGTGACCGGGGGCGCGGGCTTCATCGGCTCGGCCGTGGTGCGGCTGGCGGTCGGGCGCGGGATCTCGGTGGTGAATGTCGATGCGCTGACCTATGCCGCCTGCCTTGAGAACGTGGCCCCGGTGGCCAAAAGCCCGCTTTACGCCTTCGAGCAGGCCGATATCCGCGACCGCGACGCGCTGGACCGGATCTTTGCCGCGCACCGCCCCGACAGGGTGATGCATCTGGCGGCGGAAAGCCATGTCGACCGCTCGATCGACGGGCCGGGCGATTTCATCGCGACCAATATCACCGGCACCTACAACATGCTGGAAGCCGCGCGCGGCTACTGGCAGGGGCAGGGGCGGCCCGGGGATTTCCGCTTCCATCACATCTCCACCGACGAGGTTTTCGGCTCTCTGCCCGGGGATCCCTCGGTCAGGTTCCACGAAGACACGCCCTATGATCCGCGCAGCCCCTATTCGGCCTCGAAAGCGGCCTCGGACCATCTGGTGCGGGCCTGGCACGAGACCTACGGCCTGCCGGTCGTTCTGACCAATTGCTCGAACAATTACGGCCCCTACCACTTCCCCGAAAAGCTGATTCCGGTGATCATCCTCAACGCGCTGGCCGGGAAGCCGCTGCCGATCTATGGCGACGGCTCGAACATCCGCGACTGGCTGTTCGTCGAGGATCATGCCGAGGCGCTGCTTCTGGTGCTGGAAAAGGGCGCGACCGGCCGCAGCTACAACATCGGCGGCGAGAATGAGCGCAGCAATCTGGAGCTTGTCCGCACCCTTTGCGCCATTCTCGATGAAAGGCGCCCGAAGGCGGAAGGCTCCTACGGCGACCAGATCACCTTCGTGGCCGACCGGCCCGGCCATGACGCCCGCTATGCCATCGCGCCCGACCGCATCCGCGACGAACTCGGCTGGCGGCCGAGCGTGACGGTCGAGGAGGGGCTGGCGCGCACGGTGGACTGGTATCTGGCCAATGAGGATTGGTGGCGCCCGCTTCTGGCGCGCAGGGGCGTGGGCGAACGGCTGGGGGTCGGGGCATGAAGCTTCTGGTCTTCGGCCGGACCGGCCAGGTGGCGACCGAACTGGCGCGGCTTTCTCCCGGGGCGGTCTTTCTCGGCCGCGACGAGGCCGATCTTGCCGATCCCGCCAGTTGCGCCGCCCGGATCCTGGCGCATCGCCCGCAGGCGGTGATCAATGCCGCCGCCTGGACCGCCGTCGACCTTGCGGAAACCGAGGAGGCGGCGGCGGTGTTGGTGAATGGCGCGGCCCCCGCCGCCATGGCGCGGGCCTGCGCGGAACTGTCGGTGCCCTTCGTCCATATCTCGAGCGATTACGTCTTCGACGGCACGGGCGAGGCGCCCTTCGCGCCCGATCATCCCGCCGCGCCGCTTGGCGCCTATGGCCGTTCGAAACTGGTGGGGGAAGAGGGCGTCCGCGCCTCGGGCGCGGTCCATGTCATCCTGCGCACCTCCTGGGTGTTCTCGGCCCATGGCAACAATTTCCTCAAGACCATGCTGCGGCTGGGGGCCGAGCGCGACAGGCTGAACGTGGTCGCCGACCAGATCGGCGGCCCGACGCCCGCGCGGGATATCGCCGCGGCCTGCCTCGTCCTCGCGGCCCGGCTGGTGAACGAGCCCGCGCTTTCGGGAACCTGCCATTTCTCGGGCGCGCCGGATGTGTCCTGGGCCGGTTTCGCGCGCGAAATCATGGCGCAGGCCGGATTGCCCTGCAGCATCGACGATATTCCGACCAGCGCCTGGCCGACGCCCGCGCGCCGCCCGGCGAACAGTCGGCTCGATTGCGCCGGGCTGGCCCGTTTCGGTCTGGCCCGCCCCGACTGGCGCGAGGGGCTGGCCGCCGCATTGAAGGAGCTTGGGCGATGACGGAACGCCAGACCAGCGGGCGCAAGGGCATCATCCTGGCCGGCGGCTCGGGCACGCGGCTTTATCCGATCACGCTCGGCGTCTCGAAACAGCTCATGCCGATCTATGACAAGCCGATGATCTATTATCCGCTCTCGGTCCTCATGCTGGCGGGGATCCGCGAGATCGCGCTGATCACCACGCCGCATGATCAGGAGCAGTTCCGGCGCGCGCTTGGCGACGGATCGCAATGGGGGATCCGGCTGGACTACATCACCCAGCCCTCGCCCGACGGGCTGGCCCAGGCCTATATCCTGGCCGAGTCCTTTCTGGACGGCGCCGCATCCTGCATGGTGCTGGGGGACAATATCTTCTACGGCCACAGCCTGCCCGAGCGGCTGGCCGATGCCGATGCCCGGACCCATGGCGGCACGGTCTTCAGCTACCGCGTCGCCGATCCCGAACGTTATGGCGTCGTCGCCTTCGACGAAGGCGGCCGGGTGACGCAGATCATCGAGAAGCCCCGGGTGCCGCCGTCGAATTTCGCGGTGACCGGGCTTTATTTCCTCGACGGCACGGCGCCGGACCGCGCGCATCGGGTGAAGCCCTCGGCGCGCGGCGAGCTGGAGATCGTCGATCTGCTGCAATCCTATATCGACGAGGGCGCGATGGGGGTCGAGACCCTGGGCCGGGGCTTTGCCTGGCTTGACACCGGCACCCATGGCAGTCTGCTCGACGCCGGGAATTTCGTCCGCACCATCGAGATGCGCCAGGGGCTGCAATCGGGCTGCCCCGAGGAAATCGCCTTCCAGAACGGCTGGATCGCGCGCGAGGACCTGATCCGCATCGCCGCCCCTTACCGCAAGAACGATTACGGCCAGTATCTGCTTCGGCTGGCCGGAGAGAACTGAAGGGATCCGGTCGGGCCGCAAGACGGCCATTTCCGGCCCGCATGATCCGCCCGCCGCCACCGGTTTGACATTCGGCGCCCCGGTCGCCAGAATTGGCCCGGGCGCCATCCGCGCGCCCTGCGGCCCCCTTTTGGGCGGCGGCCCCTGGCGAAGGGGGCTGCGGGTCCGGGGTCACCATCGGCGGGGGGATGCCTGGCATCCCTGGGGAGGCCGTCAGTCCATGCGCTTTGCGTGAATGAAGGGAGGCAACCGCGATCTTCGCGGCCGATGCCGGTCGCCTGCGCGCAAAAGGAAGAAGGAATCCCCGATGATCCGTTTCGACGGCCATACCGTCACTGCGGCCCTGTTCGACATGGACGGCACGATGTTCGACACCGAAAGGCTGCGGTTCGAAACGATCCGCCAGGCGGCGCGCGAAATCTCGGGCGTCGATTTCTCGGACGAGGTGCTGATCGGGTCGCTCGGCCTCAGTGCCCGCCGCGCCGAGGCGCTGGCGAAATCGCATTACGGCGAGGCTTTCGCCTATGCCGCCATCCGCAAGCGCGCGGATGAGCTGGAACTGGCCCATGTCCGCCGCCATGGCGTCCCGGTGAAGCCGGGGCTGCCGGATATTCTCGAGCGGCTGCGCAAGAACGGCATCCGGCTGGCCGTCGCCACCTCGAGCCGCCGGGCCATCGCGCTGGAATATCTGATCAATGCCGATGTCTACCGCTATTTCGACGCCGTGGTCTGCGGCGACGAGGTCGAGAACGGCAAGCCCCACCCCGAGATCTTCCTGGCCGCCGCCCAGGCTGTCGGCTGCGAGATGGACGAGGCGCTGATCGTCGAGGATTCCGCCAATGGCCTGCGCGCCGCGACGGCGGCGGGGGGAAAGGCGGTCTATATCCGCGATATCAAGGACCCGCCCGCCGATCTTCTGGCGGCCTGTTTCCGCCGCTACGACAGCACGATGGATTTCCTTGCGGATCTGCGGCTTCGGACGCGCGACCTGCCCGAGCCGCGGCTGTTCGATCCGTTTCCCTCGGCGCGCAACGGGCTGCGCGTCGGCATCCACGGCTTCGGCGCCATCGGCGGCGGTCTTCTGGCCCAGGTCTTTTCGCATTGGGACGGCTATACCCGCCCCTCCGAGATCGTCGGCGTGACCGGCGATGCACTGACGCGCGAACTGGTCAATGCGGTCGGGCGCTACACCACCCGCTATGACGCCCATGGCTTCGACCAGGTGATCGGCGATATCCGGCTGATCGACAGCGCCGACGAAGCGGCGGTGGTCGAGCTTTACGCCACCAGCGCGCTGATGGGGCTGGCCCTGCCCGAACAGGCCATTCCCGGCGTGGCCGGGCTGATCGCCCGCGGGCTGATCGAGCGGCACCGGCGCGGCACCGGGCCGCTGATCGTGCTGACGATCCTGAACAAGATCGGCGGCAGCGCCTTTGTCGAACGCGCGCTGCGCGCGGCACTTGACCGGCTTGCCCCGGATCTGGCCGGGGAAATCATGGCGCAGACCCGCTTTCCCGAGGCGATGGTGAACCGCATCGTCAGCCGCGTCCCGGCCGAATCCCTCGCCCGGCAGGCCCGGATCAAGCTGCGCCCCTTCCTGCGGCCCTCTCCGCGCGTGGCCCCGCCCGCGTCCGAAGGCCCCCGCCCGGCCTTTCGCGAGGGCTGGCTGGAAACCGCCTGCGACCGGCTGCGCCAGACCGCCTTGCAGGCGAAAACGCTGGAGCGGGTGCATTTCGTCCTTTTCCACAGCGAGCCGGACATGACCGTCTTCGCTGCCAGGGGCGAGCCGCTTCTGGCCGGGTTGCGCCAGCTTCGGCTGGTCGAGGATATCGGCAAGGTCCAGATGCTGAAGAACCGGCTCTGGAACGGCAGCCATGCGGTTCTGGCCTGGTATGGCGACCTGCTGGGCCATGCGACGATCGGCCAGGCCATCGCCGATCCGCGCGTGGCGGATCTGGTCCGCCGCCTGACCGAGGAGGAGATCGGCCCCTCTCTTGCCCGGGCCATGCCGGAGCTGGCGCCCTCGATCCGGGATTTCATCCGCATCTTCACCGACCGTTGCGCCGGATCCTTCAGCGACACCTGCCGCCGGGTCGGGCGCGACCCGCTGCGCAAGCTTCAGCGGGACGAGCGGATCCTGGGCAGCATCTTCGCCGCCAGGCGGGCCGGGATCCGGTCCGAGGCGCTGGAATTCGGCGTGGTGCTGGCGCTTCGCTATGCGCTGCGCCATGACGACGAGAAGGAATGCCGCCTGATCCGGGACATATATGCGCGCCGCAACCGGATCGAGGACGTGCTGACGGCGACCGGACGGATCGAGGGGCGGCCGATGCCCGGGCTGGATCCGGTCGGGGACGCCGATCTGATCGCGCGCATCAAGGCGGGGTTCGAGGCCTTTTCGCCCGGCGCCCTCCCGCTGCCGGACCCGGCCCGGGGCGATGCGGGCGCGCGGGCAGGGGCCGGATGATCCGCGATGGGGGGATCGGGGCGTTTCTGGACAAGAGGTGGAATGGCCTCTAAAGCTTCGGTTGCATGCAATCCACGGATCCAGCCCTGACCCCGCGCGACAAGAAGCCGACATCGACCGAGCGTATCCGCGTCACCCTGGCCGATGAGATCGTGCGCGGGCTGATCGGGCCGGGCGTCGTCCTGGACGAGGTCTCGCTCGCGCAAAGGTTCGACGTGTCGCGGACCCCCGTGCGCGAGGCGATCCGCCAGCTCGAGGCCATCGGCTTCGTCGAGGCCCGTCCCCATCGCGGCGCGGTGGTGCCCCTGTTCACGCCCGAGCGCCTGAACGAGATGTTCTCGGTCATGGCCGAGCTCGAGGCCCTTTGCGCCCGCATGGCGGCCGAGAACATGCCCGACAGTTGCGGCGCCGCGTTGCGGGCGGCGCATGAGGACTGTCGGCTGAGGGCCGAGGCCGAGGATATCCCGGGCTATTACGAGGCCAATGCCGCCTTCCACGAGCTGATCTACAGCCTGGGCGGCAATGCCTTTCTGGCCGATGTCACCCGGGGCGTGCGCAACCGGCTCCAGCCGTTCCGGCGGGCGCAGTTCAGCTCTTCGGGCCGGATCCACAGATCCATCGAGGAACATGCCGCCATCGTCGAGGCGATCCTTGCGCGCGACGCCGAGGCCGCCTTCCGCCTGGCGCGCGACCATATCCAGGTGGTGCGCCATTCGGTCGGATCGGTTGCCGCGGCCCTGCGCGGCTGAGGGCCGCGGCAATTGGGGCGCGAGGGGCCGGGGGAGGAAAGGCCGGGGGAGAGACGACCCGGCGCATGGCGCCCGGGATCAGGCCGGGGCGTTGGCCCGGGCGGCAAGCCAGCCGCGCCAGCCGCCGAAGCGGGTGATGTCCTCGGCGCCCCGGGTGGCGATCTCCTCGACAAGAAAGCCCTTCGCCTGGCCGCCTTCCGCAAGGTCCAGGGTGCCGATGCCCAGGGGCTGCGGGATTCGGGCGACGAAGGCGCCGAAGGCGGCCGGGGAAAGCGACCAGATCTCGATTTCGATGGCGGCCCCGGTCTCGGGGCCGACGCGCAGCAGGCCGGGCTTGCGCGGCGCGGTCCCGGGCAGTTCGTAAAGCCGGTAGAGCGGCGCCGTCCGGGTGGCGCGGATCAGCCGCCCCCCGGGCCGGGTGAGTTCGTGGTTCAGCGGCATGCCGCCAAGATGCGCGCCGACCACGGCAAGGGGGATGCAATCCTCGCCGATGGGGGTGGGCGGGGCGGCGGGGACGTGATGTTCTGTCATGGGATGGATTACCAAAGAGGGAAACGGGCCCGCCGACGGCGGGGCGGGCCCCTGCACGGTTCGGATCAGGGGGCGGCGGCGTCCAGGCCGTCCCAGGCCTTCAGCACGATCTCGTCGGTCAGGAGCGCGCCGAGATCGACGGGACCGGCCAGGGCCTTCTGCTCGCCCTCGCCCAGTTGCAGGTAGGACATGTAGGTCTCCCAGCCCGACGGCAGGAAGGTGCCGTGCGGCTCCACCCCTTCGGGGGCGGTGTAATAGGTCTGGACCAGTTCCCAGAACGGGCCCGCAACCGGATTGTCGCCAAGGCTGGCGGCGGCATATTCGGTCCTGAGCAGTTCGAAGGTCTCATCGGGATTGGCCATGCCCCAGGCCCAGCCCTTCAGCGTCGCGCGGGTGAACCTGACCAGAAGCTCGGGGTCCTGCTCGAAGGTCTCGGCCCGGACCGACAGGGCATCGCCCGGGAAGGCGGCGATGGCGGCTGGGGTGATCGAGCGGGTCTCGATGCCCTGGGCGGGGATCAAGAGAAGGTCGCGCTTGGCGCCGGCATAGGCCTGGATCCGGTCCTCCTGGAAGGAGCGGATCGTCGTCGGATCGCCCTCGCCCGCAATCACCATCCTGACGTCCGCGCCCTCGACCAGCCCGCTTTCCACGATCGAGGCGCGCACCATCGGCACCTCGCCCCCGGCTAGGTCCGAAACGCCGATGGTCTTGTCCTTCATGTCGGCCATGGTCTGCACCGGGCTGTCCTGCGGCACCACGATGTCGAATGTGTCGGGGTAATAGATCTGCATGATGGCCTTCAGCGCGAAGCCGCGCTGCACCGCCTGCATCGTGGCGGCGGCCGAGAAGATCCCCCAGTCCACATTTCCCGCCGCGAGCTGGCGCGCCGCGTCGGACGAGCCCTTGGAATAGTTGAGGGTCACGTCCAGCCCCTCTTCGGCATAGAAGCCCATTTCCTGGGCGACGAAGATCGGGAACATCTGCGCCGTGGGGCCGCCCTGCGCGGTCACGCCGTCGAACCTGGTCAGATCCTGGGCCCATGCGGCGGCACCGGCGCCAAGCGCCAGCGCACCGCCCAGGAGGGCAGCCCGCAGGAGCCCGCCGAATCCGGGTGAGGGAAGGGTCATTTCATTCTCCACTGTTGGTTTGTTTTCGGGCCTTGAAACAGGACGGGCGGCGGGCGTCAGAGGGATTTCCAGAACACCACCCGGTTCTCCAGCCATTCGATCAACTGGTAGACCACCAGCGTGAAGAGCGAGAGCAGGATGATCAGGAAGAACACCGCCGGGATGTCGAGCTGGAAGTTCATCGCATAGATCAGATAGCCGATCCCGGCCGAGGCGCCGACGAATTCGCCCACGATCACCCCCAGGACGGCCAGGGTCCAGCACAGCTTGACCCCCGCCATCATGATCGGCGCGGCATTGGGCAAAAGCAGGTAGCGGAAGGTCTGCCAGCGGCTTGCCGTCAACGATCGCATCAGCTTGATCGCGTTCGGATCGACCGAGGACAGGCCGGTCAGCGTGTTCAGGAACATCGGGAAAAAGCACATCACCACGGAAATCGCGATCTTCGATTCCATGTCGAAGCCGAACCAGGTGACGAAGATCGGCGCCAGAACGATCTTGGGCGGGGCCTGAAGGGCGACCAGATAGGGATAGAGCGTCGCCCGCACCGTGGCGAACATGGCGACAAGGATGCCAAGGATCGCGCCGGCCGCCATGCCGATGGCGAACCCCCAGAAGATCTCTTGCAGGGTGACCCAGACATTGGGCCAGAAATAGCTTGCGGCCATCACCCGCCCGCTGGCCTCAAGCGTCGCCACCGGCGTGGGGATGATCAGCGAATGGACGAACCCGCCATGGGTGGCGATCGCCCAGGCCGCGATCACGAAGATCCCGAACCCCAGCGCAAGCAGCCGGTTGGTCAGCGTCTCGCGGCGGGCGCGGCGGCGCTCGGCTTCGACAAACCGGCTGATCGCATCGCTTTGCCGGTCGGTCGTCTGCGGAAGGGAAATCGGAAGGCCGGTCTCGGTCATGGTCATGTCGTGTCTTTCAGCTCCGGGGCGTTCAGTGATCGACGCCAAGCATGCGGCGGATTTCGAACACGAGTTCGGAATACCGGGGATCGCGCATCATCGCGGTGGTGCGGGGGCGGGGCAGGTCGATCTCGACGATCCCCTCCAGCCGGCCCGGGCGCGGCGTCATCACGAAGACGCGGTCCGACAGGAACACCGCCTCGCCGATGTTGTGGGTGACGAAGATGACGGTCTTGCGCATCGCCTCCCAGATCCGCAGCAATTCCAGGTTCATCGTCTCGCGGGTGAATTCGTCCAGGGCGCCGAAGGGTTCGTCCATCATCAGGATGCGCGGATCATGGGCCAGCAGGCGGGCGAGGCCCACGCGCTGGCGCATGCCGCCCGACAGCTCTCCCGGCAGGCGGTCGCCGAAACCGTTGAGCCCGACCATGTCGAGCAGTTCCTCGGTCCGTTCGGCCTGCCGCTTGCGGTCGAGCCCCAGGATCTGGCCGGGAAGATGGACATTCTGGCGGATCGTCCGCCAGGGAAACAGCACCGAGGTCTGGAACATCATCCCGACATCGGCCCGGGGGCGGCCTGCGGGCCCGCCGGCGATCGTCAGATCGCCCAGGCTTCTTTCCTCCAGCCCGCCCAGGATCGACAGCAATGTCGATTTCCCGCAGCCCGATGGCCCGACGAGCGAGATGAACTCGCCCTCCTTGATGTCGAAGCTCACGTCGTCCAGCGCGACCAGCGGCCCGGTCGCCGTCGCATAGACTTTCGAGATCCCCGTCCCGCTGATGATGTCCGTCGTCATATTGGTCCCTGTAGATTGCATGCAATTACGCATGCAACATCACGGGCAGGGCAAGACGCCCGTCCCGCAGGGGCGAGGAGCAAACGGAGTTTTGTCGGATCTGCCTAAAAATAGTGCCGATTCCGGGGGCATTGGTTCAGCGGATCGCCCCCGGCGAAACGGAATCGCCCCCGGAATCGCCTTCGACATCGTCTCAGGGGACGGTCACGGCGCGGTCGGACGGGCAGATGACCGCGCCGAGGCGGAAGCCGGAGGGTCCGGTCCCGGGGGCGCGCGTCTTGCGCGCCCTACCCCTTGGCACCCTGGCCGCGGGCATAGACATCTTCGTAGCGGATGATGTCGTCCTCTCCCAGATAGCTGCCGGTCTGGACCTCGATCAGCACCATCGGCACCTTGCCCGGGTTCTCCATCCGGTGGACGGAGCCGAGGGGCACATAGACCGACTGGTTCTCGCTCACCAGCCGGACCTGATCGTCCACCGTGACCTTGGCGGTGCCCTCGACCACGATCCAGTGCTCCGAACGGTGGTGATGCGATTGCAGCGAAAGCGCGGCGCCGGGCTTGACCACGATGCGCTTGACCTGGAAGCGCGGCCCGATCACCAGGCTTTCGAACATGCCCCAGGGCCGGTGGTCGGTGGGGAACTGCACCGCCTGGGATGCGCCCTTGGCCTTCAGGGCCGCGACCGCCTCCTTCACCCGCTGGCTTTCGGATTTATGCGCGACCAGGACGGCATCGCCGGTCGCGACCGCGATGATGTCCTTCAGCCCGATGCCCACCAGCTCCACCCGCCCGGTCTCGGAGCGCAGCAGCGTATCGCCGCAATCGATCGCCGTGGCATGGCTTGAGACGACATTGCCATCCGCATCCGGCCCGGTCTCGGCCCAGACCGCATCCCAGCCGCCAAGATCCGACCAGCCCGCCTTGAACGGCATCACGGCAAGGTTCGGCGCCTTTTCCATGATCGCGTAATCGACCGAGATATCGGGCACCGCCGCCCAGGCTTCGGGCGAAAGCCGGGTGAAGGCCATGTCGGGCGCCGCATTCTCGACGGCGCGGGCCACCGGCTCCAGCACGTCGGGGGCATGGTGGCGGAAGGCCTCGATCAGCGCGCCGACCGAAAAGAGGAAGATCCCGGCGTTCCACAGGTAATTGCCCGAGGCGATCATTTCGACCGCCCGCGCGGCATCGGGCTTTTCGACGAAGCGCGCCAGCGGCTGGGGCGTATCGGCCCCCGCATCGCCGCCGGGGGCGAGTTCGAGATAGCCGTAGCCGGTCTCGGGCCGGGTGGGGGCAATGCCGAAGGTGACCAGATCCCCCGCTTCGGCCCGGGGCGCCGCGGCCAGCACGGCGGCGCGGAAGGCCGCCGCATCCGGGACGACATGGTCCGAGGGCGCGACCAGCATCAGCGCCCCGGGATCGGTCTTGGCCAGCGCCAGCGCCGAGGCCAGGACGGCGGGGGCGGTGTTGCGCCCCTCGGGTTCGATCAGCACGGCCGAGGGCTGGATCCGCGCGGTGGCCAGTTGCTCAAGCACGATGAAGCGGAAATCATTGCCGGTGATCACCAGTGGCGCGGCGAAATCCGGGCCCGAAAGCCTGCGCGCGGCGGCCTGGAACAGGCTTTCCTCGCCGGTCAGCGGCACGAATTGCTTGGGAAAGGATCTGCGCGACAACGGCCAGAGCCGGGTGCCGGAGCCGCCGCACAGGAGAAGGGGATGTATCATGTCGTGTCCCTGTGGGTCCGGGAGGTTGCGCGCCCCAGGTCAGGCGCTTCATGCATGGCAGGCCCGAGGAACGAAGTTGGCGAAGTCGCGCCAAGATGGCGCATCCCGGGGGTGCCGTCCAGCACCCCGCCATACCATTTCCAACCTTTGCGTCGGCTTTGCGCAGCGGCCCCATCGCGGGCTTCTACCGCAAAGCGCCGGGCCGGGTCTTCGTATGCCGTCATCCCGGAAGAATATTCTGGACTATATCGCGGGCGGTTGGCTCCGGGGGTGGTTGCCATGCGATCGTGACAGCGGTTAATCGTATCGGCGGAAACGGGGCGCGTGGGTCGCCTGGAACGAACGGCTTGCGGGCGGCCTCGCGGCGCGCCCCGGAAAGCCCTGGCGGGCATGGGCCATGTCCGGGAAAGGCCTGTCGCCGGGTCACGGCGCAGGGGGCGCATCTTGCAGGAAGACATCATGACGGGAACCGGGAAATGACCTTCGATCTTTCGCAAAAGCGCATCTGGGTCGCGGGTCACCGGGGCATGGTCGGCGGCGCCGTCGCACGCCGGCTGGCAAGCGAGGGCTGCGAGGTGATCACCGCCGGGCGCGACCGGGTCGATCTGGTCGAACAGGCGCAGGTGCGCGACTTCATGGCAAGGGAAAGGCCCGATGCCATCGTTCTGGCGGCGGCGAAGGTCGGCGGCATCAAGGCCAACAGCGATTATCCGGTCGATTTCCTGTATCAGAACCTGATGATCGAGGCGAATATCCTTCAGGCCGCGCATGAGGCGGATGTCGCGCGGGTGTTGTTCCTGGGGTCTTCGTGCATCTATCCCAAGCTCGCCCCCCAGCCGATCCCGGAGGACAGCCTGCTGACCGGCCCGCTGGAGCCCACCAACGAATGGTATGCGATCGCCAAGATCGCGGGCATCCGCCTGACCCAGGCCTATCGCCAGCAATATGGCCGCGACTGGATCTCGGCCATGCCGACGAATCTTTACGGGCCGGGCGACAATTACGACCTGAATTCCTCGCATGTCCTGCCCGCGCTTCTGCGCAAGTTCCACGAGGCCCGCGTCGCCGGGGCCGGGACCGTCACCGTCTGGGGCTCGGGCACGCCCTTGCGCGAATTCCTGCATTGCGACGACCTGGCCGATGCGCTGGTTTTCCTGTTGAAGGAATATTCCGGCCATGACCATGTGAATGTCGGCTCGGGGGTCGAGGTGACGATCCGGGAACTGGCGCAGACCATCGCCGAAGTGGTCGGCTATAAGGCCGAGCTGGTCTTCGACGCCACCAAGCCCGACGGCACGCCGCGCAAGCTGATGGACAGTTCCAGATTGCATGCCATGGGCTGGAACCGGGCCCGCCCCCTCAAAGACGGGATCGCAGATGCCTATGCAGACTTCCTCGACGGACGGGACCGGGGATAGCGCCGGGGACAGCCCCGGCCGGATGCCGGACGAGACCCTGCTTCAGGACCGCGAGACGTCGCGTCTCCTGGCCGATCTGCGCGATCTGGCCCATGTGCGGCTGGATCTGCAAAAGCGGCTGGACCTGGCCCTGGCCGAGCGCGCGGCCCTTGCGGCGGAAATCGACGCGCTGCGCCGCTCGCAGTCCTGGCGGATCACCGCGCCGCTGCGATGGGTCTCGGGCGCGCTCCACCGGCTGCGGGCAGGGTTGGGGCGATGATCCGCGTCCTGCCCTTCGGGGGCTGGCGCAACCGCCAGCCCCTGGCCTATGCGCCGATCCGCGCCGCCGCAGGGGATGCGATCGGGCTGGCCGCGGGGCCCGAGGAGGCCGATATCCTGCTGGTCAGCCATCATTGGGATTTCACGCTTTTCGGCCCCGAGATCAGGGGGCTTCTGGCGCGGGCGCCGCAATCGCGGCTGGTGCTGCTGTCGGAAGAGCCCTTGTGGGACATTTCCGCGCTGCCCGATCCCCTGTCCCTGCGGCAGCGGGTGGCGGTCTCGGGCGCCGAATTCGACCTCACGGTGCTGAACCACCACAGTTCGACCATCTTCCGCAGCCTGGCCATCCCCTATTTCCTGCTGACGGACCGGCGCTATATCGCGCATTACCGCCCGCTCTTCGACCGCAATGCCGGATGGAGCGCCGCAGACTGGCGGCGTCATTTCGCCGAGGCCCGGCACGAGGCGGTCTTCCTGGCCGAGCGCCGCCTCGACCCGGCGCTGGAGCGCGACTTCCCCGAGGTGGATTTCCATGGGCTGTCGGTGCGCCGCAGCCGCCTGGCCGAGACCTGCCTTGGGACCCGCGTGATCCGCGAGGGCCGGGGCTGGACCACGGCGCCGCTCCGCCAGGCTCTGCCGGACTGGCATCTGGACAAGCTGGAACGGTTCGACCTGAGCTGCCGCATCATGTCGGCGGTCGAGAACACCCATCAGCCGGATTACGTGTCGGAAAAGATCTGGGACGCCTTCGCGGTGGGGGCGATCCCGCTTTATGCCGCCTCGGCGGGCCATGCGGTTCACCGGCTGGTCGGGTCGCGGGGATGGATCAACCTGCAGGACAGGCTGGACCGGCCCTTCGACCCGTCGGCGCGCGACCTGTGGCCCGATCCGGCGGATTACGCCCGGGTGCAGGCGCGGCTGGCCGCGCTTTTCGCCGATGAATCGCTGATCATGCGCGAATATGAACGCCTTGGCGCGGCCCTGCGGCATGATCTGCAACGGGCGCTTGGCTGAGGTCGTCCGGCAGGTCTTGGGGAAAGGTCAGGCCCACAGGATCTGGAGCCTCACCACCCCTCCTGGCTGACGGGGATCTCATGGCCATGGGCCTTGAGAAGGGCGTGGCGCCGCGCGGCCTTCAGATCCTCGGCCACCATTTCGGCGCACATCTCCTGCACGGTGATCTCGGGCACCCAGCCCAGCTTGGCCTTCGCCTTCGAGGGATCGCCCAGCAGGGTCTCGACCTCGGCCGGGCGGAAATAGCGCGGGTCGATGCGTACCAGCACGTCGCCGGGCTTCACCGCGGGCGCCTTGTCGCCGGCGACCGCAGCCACCGTGCCGATCTCGTCCACCCCCTCGCCCGAGAATTCCAGCTCGATCCCCAGCTCCGCCGCCGACCAGACGATGAACTGGCGCACCGAATACTGCACGCCGGTCGCGATCACGAAATCCTCGGGCGCGTCCTGCTGCAGCATCATCCACTGCATCCGCACATAATCCTTGGCATGGCCCCAGTCGCGAAGGCTGTCGATATTGCCCATGTAGAGGCAGCCCTCCAGCCCCTGGGCGATATTGGCGAGGCCCCGGGTGATCTTGCGGGTGACGAAGGTCTCGCCCCGCCGCGGGCTTTCATGGTTGAAGAGGATGCCGTTGCAGGCATAGATCCCGTAGGCCTCGCGGTAGTTCACCGTGATCCAATAGGCATAGAGCTTGGCCACCGCGTAAGGCGAGCGCGGCCAGAACGGCGTGGTTTCCCGCTGGGGGGTCTCCTGCACCAGGCCGTAAAGCTCGGAGGTCGAGGCCTGGTAGAAACGGGTCTTCTGCTCCAGCCCCAGGAAACGGATCGCCTCCAGCAGGCGCAGCGTGCCGATCCCGTCCACATCGGCGGTATATTCCGGCGCCTCGAAGGAAACCGCGACATGGGACTGGGCGCCGAGGTTGTAGACCTCGTCGGGCTGCACCTCCTGCAGGATCCGCGTCAGGTTCGACGTGTCGGTCAGATCGCCGTAATGCAGCCTGAAACGGGCGTTGTCGATATGCGGGTCCTGGTAGATGTGGTCCACCCGCTGGGTGTTGAAGAGCGAGGCGCGGCGCTTGATCCCATGCACCTCATAGCCTTTTTCCAGCAGGAATTCCGCCAGATAGGACCCGTCCTGACCCGTGATCCCCGTGATAAGGGCCTTCTTCATCCAGATCTCCCGATCCTGCACGCACCTTGGGCATCCCGCCCGGGCATTTCCGTCTGGGCGGCCCGGGCCGCCCGCTCTTGCAAATTGACCTTGTGCATGGGGCCGTGCCCCACCGCAACCGGATTCCCGCGCGCCACCCTGCCGCCGGACCCGGCGATCCGCCTCAGCTTTCGCGGAAGGCCTTGTTGAAGTAATCCATGAACGGTTTCATCAGATAGGTCAGGGGCGAGCGCGAATCCGTCTGGATGAAGGCCTCGACCGGCATGCCGGGCAGCAGGGTCAGCCCTTCGAGCTTCTCGATCTCGCCCTCGTCCAGCACGATCTCGATCCGGTAATAGCTGGCCCGGGTCTGCTGGTCGGTCAGGGCATCGGCCGAGACCACGGTGACCTTGCCCTTCAGATGCGGCGTCGTGCGGGCCGAGAAGGCCGAGAACATCAGTTCGGCCGACTGGCCCGCATGGATCTGGTCGATATGGATCGGCGAGACCTGGGCCGCGATCACGAGCGGTCGGTCCTGCGGCACGATGTAGAGCACCGCATCGGCCGGGCGGATCACGGCGCGCGGGGTGTTGACGGTAAGCCCCAGCACCAGGCCCGAAACCGGCGCCCGGATGTCCAGCCGGTCGATCCGCTCGCGCAGGGCGCTGCGCCGCTCGGCCAGTTCCAGCTCGACCGGGGCGATCTCGCGCAGCCCGTTCGCGGCCTCGGTGCGGCGGTTCAGGTCAAGGCGCACCAATTGCACCTCGATCTCGGTGATCCGCTCGCCCGACTGGGCGCGGATCGCGGTCAGCTCGCCCGCCTGGCCCATCAGCCGCGCCTCCTCGCGCTGCAGGGCAAGCACAGTCGAGGCCTGGGTCAGGCCCTTGTCCAGAAGGCTCTGCTGATCCTCCAGCTGCTTGCGGATCAGCCCGACCTGGATCTCGAGCGCCTTGAGCTGGGCATCCACGCCTTCGATCTGGTTGGCGATCTGGTCGATCCGGCGGGCGAGCTGTTCGGCCTCCTTGGCCGTCGCCGCCGCCCGCGCCTCGAAGAGCCCGCGCTGCCCCTCGATCTGCTCGACCACCTCGGGGCGGCGTTCGGCCTCGGCCAGCAGGCCGACCGGGAAGGTGACCTCAGCGGCGCCGTCGCGCTCGGCCTCAAGCCGCGCCCGCTGGGCCTGGATCTCGGACAGCCTGCCCTCGACGATGACCAGCTCAGAGACCAGCAGCGTGCCGTCCAGCCGGATCAGCACGTCGCCCGCCTCGATCTTGCCGCCCTCGATGACGAGGATCTCGGCCACCACGCCCCCGTCGGGATGCTGGACCACCTGGCGGTTCTGCTCCACCTCGACCTGGCCCGAGGCGATGACTGCCCCCGAGATCGAGGCCATCACACCCCAGGCGCCGAAGCCGAAGACCAGAAGCGCCAGCGACAGAAAACCCACCACCAGCGGGCCGCGCATCGACCAGACCTGGCGTGGATCAGCGGATTTGCCCATTATTGCACCCCCCCGGGGGCGGCGGCGCCCGGCTTGATCGACCGCGCCACATCGCCCGAATTCCGGACCGCCTCGCGCAGGACCTGGTCGCGCGGGCCAAGGGTCTGGACCATGCCGTCCTTCATCACCATCAGCAACTCGCATTCCTGGATCGCCGCCGGGCGGTGCGCCATGATCAGCACCGCGCAGCCCGAGGCCTTGGCCGTCTTGATCGCATGGTTCAGCGCCATCGACCCTTCGTTGTCGAGGTTCGAATTCGGCTCGTCCAGCACGAGAAGGACCGGATTGCCGTAGAAGGCCCGGGCCAGGCCGATGCGCTGGATCTGCCCGCCCGACAGCAGCCCGCCCATGGAACTGACCGGGGTGTCGTAGCCCTTTGGCAGGCGCACGATCAGGTCATGGGCGGCGGCCTTCTTCGCCGCCTCGACGATCTTCGCCGGATCCGCCGTATCGTCCAGCCGGGCGATGTTTTCGGCGATGGAGCCGTCGAACAGGGTCACCCGCTGCGGCAGATAGCCGATATAGCTGCCAAGCGTGTCGGGATCATATTGGTCGAGCGTGGCCCCATCCAGGCGGATATGCCCCCCGGAGGGCCGCCAGACGCCGGTCAGCGCCCGCGCCAGCGAGGATTTCCCCGAACCCGAGGCGCCGATCACCCCCATGGCCTGGCCCGGTTCCAGCCGGAAGGCCACGCCGCGCAGCACGGGCTGGCTTTCGCCGGGAGGGACAATGACCAGGCCCTGCACCTCGAGCCGGCCCTTGGGGCGCGGCAGGGGCGTGCGTTCGGGCTCGGGCGGCACATCGCTGAGCAACTGAGCCAGCCGGTCGCGCGAGGCGCGGAACCGGGTCAGCATCGACCATTGGCTGATCGAGACCTCGATCGGCTGAAGCGCCCGCCCCATCAGGATCGAGCCCGCGATCATCGCGCCGGGGGAAAGGTTGCTGTTCAGCACAAGCCAGGCCCCCAGGCCGAGGATGGCCGATTGCATGAAGATCCGCAGCGTCCGCGTGGTCACCGAGAAGGTGCCCGCGGTATCGGCGGCGGTCATGCTGCCGGCCAGGGCCTTGTGGCGCAAGGCCTGCCAGCGCCGGAAGGCATGGCCGGTCATCCCCATGGAGCGGACGAGTTCGGATTCCGCCTTGAGATTGTCGGCCTGGCGGTCGGCGGCCAGCGTCGCCAGCGTGGCGTCATTGGTGACGGCCTCGGTTCCGCGCTGGTTCAGCAGCGTGATCGTCACCAGCACGACCCCCGCCCCCACCGAGAACCAGCCCAGCAGGGGATGGAAGACGAAGAGGACCGCGACGTAAAGCGGCGCCCAGGGCAGGTCCATCAGCGCGGTCAGGATCGGCGAGGCCCAGAACCGCCCCACGGTTTCCAGGTCGCGCTGCGCCGCATGGGCGGCGACGTCGCGCGGCGCGACGGTCAGGCGGCGGAAGGCCGCGGACAGCACCCGGCGGTCGAGCGCCTCCTGCACATGGGCCCCGATCCGCGCGAGGATGCGGCCGCGGGCATAATCCAGCAGCCCCATGGTCAGGAACAGGAAGGCCATCAGCAGGGACAGCGCGATCAGCGTCGCCTCGGAGCGCGATCCCAGCACCCGGTCATAGACCTGAAGCATATAGACCGGCGAGGTCAGCATCAGCAGGTTGACGAAGGTCGAAAACAGGAAGGCCGCGACCAGCGCGCCGCGCGTGATCGAGCTTGCCGACCGCAACTCCTTGTGTCCGTCGACGGCCTGGTCCTTCGCCACTGTCACACTCCTTCCGGCCGGAACGGGGCCGGGCTGGCGGCAGCGCTGTCGAGGCCCGTGCGACGGGCGGGACAGCGCCCGCGATGCATGTTGTCCGGGGCGGTCACCCGCTTCGGGCGATTCCTACCAGATCCGCCATCCTGTGCGGAGGCTTTTTCACGAAGCCCGGTTTTCGCGCCCTGCGCCGCATGGGGCCCGGCGCGGGGGAGCCCCGGGATCGCCCCTCAGGCCCGCTTACGCCGGAGACGCCGCAGGGGGCCGGTGGCCCGCCAGGAAGTCGAGGCATAGACAAGTGCGAGTTCGGCCTCCAGCTCGACCAGCCGCGCGCCGCGCAGGGCGATCTCGACCCGCAATTCCTCCTCCAGCGCCGCGAAACGGGCGGCCTGCGCCTGTGCTTCCGTCTTCGCGGCGACAAGCCCACGGGCCTGCCGCTCGATCTCGCTGACCTGCAACCCCATGGTCTCGCGTTGCAGCCCGCGCTCACGCTCGTTTTCGGCCAGCAGCGCGCCGCGCAGGGCGATCTCGGCCCGCAATTCCTCCTCCAGCGCCGCGAAACGGGCGGCCTGCGCCTGTGCTTCCGTCTTCGCGGCGACAAGCCCACGGGCCTGCCGCTCGATCTCGCTGACCTGCAACCCCATGGTCTCGCGTTGCAGCCCGCGCTC
>NZ_JBEFZE010000029.1:0-51684 GCF_042762395.1 Pseudogemmobacter sonorensis
GCGCTGGCTTCGCCGCTGGTGGCGGCACGTCCTCCATGGGCACGGTCGGCGGCGCAGGCGCGGCCCCGGCCGCCACATCGTCCCCGACCGGCAATCCGCCCGCCTGGGCGCAGCGCATGCAGCGCTCTCAGGCGATGAGCCACGGCACGACCATGGCCGCCCATGCAGTGCGCTCCGGCGACAGCCATGGCTCCGGCTCCTCCATCAACCTTTCCGAAAGCGACCGCTCATGAGCCTCTTCAAAAGACCAGCCGCCCATTACGGCAAGACCCCACAACCCGAGACGCCCTATCAAAAAGCCGCGCAGGATTGGGACGAGCGCATCGGCTCATCTCGCGTGCAGGCGAAGAACTGGAGGCTGATGGCCTTCGGTTCGTTGATCCTGTCGGCCGGCTTCGCTTCCGCGCTGGTCTGGCAGTCAGCGCGCGGGACGGTCGTGCCGTGGGTGGTGCAAGTGGACAATCTCGGCCAGGCGCAGACCGTCTCGCCGGCCGTTGCCGATTTCCGCCCGACCGATCCGCAAGTGGCTTGGCACCTTGGGCGTTTCATCGAGCAGGTGCGCGCCATCCCGGCCGACGCCATCATCGTCCGCCAGAACTGGCTTCGCGCCTACGAGTTCACCACCGACCGGGGCGCGGCGGCATTGAACGACTATGCGCGGGCCAATGACCCGTTCACCCGTGTCGGCCGTCAGCAGATCGCCGTCGAGGTGTCGAGCGTCATCCGGGCCTCGCCGGATTCCTTCCGCATCGCGTGGACGGAACGCCACTACGAGAACGGCCAGCTTGCCACGACCGAGCGCTGGACCGCGATCCTGACCATCGTGATCCAGCCGCCGCGCGACGCCGAGCGCCTGCGCGCCAACCCGCTCGGTATCTACATCAACGCAATTTCGTGGTCGAGGGAGATGGGCCAATGACCAAACTTCTCCCCAGGCAGGATTCCGGCCGCGAAACTACGTTTCTCCGTAAACCCGCACTGGCGGCTTTGCTGCTCTCCGCAACCGTGCTGGCAGGTTGTGCCACCAATCGGACGCCGCAATGGAGCTACGACGCCGATGTGCCGCCGCTGCCCGTTGTGCAGACGGCGGCAACCGACGACACGCCCCGGCCGTTGCATGTGCCGCCGGCCTGGACCGTGGCGCGCGGCGGCACCGCCGCCGCCACGCCGACCGGCCGCGTCGAGAACGCCAACGCCGCCGCCCGCGTCGAACCACGCCGCGAGGGCTACCACAACGCCATCCAGATTTATCCGTGGTCGGAAGGCGCGCTCTATCAAGTCTATGCCGCAGTCGGGCAGATCACGACGATCGCGCTGGAGCCGGGCGAGAGCCTGACCGGCGCGGGGCCGATCGCGGCCGGCGACACCGCTCGCTGGATCATCGGCGACACCGAAAGCGGCAGCGGCGCGACCCGGCGCGTGCATGTGCTGGTGAAGCCGACTCGGCCGGACATCTCGACCAACCTTGTCGTCACCACCGACAGGCGTATCTACATGATCGAGCTGCGCGCCCGCGACGCGCTCTACATGCCGGCCGTCGCCTGGGCCTATCCCGCGCCGCCGGCTGGCCAGCGCCAGACAGTTCCGGCCGCACCCGTGATCCCGACCGAGGCGGCGCGGAACTATCGCTACGGGCTTCAGGGAGACGGCCCGCCATGGCGGCCCATCTCCGTCTTCGATGACGGCCGCCGCGTCTATGTCGTCTTCCCGGCCGGGATCGTGCAGGGCGAGATGCCGCCGATCTTCGTGCTCGGCTCCGATGGCGAGCCGCAGATCGTCAACAGCCGCGTCCACCAGAACACCCTGATCGTGGATCGCCTGTTCGGCGCGGCCGAACTGCGCCTTGGCAGCGGCAACCGCCAGAAGGTCGTCAGGATCGTCCGCATCAACCCGACGCAGGCGGCCGCGCAGCCCGCCAGCGCGACCGGAGACTCCCCGTCATGACAGATAACACCATCACCGAAACCGCCGCACCCATGCGGTTGCGCGCCGAACCGCCCCGCGTCACCCGCCTGTCCCGCAAGATGCTGGCAGGCGTTGGCGCTGTCGCGCTTCTCGGCATCGGCGGCGCGCTGATCTACGCGCTCCAGACCCGCGATGGCGGCACAGGCGGGCAGGAACTCTATTCGACCGAGAATCGGCCCACGGCGGATGGGCTGTCCGGCCTGCCACGCGACTATACCGGCCCGGTGCTCGGCCCCGCGCTGCCCGGCGACCTTGGCCGCCCGATCCTCGACGCGCAGAATCGGGGACAGCCCATTGTAACGCCGGCCATCACGACGCCCGCCGTCGATCCCGAAGAAGAACGCCGCAGGGCCGAGGAAGAAGCCGCCCGCTTGAGCAACGTGTTCTTCCAGTCCGGCCCGCGCACGGCAGCACAGGCAGGAACGGCCATGCCCGGCCTTGCCGGTCTCGGCCTCGGCGGACAGCCCGCGACACAGGATCGCCGCGCGGCCTTTCTCAACGGGCCGGTGGACCGGCAGACCGTCGCGCCGGATCGCGTCACGCCGCCGGCATCGCCCTACATCCTTCAAGCCGGAGCCGTGATCCCGGCTGCATTGATAACCGGCATCCGTTCCGACCTTCCGGGCCAGATCACGGCCCAAGTCACCGAGAACGTCTATGACAGCCCGACCGGCTCGCTGCTGCTGATCCCGCAGGGAACGCGCATCATCGGTCAATACGATGATGGCGTGACCTTCGGCCAGCGCAGGGTATTGCTGGTGTGGAATCGCTTGATCCTGCCGGGCGGACGCTCCATCGTCCTCGAACGCCTGCCGGGCGCGGACGCCAGCGGCTATGCCGGCCTTGAGGATGGCGTCGATTATCACTGGTGGGATTTGATGAAGGCCGCAGGGCTGTCCACCTTGCTTGGCATCGGCGCGGAGCTGGCGACCAGCGACGAGGATCGTCTGATCCGTGCCATCCGTGACGGAGCGCAGGACACCATCAATCAGGCAGGCCAGCAGATCGTGCAGCGCCAGTTGCAGGTTGCGCCCACGCTGACCGTCCGGCCGGGCTTCCCGGTCAGGATCATCGTCACCCGCGACCTCGTATTCGAGCCGGCAGGAGGTTGACCATGACCAAGCTGAAACTCGGCCCGCTTCCTGACGACAAGCCCGTCAAAGTGACGGTGGAACTGCCAGCGCCACTTCACCGCGATCTGGTCGCCTATGCCGAGGTGCTGGCCAGCGAGAGCGGCCAGCCCGTCGCCGATCCAGTCAGGCTGATCGTGCCCATGCTTGAACGGTTCATCGCCACGGACCGGGGGTTTGCGAAGGCTCGGCGGAATCCGGGACAAACTTCGAGCTAAATGACTGCGATGAGGGACGAAGCGTCGTTCGCGCCAATCATGACTTTCCAAAGGATCGTGCAATCATAAATCCGCCGAAAGCGACCATACTGCCGCCCACGATGACGTCGAACCACTTGCCTGTATGACCGGCCATTCCGCGCCCCTTTGCTGCGATCCATGCCAGACTCTGATGGTAGATAAGGTCGATCAGGATCACGCAGCCCAAAACAAGCAGTCGCGCGGTCAGCGACAGATCCCCGGCCATAGCGGGCGCAAGAAGTCCTAGAAAGAACGCGGCCATCTTGGGGTTGCCCAGCCCCACGAGAAGCCCCCGACGGAACGTCTTGCGGAGACTTTCCCTGGATTCCGCCGATGCGCCCGACACCCTGCCGGGCAGGTTACTCGGGGCAAGACTGGTACGCAGCAGCGCGATCCCCATCCATACAAGGTAGGCACCGCCCGCGATTTGTATCGCGCTGGAAAGCCACGGCAGTGCGACCAAGAGGGCCGAGATTCCCAAGGCGGTCGCAAGAGCATAGACTGATACGCTTGCGGTCGTGCCAAAAGCCGCAGCGGCCCCATGTGCGGGACCCTGTGCGATGCTCGCCCGGGATATGACGATGAACCCGGGTCCCGGCATAGGAACAGCCAGAGCATAGATGCCGAGGGGCGCTAGAATGGTGGTGAACAATGTTGGGTCCATACCGACTTTCCTGCATAGGGGAAGCCGCGTAGTGGACAAACAAAAGGCCGCCTACGCGGCGGCCATGAAATCAAAATATCCTGACCGCCCTATGAGTCGGGCAGCCACCAGAGTGTGACGATGTGATCGACGTGTTTCATTTCGACATGAAAAGCAGAGGTTTACCGCTCCGTCAACCGCCTTCCTCCGATCGTCCGCATGGGCTCTTTGCGTCATTCTCACCAAGGGGTGCCGCCAGCGCATAGGCGCAAATGCGGCACGCTACAGGCCGCCGATCCCCCTCCATGGTTCGCCTGAGACCAGCGAACCAAATGGAGGATTCCATGAGTGTCAAGCGCCGTAACGCCCGGAAGGGGCGTCCGCGACAGCCGATCCCGAAATCTCTTCCCGACGATCTCTATGACTATGACGACGAACCCGCACCGCGCCTCAGCCCGCCGCGCGGAAGCCCGCCCCATGTCTTCGATGTGGAAAGGCTGCCCGTCATCGACGACTGGCCCGAGGACGTGCCGATCACCGAGGCCGAGATTCAGGTGTTCGAGCGCTGGTTCGCCGATGTTTTCGACGAGATGTTCGGCTCGCTCGATCTGCCTCCGGGCTTGAAAAACTTATCGCTTGATGATAATGAAAGGCCATGAACCATGATCGGTCATTGCCATGACGACATTGCGAGTCGGGATCGCCGAGCCCGATGAAATGAAAGCCCGAACCATGCGGATCGCCAGAGGCGAGGAAAAGCCCGCGCCCGGCGATCCGAAGGTCTGGTTCGCGTCCATGGAATCCTTCGCCCGGCTCCTGTCGGCCAGCAATCGCGCATTGCTGCGCATCATCCACGAACAGGAACCGCAATCCCTTGATGAACTGTCCCGGATCACCGGCCGGGCGACACCCAACCTGTCGCGCACCCTCAAGGCCATGGCCGGCTACGGTCTGGTCCGCATGGAGAAGGGCAAGGGGCTCAAGCTGGTGCCGAAGGTCGTTTGCGACCGCGTGGAACTGGTCCTGCCCCTGATCGAGCGCCGGAAGGCGAAAGGAAGCCGCAAATGAACGTCCACAATCCCAACGTCACCCAGCGGGCCGCCCTCTATCTGCGCGTCTCCACGCCCCGGCAGGCCGAACATGCCGTGTCGATCCCCGACCAGCGCAAGCAGGGCGAAGCCTGGTGCGCGGCGCGCGGTTACGAGCTGGTCGAAATCTTCGTCGAGCCGGGCAATACCGCCACCAACGATCGCCGGCCCGAGTTTCAACGGATGATCGAGGCGGGCACCAGCAAGCCGGCACCCTTCGACGTTGTGCTGGTTCACAGCTTCTCGCGCTTCTTCCGCGACGCCTTCGACATGGAATACTACTATCGGAAGCTGGCAAAGAACCGCGTCCGCCTTGTCTCGATCACGCAGGAGCTTGGCGATGATCCGATCCACGACATGATGCGCCGGATTATGTCTCTCTTCGACGAATATCAGTCCAAGGAAAACGGCAAACACGTCACGCGCGCGCTCAAGGAGAATGCGCGGCAGGGCTTCTGGAATGGCTCGCTGCCGCCGGTCGGCTATCGCGTCGTGGCGGCGGAACAGCGCGGAACGAAGACCAAGAAGAAGCTGGAAATCGACCCACTGCACGCCGACACCATCCGCCTGATCTTTCGCCTCGCGCTGGAAGGCGACGGCGACAGCGGCCAGATGGGCGTCAAGGCCATCGTCAAGCATCTCAACGGCAAGGGCATCTTCACCCGCGACGGCGGGCGTTGGGGGATCGGGCAGGTCCATCGCGTCCTGACCCGCCGCACCTACATCGGCGAGCACGAGTGGGGAAAGCGCAGCAAGCACAATGACGCGCAATCACCCGACGACACCGTTGTCGTTGCGGTTCCGCCGATCATCGACGGCGAGACGTTCGAGGCGGTGCAGAAGCTCCTACAGGCCCGCAACCCCAAGACCGAGCTGCCCGCGCGCGTCGTCATCGGGCCGACGCTGCTGACCGGCATCTGCTATTGCGGCAATTGCGGTGGGGCCATGACGATCCGCACCGGCAAGGGTGGGCGCTATCGCTACTACGCCTGCTCGATCCGGGCGCGGCAGGGCGAGACCGGCTGCAAGGGCCGGGCGATTCCCATGGACAAGCTCGACAACATGGTGGTCAGCCATATCGAGGAACGGCTGCTCGATCCCAATCGGCTGGAGAACCTGCTTGGCAGCATCCTCGGCCGTCGCTCCGATCAGGCCCACCGCCGCCGCGACCACATTGCCGAATTGCAGCGGCGAGCGACCGAATCGGAACTACGCCTCAAACGGCTCTACGACGCCATCGAGGCGGGTGTCGCCGATCTGGACGACCCGGCGCTCAAGGAACGGATTGCCGGCCTCAAGGTTCTCCGCGATCAGGCGAGGGTCGATGCCGACCGGGCGCAGGCGCTGCTCGACAGCCCCGGCCACAACGCGATCAGCCCCGCGATGATCCGGGGCTTTGCGCAGAGCGCACGCGAGCGCATCCGGGGCAATTTGGGCGGCTATCGGCGGGATCACCTGCGCGCGCTGGCGCAGCGTGTCGAGGTCGCGGACGACGCAATTCGCATCATGGGATCGAAGACGGAACTGCTGAGGACGCTTATCGCGGGCCAAGTGCGGCAATCGGCGGCGATTGGCGTGCCCAGAGGCGGACTGAAGTGGCGGAGAGGGTGGGATTCGAACCCACGGTGGGCGCAAACCCACAACGGTTTTCGAGACCGCCCCGATCGACCACTCCGGCACCTCTCCGCGCTTTGGGGGTCGTCTATGGGCGCGGATGTATCCGGCCTCGCCGGGAAGCGCAACCCCGATTTTCGTATCCTGCGGGCAGCGCGTTCGGGCCGGTTCCGGGACGAAGCGGCGATCTCCGGCCAGACCGGTGCGCCTCGGCCGGATATCGCGGCGCAGGATTGATTCCACTAGGAATTCTGGGAATGCCCGGGCCGGGTCGGTCTTCGGCGGCCGGATCCGAAAGCGGGGCGGCGGAACTTCGGCGCGGGTCATGCGGTTCGGGAAAGTCTCCATCGCACCGGCAAAGCGCCGGATCGGCCTCGGGAAGCGGATAGGCCCCGTGGCCGGGGGCCGGAGAGGGGCGGGACGCGCGGGCTCAGCCGCCGACGAGGGCGGGACAGCGCCGCGACAGTCGCTCGGCATTGGCGCGGGTGCGCCGACGCAGCGGGCGCAACCCGGCCTCGGCCAGGGTGGCGGCGGAACCGCCTTTCAGCGCAGCCCGCATCATGGCCGCCTGGGCCTCATGCAGGGCGGCAAGCTTCTCGACCACCATCAGCGCATTCTCGTCCGGCGCGACCGGCCAGAACCCCATCAGGCCCAGCATCCGCATCGCCACCACCGCCTGCGCCTCGGCCATCATGGCCGAGCCCCGCAGCGAAAGCCGCAGCATCTGGGCCGGGGTGGGCAGCGTCGAGACCAGCATCAGCGCCAGGAAGGCGGATGTATCGAGGCCCGGCGGTTGCGAGATCGGGGGCGACAGGGCGGGCATGGCGGCTGGCCTTTCGGAACGGATACAGACTGTGGACTGGGAACGGGTTCGGGCAGGTCGCACCCCTGATGGATCGAGGATGCGGCTCATGATCCGACAGGGAAAGGCCCCGGAGAGGGCGGTGTCTTGGGGCGGCAGGCGCGTGGGGCCCGATGGCAAGGAGACGAATTCACCGGGATCGAAGCCTCAAGGCAGGCACTGGGACGGCCCCAAGACGAGCGGCACAGGCGATCCGCGCGGCGGGTCCGGCTTGCGCATCGCCTCGGCACCGGATCCGCGTGGACACTTCCGGCCGCAAGGCCCCCGGGCTCTGCCGCCAAGACCCGGCCCTGCCGCAAGAGCCGCCGACTCTGCGGCAAAGGCCCCGTCGCGCCGGAGCCACGGCAACTTCGCGCGCCCACAACCAGCGAGGCGGCCTGCACAGGATGGGCATCGTTCATGCGGGCCTTGCTCTCATCGCGGCGCTCTCGCGGCCTGTGCTTTCAGGGGCCATGCTTTCAGCGCCCATGCCTTCACGGGCCACATTCTCATGGGCCGCGTTCCCACGGCGGTGTCCCGCGCCCCGGGGCCGTCACTCAAGCGTGACCGTCCTGTTGCACGGAAGGAGAGGATCCTCCGCGCGACGCTCGGGGTCAACTCCGCATTGTCGCAGATCTGCCCTGCATATGCTGCGCAGCAGCATGCGCCGACAGCCCACCCGGACCAGGCCCAGGGGACCGCAGATCCGCCCCCCCTATTCGCCCGAGCGGCGCGGCAACACCCAGCCGGGCCGCAGGAAATGGCAGGTATAGCCGTTCGGGATCCGCTCCAGGTAATCCTGATGCTCGGGCTCGGCCTGCCAGAAGTCGCTCGCCTCGGCGAGTTCGGTCACCACCCTGCCCGGCCACAGCCCCGAGGCATCGACATCGGCGATGGTGTCTATCGCCACCACCCGCTGCGCGGGCGTCAGCCAGAAGATCGCCGAGCGGTATGAGGGGCCCAGGTCGTTGCCCTGCCGGTCGGGCGTGGTCGGGTCGTGGATCTGGAAGAAGAACTCCAGAAGCGCGCGGTAGGACAGCCGGGTCGGGTCGAAGACCACCTCGATCGCCTCGGCGTGATTGCCGTGGTTGCGATAGGTGGCATGAGGCACATCGCCCCCGCTGTAGCCGACGCGGGTCGAGATCACGCCAGGCAGGCGGCGGATCAACTGCTGCATGCCCCAGAAGCAGCCTCCGGCAAGGATGGCGCGCTCCCGGTCTCGGGTCCGGGCGGCGGGGGAAGGCGTATCAGCGGTCATCGGATGGCTCCTGATGCAAGAATGGGGCCGGAGGAGGCAGGCCTGGGCCTGACATGGAAGGGGCACGCACGGGCCCTTCCGGCCAATATGGGGACGAAGGGGGGCGCAGGCAACGCCCCTTCCCCGCCCTGCCCTCGCCGCGGCATCTCCACATCGCCCCGGCGGATGTGGAGATGCCACCGCCCCCATCCTTGGCCCCGATCAAACGCCGGAACCCTGCCCGGGGCCAGGCTCGACGCGGGCCACTCGCGCCGGGTTTGGGCCCAATCTTGAGCATGGGCAGGCGCGGAGGCTTGACCCGGGCCCGACCAGGCCCAAGACCGCACAAGAGATCCCCCCCGGCCGAGCCCCCAGGAGTCCCCGCCCCTACGGCAAGGGCCCTGACCGCCAGCCCCCGCCGGGACAAAGAACCCCAGCCACAGAGACACCCGCCGCGCCGACGGGATCATCCCTCAAGCCGCCGAAACAGGACCACCCTGCCGCCGGGAACCTGGACCGAAGCGCCCCCAGGCCGGGCCGCAAGGAAAGCGGGCTCCGCCAACGCGAGCCCCCGCTCCCGCCCCCCGCCCAAGGTCGAGCCCCAGGCGAGACAGCCCCCGGCTCAAGTCGAAAGCCGCCTCACCCCGCAGGCAGCCGCGCCTCGACCATGCCCGCGAACCAGCTCGCCCCGAAGGGGATCGCATCATCGTCGAAATCATAGGCCGGGTGATGGACGCTCGCCGTCTCGCCATTACCGACGAAGATATAGGCCCCCGGGCGGGCTTCGAGCATGTAGCTGAAATCCTCGGCCCCCATCTGCGGCGCGATATCGTCGATCACCGCCGCCTCGCCCGCGATTCCCCGCGCCACCTCCAGCGCGAAACCCGTGTTCTCGGCCGCATTCACCGTTGCGGGATAGCCGGGATGCCAGATCACCTCGCCGCTGGCCCCGAAGGTCCCGGCAATGCCCGAGACGATCGCCTTCACCTTCTCTTCGGCCAGCGCGCGCACCGCCTTGTCGAAGCTGCGCACCGTGCCCTTCATTACCACCACCTGCGGGATCACGTTATGCGCCGGACTGTCCGAGGTGATGGTGCAGACCGAGACCACCACCTGTTTCAGAGGATCGACGATGCGGCTGGCGATGGTCTGAAGCCCCAGGATGATCTGGGCCGAGATCACCATCGGATCCACCGTCTCATGCGGCTTGGCGGCATGGCCGCCCTTGCCGGTCACGCGGATCTCGAACTGGTCGGCTGCGGCCATCAGCGGGCCGGGGCGGATCGCGAAATGCCCGACCGGCAGGCCGGGCTGGTTGTGCATGCCGTAGACCTCGGACACGTTCCAGCGCTCCAGCGCGCCCGCCTCGACCATCTCGCGCCCGCCGCCGCCGCCCTCTTCGGCGGGCTGGAACAGCAAGACCACGCGGCCGTCGAAATTGCGCGTCTCGGCCAGGTATTTCGCCGCCCCCAGCAGCATCGCGGTATGGCCGTCATGGCCGCAGGCATGCATCCGCCCCGGGCTTTTCGAGGCATAGTCCCGCCCGGTCTGCTCGACGATCGGCAGCGCATCCATATCCGCGCGCAAGCCGATGGCCCGGCCCGAGCGGTCGCTCCTCCCCCGGATCACCGCGACGACGCCGGTGCGGCCCACGCCCTCGACCACCTCGTCGCAGCCGAAGGCCCGGCAC
Organism: Pseudogemmobacter sonorensis; assembly: GCF_042762395.1. NCBI lineage: Bacteria > Pseudomonadati > Pseudomonadota > Alphaproteobacteria > Rhodobacterales > Paracoccaceae > Pseudogemmobacter > Pseudogemmobacter sonorensis. The sequence goes on from NZ_JBEFZE010000029.1 coordinate 10,448, forward strand.
AGTTCCGCGACCCTCGCCGCGGTGCGATGCACGTCGAACAGCAATTCGGGATGCGCGTGGAAATCGCGCCGCCAGGCGGTGATTTCGGGCAGCAGTTCGGCAAAGCGGTTCTTCACGGGCATGCGGGTCTCCTTCGGGGGCTCATCCAGCCGAGCGCCGCAACCCCCAAGCGGAATCGCGGACCTCCCCCGGCCCTCCAAACCAAGCGCCACCGCGCGCCGCGCGCAAGCCGGATTCCGCGCGCCCCGCCCAAAGCCCCCGCCGCAAGCGCAAAACCCCCGACCGCGGGACCCAGCCCATTCTTCTTTGCAGAAATATCCCGGGGGTGAGGCGCCAAAGACGCCGAGGGGGCGGCGCCCCCTCCTCGCCGTTCCACCCCACCTCGCCTCAATCGCGAATCGTGCCGTCCCCGGTCACCAGATACTTGAAACTGCACAATTGCTCGGCCCCCACCGGCCCGCGCGCATGCAGCTTGCCGGTGGCGATGCCGATCTCGGCCCCCATGCCGAACTCACCGCCATCGGCGAACTGGGTCGAGGCGTTGCGCAACAGGATCGCACTGTCGAGCCGGGTGAAGAACCGCTCCGCCGCCGCGTCATTCTCGGTCAGGATCGCCTCGGTATGCTGGCTGCCGTAGCGGCGGATATGGGCGATCGCCTCGTCCACCCCGTCGACCAGCTTCGCCGCGATGATCATGTCCAGGAACTCGCGCCCGAAATCCTCGGGCGCCGCCCTGACCGTGCCCGGCACCTTCAGAAGCTCGCCCTCGGTCCGCACCTCGACCCCCGCCTTCAGCAGATCCTCGATCAGCACCGCGCCATGCCGGGTATAGAACTGCCAGTCGATCAGCAGGCATTCGGCCGAGCCGCAGATCCCCGTCCGCCGGGTCTTGGCGTTCAGGACGACGCGGCGCGCCTTCTCCAGATCGGCATCGCGGTCGGCATAGACATGGCAGATCCCCTCCAGATGGGCGAAGACCGGCACCCGCGCCTCCTTCTGCACCAGACCGACCAGCCCCTTGCCGCCGCGCGGCACGATGACGTCGATCCATTCCACCGCCGCCAGCATGGCCGAGACCATGGCCCGGTCGCGCGTCGGCACAAGCTGGATCGCCGCCTCGGGCAGGCCCGCCGCCCGCAGCCCCTGCAACATGCAATCGTGGATCGCCTCCGAGGAATGGAAGCTCTCCGACCCCCCGCGCAGGATCACCGCATTGCCGGATTTCAGCGCCAGCGCCCCCGCATCTGCGGTGACATTGGGACGGCTTTCGTAGATCACCCCGATCACGCCCAGGGGCGTCGCCACGCGGCGGATCTGCAACCCGTTCGGACGCTCCCATTGCGCCAGCACCCGCCCGACCGGATCGCGCCGCTCGGCAATGGCGCGCAGGCTGTCGACGATGCCGCGCACCCGCCCCTCGTCCAGCCGCAGCCGGTCCAGCATGGCGGGCGTCAGCCCCTTTTCCTCGCCCGCCGCGCAATCCATGGAATTGGCATCCATGATCGCGACCCGGTTCTCCCAGATCGCCGAGGCGGCCGAGACCAGCGCCGCCGCCTTGCGCTCGGACGAGGCACAGGCCAGTTCCGCCGCCGCCGCCCGCGCCCGCGCGCCGATCCCGGCCATCATGTCAGCAAACTGTCCGTCCATGCCCAACCCTTTCATCTTGGCCGAAATATCCCGGGGGTCCGGGGGCAGCGCCCCCGGGGGCGCCCACCCTCGAACCACCATGCCTCGAACCACAATACCTCAAACCACCATATCGTCGCGATGCACCAGCGCCGCCCGGCCCTGATAGCCCAGGATCGCCTCGATCTCGCCCGAGCGGTGGCCCGCGATGGCGCGCGCCTCGACCGAAGTATAGCGCACCAGCCCCTTGCCCAGAACCACGCCATCGGGCGCGACGATCGCCACCGGCTCGCCACGGCCGAACTTGCCGCCGACCCGGGTCACCCCGGCGGGGAGCAGGCTCTTGCCCGCGCGCAAGGCCGCCACCGCGCCCGCATCCAGCACCAGTTCGCCCTTCGGCTTCATCGCCGCGATCCAGCGCTTGCGCGCCGCCTGCGGATCGCCCTCGGGCACGAACCAGGTCCGCGCCGCGCCCTCGGCCAGCGCCTTCAGGGGCCGCAGCACCGATCCCTCCATGATCGCCATGGCGCAGCCCCCGGCGACGGCGGTCTTGGCGGCCAGAAGCTTGGTCTTCATGCCCCCCTTCGACAGGCCCGAGACCGGATCCCCCGCCATGGCCTCGATCTCGGGCGTGATCCGCTCGACCAGGTCGAAGCGCCGCGCCAGCGGATCCTCCTTCGGATTGGCCGAATAGAACCCGTCCACGTCGGACAGCAGCACCAGCTGATCCGCCCCCGCCGTCACCGCGATCGAGGCCGCCAGCCGGTCGTTGTCGCCAAAGCGGATCTCGTCGGTCGCCACGGTGTCGTTCTCGTTCACGATCGGCACGACATGCAGGCCCAGAAGCGTCTCCATCGTGGCGCGCCCGTTCAGGTAGCGCCGCCGGTCCTCGGTATCGGAAAGCGTCATCAGCACCTGGGCGGTGGTGATCCCGTGCGGGGCCAGCACCTCCTCATAGGCGCGGGCCAGCCGGATCTGGCCCACGGCCGCCGCCGCCTGGCTCTGCTCCAGCGTCAGCGCGCCCGAGGGCAGGCCCAGCACCATCCGGCCAAGCGCGATCGAGCCCGAGGACACCAGAACCACCTCGGTCCCGCGGGTCTTGGCCTCGGCCACATCCAGCGCCAGCGCCGAAAGCCAGGCCTGGCGCAGCCCGCTTTGACGGTCGACCAGCAGGGCCGAGCCGATCTTGACCACCAGCCTGCGCGCCGCGCGGATGTCGGGGACCCGCGATCCGCCCGCCCCCGCACCCTCCGCCCCGGCACCGTCCAGGGCCGCTCCGCTCAGGGTTGCCACGGCCCGCTCTCCTCTTCGGGATCCGCGCCCCGGATCTCGGCGTAAAGCGCGCGCAGCACCTCGGGCAGGCCCTTCCCGGCCGCGCCCGAGATCACATGCACCGGCCCGCCGCTGGCCTTTTCCAGCGCCCGCCGCCGGTCCGAGATCTGGCGCGGCTCCATCGCATCGGTCTTGTTCAGCGCCAGGATCCGGGGCTTGTCGCCCAGAATATCTGAATAGGCCTCAAGCTCGGCGACGATGGTGCGATAGTCCTTCGTCACGCTCGACGAGGTGCCGTCGACCAGATGCAGCAGCACCCTGCAGCGTTCGACATGGGCCAGGAACTGGGTGCCAAGGCCGCGCCCCTCGCTCGCGCCCTCGATCAGGCCGGGGATGTCGGCCATGACGAATTCATGGCCGTCGATCCCGACCACGCCCAGATTGGGGATCAGCGTGGTGAACGGGTAATCCGCGATCTTGGGGCGCGCGTTCGACACCGCCGAAAGGAAGGTCGATTTCCCGGCATTGGGCAAGCCCACCAGCCCGGCATCGGCGATCAGCTTCAGCCGCAGCCAGATCGTGCGCTCCACCCCCGGCTGGCCGGGATTGGCGCGGGCGGGCGCGCGATTGGTCGAGGATTTGAACCGCAGGTTGCCCCAGCCGCCGTTGCCGCCCTCGGCCAGGCGCACGCGCTGTCCGACCTCGGTCAGGTCGGCCAGGACGGTTTCCTCGTCCTCATCGAGGATCTCGGTGCCCAGCGGCACTTTCAGGACGATATCCTCGCCCGATTTGCCGGTGCGCTGGCTGCCCATGCCGGGCTGGCCCGAGCGGGCGAAGAAATGCTGCTGGTAGCGGTAGTCGATCAGGGTGTTGAGCCCCGGAACCGCCTCGACCCAGACCGAGCCGCCATGACCGCCGTCGCCGCCGTCGGGCCCGCCGAATTCGATGAATTTCTCGCGCCGGAACGAGACGCAGCCCGCGCCGCCGCCGCCGGAGCGGATGTATACTTTGGCAAGGTCGAGGAATTTCATGGCGGCGGGCTTTCCAAGGATTGGCCTGCCGATACAGCGAAACCCCGCCCACCTCAAGCGAACCCATGCCGCAAACCCGCGTGATCGGCACGCGGGCCGGGCGAAACCGGGGTTTTGCGCAGGTTCCGGGTGGCATGTGGGGGGAGATGGGGGTGCGGGTTCGGGGCCGCGTGCGCGTTCGATGCATCGCGGATGCCGGGGGTTGGGTTCGGGGAACCGGCCGGGGTTCTCGGCTCTGCCCGCCCAAGAGGCGAAGGGTCGGGGTCGTCCGGGATCGGGATGACAAAGCTCCGGGAGCCGAGGACCGGCCCTTCCGCCGCCAATGACATCAGCGGCCGAGTGGTAACGGAGGCGGGACTTCCCCTCAGGTCGCCAACGGGAAGACAGCCGTCAGCGTAAGAAGGACGCCTCCCGGGACTGACGGCCGGGGAAACAGACAGCAACAGCCCGGTGGCGACGGAAGCAAGGCGGCCCCCCGGAGCCGATGGCCGGAAATCAGCGACCGGGGAACAACAAAGGCTGGGCGCTCTCCAGGGCCGCTGACCGGGAGACAGCGGGCGGCGGTGGCCAAGGGGAGAAGGAAGCAGGGCAGTCCCCTGGAACCTATGGCAAGAAATCGGCGGCCGACAGCGGCCGGGGGAACAGGGGAAGCGGGGCGCCCCAGGGCAACAGCCGGGAAACGGTGGGCCGCGGCGGCCAAGGGGAGACGGTAGCAAGGCAGTCCTCTGGAACCGACGACCGGAAATCAGCGGCCGACAGTCGCCTGGGGGCAACGGAAGGCCCCCCCCCCCCCCAGGGCAGCAGCCAGAAGACGGCGGAGAGGAGCGTCGGCAGGGCGGTGGAGCGGCAGCGGGCGCAACCCGGGGGGCCGCCGCCCCCAATCAGCCGCAGGCGCCCTCGATCCCGATCACCAGATCCGCCCCGGCCTCGCCCACCGCGGCCGGAGTTTCGGGATGGGCCAGCAGCGCGCGGCGCAGCGCGGCCACGTCCGGGCGCGCCGCAAGGCAAAGCCCCGCGTCGCTTGCCAGGTCATTTCCCGCGCCGCAGCCGCTCATGCCAATCGCCAGAACCAGCATCATGGGAAGCCTCTTTCGCATCGCCGTATCTCCTTGTGGTGTCCAGCGCCGCTCGCGCGGACTCGGCCCTCGCCTCGGCCCGGGCGCGCGCCGCCGCCAAGGCCCGTCCGCGCAGGAAGGCCACCGTCAGCGCGGCCAGCGCCGCGCAGGCCGCGAGAGCCCATAGCTTCAGCCGCGCGATCATCGCCCCCGTCCCCGCGCCGCCCCGGCGCGACCGGGGCCGGGCCCCTCGCCCATATCCGCGCCACCCTGATCGCGCAGCCGCCCCAGGATCCCCGCCAGCGCCACCGCGCTGAGGATCCAGGGCATGAGCGCCCCGGGGATGTGGGATTTCAGATCGGGCGGGATCTCGATCCAGACCAGCGGCAGCACCGCCAGCACCGCCATGGATTGGGTGGAGTGGTAGCGCCAGGCCCGGCGCCAGTCGGGAATGAGCCGCATCACAACCCCCTCCGCACGCCGCCGCATCTACCCGCGCGGAAGATCGCGCGGCCGGGAAGGGTCGGCCAGGCATGGGGAGAAGCCGCCGCAAGCGGCACGGCAGGAAAGGAATCGCGCATGAAGGGCCTCATCTGACATCGGGAAACCGAAGAGAGGCCCAGCATGGCCGACCCGGGTTTCGCCAGGGTGCATGCCGCGCGCGCCCGCCCCGCCCCCGTCGCAACACCCTTACGCGCCCACCGGCCCCGCTTCGCCCCTCGACCAGCATCCGCCCGGCCCGCATCGCGCGCCCCGATCAGTCGAAATCATCGCCGGAACAAGGGCGCCCCCAACCGGCTTCCGCCCCCCGACCGACTTCCGCCCCGACCGACTTCCGCCCGTGGGTCCGCCCAGCCGAGATCAATGCGCGATTCCCGCCCCCCTCGCGGCGGCACGATTCCCTCGACGCCTGCGCAACCGATGTCACTATCGGACCGGCAGCATCCGCGGCCCCTGGCACCCACCCGCATACCCCCTCGGCCGACGCCAGAGCCCGTGCCGTCCGGCCCGCCCGCTCAACCCGCCGCCAGCAGCCGCGCCACAACGCGCTCGGCGAAAGCGGTCACCTCGGGCAGGCCCATCAGCTCGCCCACGGCGGCACGCGCCAGGGGGCCCGCCACCAGAAGATCCTCCTGCGCCCGGCCCGTGGCGTCCAGCGCCGCGCCCGCGGCATCGGTGTCCAGCCCCAGCCGCAGCGGATCCGCGCGCAAAAGCCCTTGCCCCGCCAGATCGGCCAGCACCGGATTGCCCGCGATCACCCCGCGATGGCCGGGGCCGGTGGCCAGCACCACGCGGTCACACGCCAGCGTCAGCGCCTCGCCCTCGCCGCGCAGGCGCAAGGCGATCTCGATCCCGGCGGGCCCGCGCCGGACCCCGGTGATCCGCCCCGCGACCAGCCGCAGCCGACGGCGGACCAGCATCCGCTCGACCGCCTCATGGGTCTGGGGCGCGATGCGAAAGCGGTGGACGTCCCAAAGCCCGCGCAGATGGCGCACCAGCCGCGCGCGCTCGGCGAGCGGCAGCGCGGCCCAGATCGTCGGCCCCTGGAGGCGCAGCCGGTCGAAGACCGCGTGCCAGCTCAGCCCCGCCGCCGCATCCCGCGCCAGCGCCGCCCGGATGCGCCGCAACAGCCCCCGGGCCGTCGTCTCGGGCGAAAGGCTGAAATCCTCGGCCGTCGCCGCCTGCCCCCGCCCATGGGGCTGCGAGCGGCGACCGTGGCGCGAAAGCATGGTGACGGGGCCGCGATGGCCGCGCGCCTCGAAACTGGCGACGATATCGGCCCCGGTCAGCCCCGATCCCAGCACCAGGGCCCGCTCGTCAACGCCGATCCCCGCCAGCGCGCCCGGCGCATAAGGGTCGGGGACCAGCGCCGGATCGCCCGCCAGCCCCGCCAGCTCCCCCGGCAGGCCCGGCGGCGGATGCGAGACCGCGAGCACCAGCCGCGCCCCCCGGACCGCGCCGCCGCCCGCAAGCCCGACCTCGAACCCCGAGGCGCCGCGCCGGGCCGAAACCGCCCGGTCCCTGACATGCACGATCCGCCCCGAGGCCAGCAGCGGCGCCAGCCTTGCCCCGACATAGGCGCCGAACACCGCGCGCGGCACGAAAAGATCGCCCGAAAGCGTGGCCGATCCCGGCGGCAGCGCCGGAGCGCCGGGATCGCAAAGCCAGCGGCGGAAATCGTCGGGCCGGTCGGTGCGCAAGGTCATGCGCAGGTCGGGCACGTTCAGCCGATGCTCGGGCGCGGGGGTCGAATAGGCAAGGCCGCGCCCGGGCTCGGCCCTCGGCTCGACCAGCACGACCGGCGGCGCCCCCTCGGGCCGCGCGCGCGCCAGATGGAAGGCGACCGTCGCCCCCGAAAGCCCGCCGCCGACGATGACGACGGGGACGGGGTTGCAGATGTCAGGCGCCATGGCGGGATCCCTCGCGCCGCGCGGGGGCTACAGCTTCAGCAGCCGCGCGGCATTTTGATAGAGCAGTTTCTCCAGCACATCCTCGCGGAAGCCGAGGCGAACGAAATCCTCGACGGTCTGGTCGATGGGCCGGAACGGGTATGAGGTGCCGAACAGGAACTGGTCCTGCAAGACCCCGTTCGCGGTTTCGAGCAGGATCTGGGTGCCGGGCTGGAACATGTACATATCCGGCAGGATGAAAACATTTTCCTGCCGGAAGGCGATGCCGACGATCTCGTGCACGCGCGGCCAGTAGCCATGGCAAACGACGATCTTCAGCTTCGGGAAGAACCGCGCCACATTGGCCACCGGGGCGGGATTGTTGTAGCGCGGATCCGGGACGGTCGGCCCGCTCATCAGATAGAGCGGCACGTCGAGCGCGGTCAGAAGCTCGTAAAGCGGCCAATAGACCGGATCGTCGGGGTGGCGCGGGGGATCGGCGAAGCCCGGCTCGATATTGATCCCCTTGAGGCCCAGGTCGCGGATGGCGCGCGCGGCCTCGTCCAGCGTCGCCTGCCGCCCCTGCGAGGCCGGATCGACAGCGCCGATCCCCTCGAACAGATCCGATCCGGCGGTGATCGCGTGGATCTCGTCATTGGCGAAATGCTGTTTCGGCGTGTGGCGGCCGACGACGACCGCCTTGGTCAGCCCGGCCGCCTCGACCACGGCGCGAAAGCCCTCGGGCGTGGCCGAGCGGGTGAAATGCTCAAGATCGCCGCGGGTGCCGACGCGGGCGTTCATCCATTTGACATGGTCGTATTCGGGGCTGCCGGGGGTCTTGCCGAAGAAATCGTGCAGGAAGGCCGGGCGGCAACGCATGTCGATGATTTTCATGGCTCTCCTCGGGGCCGGGGCCTGGGGCATGCGGGATTTGCGAGGCGGCGTCCGGGTCATAGATCGCACCCCGGACGCGTCGCTTGTCAAGCGGGGAGGCATCAAGCCACCTGAGAGGGCGTCGCGGGGACCGCGCGCCTGGCTGCCATCGGGTCTTCGGCGCGTTGCGGGCAAGGTTTCGCGGGTTCGGGAGAGGGCGGCCCGGCGTCTGCGATGGCGGGCGCGGGCCTGCGGTTCGGAGATCGGCCGCCCTAGGGGTTGGAAATCCCCGTCGTGCAGGAACCGGGCAGGCGCCGGGATCCTGCGCGGGCGAGAGGATGGAGAAGGCTTGGTGACCTGTCGCCGCGGCGTTGCCGATTGCGGCCCCGTGCGGCGGCCACCCCGGCGCCCGGCGGAATGCCTTCGGGAGGACGGCGCAGGTCGGGAAAGCGTCGGGCAAGAGGGGATCGGGCAAGAAGACACAGGGCAGGTCGACAATCATCGCCCCGGTTCATACCCCCCCGCCTCCGCCCGGCTCCATTCCCAAACCGGGGCCTCCGGGGGGAAGATTTCATCTGGGGCCCGCTGCCCCCCGCGCCTGCCCCCGCGCCGGTCTTGCGGATTCCCGTCTTGCGGACTTCCGTCTTGCGCGCGCCGGTCCTGCGCCCCCGAAAATCCGGGCCGCTGAAAGCATGTGTCACCGCGGCTTGCGCCCCGGGCCCTTCCTCGGACGCACCCCGGGGAGGCGGGTCTCAGCCTGCGGCCCCCGCGCCGTCCGCCCTCGCTCTCGCCTCCGAAAGCGCCGCGAAGATCCGCCGCGCCTCCGCAAGATCTCCGGGGGTGTTGACGTTGAAGAACGGATCGAACCCATGCGGCGCGAAAGCGGCCAGCGCCACGCCATGCCCCTCGGCCCAGGCCCGCACCCGGCGCTCGCCACGCGCAAGCGCCGCGCGCAGGTCATGACGCAGCGCGACCGGCCAGAGGCCGAAGGTCGGATGCGGGGCGAGCCGCGCCCCGGCGCCGGGGAATCGCTTCGGCCCGGCCCGGCCCGGCCTGGGCCCACCCGGCTTGGCTTCCTCCCTCCCAGGCCCGTCCTTCTCAGGCCCGTCCCTCTCAGGCCCGCTCCTCTCAAGCCCATCCGGCTCCGCCCCACGCGCCTCTGCCCGCCCCGGGCCCGGGGCGGCCGAACCGGCCCCGACAGCGCCCCGATCCGCGCCGACCGGATCGCGTTTTCCCGCCCCCTCCGCGCCGGGGATCGCCCCGGATAAATCGCGATCGCCGGTCGCGGCCAGCGCGATCCGCGCCCCGCCCGGCATCGCGGCCAGCGCCGCCTCCAGCCGCGCGCGCAGGTCCAGGGGCAGGAAGGGCGTATCGGCGGCGGCGGTCAGGATATGCGAGGCCCCCTGCCCCGCGGCATGCTCCATCCCCGCCAACACCCCCGCCAGCGGCCCCGGGAAATCCGGCAGGTCGTCGGGCACCACCGGCAGGCCTAGCCCCGCCAACCGCGCCGGATCGCCATTGGCATTGAGCACCAGCCCCTCGCATTGCGGCCCAAGCCGGGAGAGCACCAGGTCGATCAGCCTGGTCCCCGTCCCGTCGAGCGTAAGAAGCCCCTTCTCGGCCCCGCCCATCCGGCGGGCCTGCCCACCCGCCAGCACCACACCGATCACCCGATCACCGTCCGCCATCCCCTGCCCCATCCGCGCCGCCCCCCGGGGTGCACGCCGGAGCAGAGTAACGAAGCGCCACGCCGGAAGACAGGGGCCCGATGGCGGCGGCAAGGGATGGTCACCCCTTCTTCGCGCCGGGGTTCTACCAAGCCGACTTGCTTGGAGAAGAGGTGGACATGCTGCGTGGCCTGGGCCCCCCTTTTAGGAAGGGCGTTTCGGAGCACAGGCTCTGCCCCTTGCTACGCCGGAGCATACCGAGAGCCGGGGCAGCGGAACGCGGTCGGCCCAAGGCCGGGATCGCGGCCCGCCCTTGCCCGTCCGGCCCCGGGCGGAGGGTTGCGGCAGCGGCGCCTTGACGCCCGCCCCGGCCCGCATGAACGGCCCTCGGAAACGTTCCGCGCAACCCGCACGGGGCCCAGACCGGGCACAGACGGCCCGCCGACCCAACGCGGCCTGGCACCAAAAGCGACCTGGCACCAAAAGCGACCTGGCATCGAAAGCGAAAGACGTGGGCGAGGGACAGACGGCCCGCCCGGACGGCGCGCGCCTCAGCCCCAGTCCAGCACCACCTTGCCCGAGCTTCCGCCCCGCATCGCGGCAAAGCCCGCCTCGAAATCCCCGGCGGCGAAGCGGTGGGTGATCACGCGCGAGATATCCAGCCCGTTTTCCAGCATGGCGATCATCTTGTACCAGGTCTCGAAGATCTCGCGGCCGTAGACGCCCTTGATCGTCAGCGCCTTGAAGACGATGCGGCTCCAGTCGACGGCGGTGCGGCCCGGCGGGATCCCCAGCATGGCGATGCGCCCGCCCATCACCATCGCCTCGACCATCTGCTCGAAGGCGGCGGCATTGCCGGACATCTCAAGCCCGACATCGAAGCCCTGGGCAAGCTTCAGGCGCGATTTCACCTCGGCCAGATCCTCGCGCGCGACATTCACCGGCACCACATCGGCGACCTCGGCGGCCAGCGCCAGCCGGTCCTCGTTCACATCGGTCACCACGACATGGCGCGCGCCGACATGGCGCGCCACCGCCGCCGCCATGATCCCGATCGGGCCCGCGCCGGTCACCAGCACATCCTCGCCGATCAGGTCGAAGGAAAGCGCGGTGTGGACGGCATTGCCCAGCGGGTCGAGGATCGCGCCGATCTCGTCGGGGATCGAATCGGGCAGCGGCACCACGTTGAAGGCTGGAAGCCGCAGGAATTCGGCGAAAGCGCCCTGTTCGTTCACGCCGATCCCGCGCGTCTCGGGGTCGAGGTGAAAGCGGCCCGAGCGGCTCTGGCGCGACTGCTTGCCGATCAGATGCCCCTCGCCCGAGCAACGCTGGCCGACCGAGAGCCCGATCACCTCGCGCCCGATCGCGACGATCTCGCCCGCGAATTCATGGCCGGTCACCAGCCCCACCGGCACCGTGCGCGCGGCCCAGTCGTCCCAGTTCCAGATATGGACGTCGGTGCCGCAGATCCCGGTCTTGCGGATGCGGATCAGCACATCCTCGGGGCCGATTTCAGGGACGGGACGCTCTTCGATCCACAGCCCCTCGGCGGGCTTGGCCTTCACCAGACAGCGCATCTCAGATCACCTCCAGCTCGCGCCCCGCCGAAGCGAAGGCCTCCAGCGCGAAATCCAGATCCTCGCGCGTCAGCCGCGCGTTCATCTGGGTGCGGATGCGGGCCTGGCCCTTGGGCACGACCGGGAAGAAGAACCCCGCGACATGCACGCCGCGCGCGCCAAGCGCCTGCGCCATCCTCTGCGCCAGCACCGCATCCCCCAGCATGACCGGCACGATGGGATGCGCGCCGGGCAAAAGCCGGAAGCCAAGCCGCCCCAGCCCCTCGCGCCAATAGGCGGCATTGGCCTCAAGCGCGGCGCGCAGATCGTCCGCCGCCTCGACAAGGTCGAGCGCGGCCAGCCCCGCCCCCACCACCGCAGGCGGCAGCGCGTTCGAGAACAGATAGGGCCGCGCGCGCTGGCGCAAGAGGTCGACCACCGGCTGCGGCCCGGCGACATAGCCGCCAAGCGCGCCGCCAAGCGCCTTGCCCAGGGTGCCGGTCAGGATATCCACCCGCACGCCCGCCCGCGCGCCGGTCCCCCGGCCCTGGGGGCCGACGAATCCGGTCGCATGGCAATCGTCCACCATCAGAAGCGCGCCAAACCTGTCGGCCAGCGCCCGCACGCCCTCCAGCGGGGCGAAATAGCCGTCCATCGAAAAGACGCCGTCGGTCGCGATCAGGATGTGGCGGGCGCCCTCGTCCCGGGCCTTGCGCAGTTGCGCCTCAAGATCGGTCAGGTCGCCATTGGCATAGCGGTAGCGCCGGGCCTTCGACAGCCGGATGCCGTCGATGATGCTGGCATGGTTGAGGCTGTCGGACACCACCGCATCCTCGGGGCCCAGAAGCGGCTCGAACACGGCGCCGTTGGCGTCGAAACAGGCGGCGAAAAGGATCGAATCCTGCTGGCCCAGGTAATCCGCCAGCCGCCGCTCAAGTCGGCGGTGCAGGTCCTGGGTGCCGCAGATGAAGCGCACGCTGGCCATGCCGTAGCCATGGCCGTCCATCGCCGCTTTCGCCGCCGCGATCAGGCGCGGGTCGTCGGCGAGGCCAAGGTAGTTGTTGGCACAAAGGTTCAGCATCCGCCGCCCCCCGGCCTGGATCCAGGTGCCCTGCGGCCCCTCGATCTCGCGCTCGGTCTTCCAAAGACCCTCGGCGCGGATCCCGTCCAGAAGCCCGCCGACATGGGTCAGAAAGGCAGAATCCGTCATTTCGCACCTCCGATCCGGTGCGGGCAGAGTGCCATGGCGCGGAGGCGCTTGTCAATATCGCGGATCAATGTCCGATATAACGGAAAACCCCGAGGCCTAGCTGTCCTGCACGATCAGGATCGCCCGCGCCGCCCCCGCGATGGCCGCGATCTCATGGTTGCGGTCGGCGGGATAGCGCGCGACATCGCCGGGGCCCAGCTCTTCGATCTCCTCGCCCGAGATCACCCGCAGCCGCCCCTCGATCACGGTCAGATGCTCGCGGCAGCCCGGCCCGTGCGGCTCCGAGATCATCCGCGCGCCCGCGCCGAAATCCAGGTCGTAGACCTCATGGTCGCCGACCGATTCGGCGGGGGACAGGATGCGCACCCGCACCCCTTCGCGGGCGATCACCGGGGCGGCGGCGCCGCGCACCACCTCGATCCCCGGCCGCTCGCGCCCTTCCAGAAGCCCGGCGAAATCGACCTGGAGCGCCTGGGTCAGGTTCCACAGCGTCGCCACCGTGGGCGAGCTTTCGCCACGCTCGATCTGGCTGACCATGCTGCGCGAGACGCCCGAGAGTTTCGCCACCGCGTCAAGCGAGAGCCCGCGCGCGCGGCGCGCCTCGCGCAGCGAGGCCGCAAGCCGGTCATGGATTTCCGATCTGGCATTCATTGCTGGGCTCCGCTTTGCGGACGGGACCTGCCCATCCTATGTCAGGTGCCGCAGAATGTCATATAGGGTCCGAAATCCGCAGGCGCGGGCGCCATGAATTCGGGATTTTCGACGAAAGGCTGGCGAAGCGCGGCCCAAAGTGCCTCGAAGGGCGCCATATCGCCCGCCTCGGCGGCCTCCAGCGCGGCCTCGACCCGGTGGTTGCGCGCGATCACCGCCGGATTGACGGCAGCCATCCGCGCCGCCGATCCCGCGTCCAGCCGGGCGCGCCAGCGGGGCAGCCAGGCCGCCATCGCGGTGAAATCCGCTGCGGGCGAACCTGCGAAAAGCCCGCGCAGCGGCGCCTCGTCCCCCTCGGCGGCCCGCGCCAGATGGTGGAAGGCCAGCGTCCAGTCCACCCCGGGCAGCGCCGCCAGCAGGTCGTCGACCAGCGCCCCGTCCTGCGGATTCGGGGCGGCCAGCCCGAGTTTCCCGCCCATCACCCCCAGCCATTCGGCGCGGTAAAGCGCCGCGACCCCCTCAAGGCGACGGTTGGCCAGATCCACCGCCTTCGCGCCATCGGGATCGAACAGCGGCAGCAGCGTCTCGGCCAGCCGCGCCAGGTTCCAGCCAAGGATCAGCGGCTGGTTGGCCCAGGCATAGCGCCCCTGGCGGTCGATCGAGGAAAACACCGTGCCGGGGGCGAAGCCCTCCATGAAGGCGCAGGGGCCGTAGTCGATGGTCTCGCCCGAGATCGCCATATTGTCGGTGTTCATCACGCCATGGATGAAGCCAAGGCCCATCCATTGCGCCACCAGCCTGGCCTGCCGCGCCACCACCGCGTCGAAGAAGGCCAGCCCCGGCACTTCCCGCCCGGCGAGTTCGGGGTAATGGCGGGCGATGGCATATTCGGCCAGCGCAAGCAGCCCGTCGCCGTCGCCGCGCGCGGAAAGGAACTGGAAACTGCCGATGCGGATATGGCTGGCGGCCAGCCGCGCCAGCACCGCGCCCCTCCGCCTCCGCCCGTCGCGGATCACCGTCTCGCCGGTCAGGGTGACGGCCAGCGACCGGGTCGTCGGCACGCCAAGCGCCGCCATCGCCTCGGAAATCAGGAATTCGCGCAGCATCGGCCCCAGCACCGCCTTGCCGTCGCCCCCACGCGAAAACGGCGTCCGGCCCGAGCCCTTCAGTTGCAGATCGAAGCGTCGCCCGTCCGGGGTCAGGAATTCGCCCAGAAGATGCGCCCGCCCGTCGCCCAGCACCGGCGAGAAGCCGCCGAATTGATGCCCGGCATAGGCCAGCGCCGCCGGATCGGCGCCCGGGGGCAGCGCGGCGCCGGAAAACCAGCCCGCGCCCTCGCGCGCAAGAAGCCCCGCATCCAGCCCCAGATCAAGCGCCAGCGGCCGGTTCAGCACCACGAGCTCCGGCGCGGGCGCGGGATCGGGGGCGACCCGGACGAAGGTGCCGGGCAGGTCGCGCAGCCAGGAATTGTCGAAACGGAAGGTCATCGCGCTCTCCCCCTGCCCGGGGGCTCCCCGGGCTGTCTGAGGCCCAGATATGTGCCCGGCGCGGGTCGGGCGCAAGCGCGGGCGCCCGGTCAGGGGGCCTCGCGGTCGTCCAGCCGCAGTTCCATGAACAGAAGGTCCAGCCAGCGGCCGAATTTCTGCCCGACCTCGGGCATCAGCGCCTCATGTCCGAAGCCGAGGCTGCGGTGCAGCGCGATCGAGGGCGCGTTCCCGGCCTCGATCGCCGCCACCATCACATGGCGGCCCTGGGCGCGGGCCTCGGCGATCAGCGCCTGCATCAGCGCGCGGGCAAGACCCCGGCCCCGGAAGGCCGGATCGACATAGACCGAATGTTCGACCGTGGCGCGATAGCCGTCGAAGGCGCGCCATGGGCCGAAGGCGGCATAGCCCGCCACGACCGGGCCGGAGCCCGGGGGCCGAGGATCCGGTATCGGGCCGACCGACGCCTGCGGCGCGGCGGCTGCCGGTCCGGTGTCGGCAGCGCAGGCGCCAAGCGCATCGGGCCGTTCGGCCACCAGCACGGGAAAGCCCGCCGCGACCCGGGCGGCCAGCCAATCGCGACGGTTGGCGGCATCGACGGTGACCTCGTTCCAGATCGCGGTCGTGTGCCGGACGGCATGGTTGTAGATCGCGGCGATGGACTCGCAATCCTGCGGCCCGGCGGGGCGGATGCGCCATCCGCCCGCAGCCGCCACCTCGGCCCGCCGATCCCGCGACGCCGACCGCCCCTCGCCGGGCGGCGCTTTCGGAGACGGCCCCCCCGGCCCGCGCTCGCTCACGGATGCAGCTTGCGGATATAGGTCCAGGTCGGCACCCGCGCGCCGCGCGCCACCGAGAATGCCTCGGCATCGCCCAGATACTGGAAGCCCGCATTGGTCAGGACCCGCGCCGAACCCGGGTTGTCCTGGAACACCTCGGCGAAATAGGTGCAATCCTTCAGGGGGTTGGCCGCGATCAGCGCCCGCACCGCCTCGGAGGCGATGCCGGTGTTCCAAAGCGCGGGCGCCACCCAATAGGCGACCTCGGACTGACCGGAGCGGCCCTCCTTCACCTCCATCGGCTTGAGGCTGATCACGCCGAGAAGCTCGGACAGGCCCGAAGCCGAGCCATCCATCACCCAGACCGAGCCGGGACGCTCATGTTGCATCGCCCGGGCGACGAAGGCCTCGGCGGCGCCGGGGGGAAAGGGATGGGGGATGTTCTGCGTCGCCTCGGCCACCCGGCGGTCGGCGGCGTGATGCGCGATCAGCCCGGCGTCCGAGGGACGCACGGGCCGCAGGACGAAACGCCCCGCAGCGATCTGGCCGACAGCGACCTGGCCCGGGTCGGGGGAGCCCAAGTCGGGGGCAATTGTCTCAAGATCCATGGCTTTCCTCCGTCAAAGCGCATGTGGGGACGAAACCCCGGTTTTCCAATAGTTTTCCTGCGGTTTTACCGCGTCTTTCAGGTGATCTCGCGGCCAATCGGGATGAAAGCGCGGCGCTCCCGGCCAAAGGCGCGGAAAGCCCGCGGCGACAGGTGCCCCCCCGAAGGGTTCCGCCGGTCGTCCGCAGGGGCTTTCGCAGGGGCTTTCGCCACCGGGCCGATGCGCAGACGCCGGAGCAGGGCGCGACACGCGCCGCGCGGGGGAAGGACAGGGGTGAAAAGGGCTTGCGCGCCGGATCGGGCGGCATGGGGCACTCCATCGCTGCAGTCTGCGCCGCGACCGTCGCGGCGCCGGGTTGCGGCGGGTCCCGGCCCCGCCTTCGCGCGGCCCGGCCCCCTGAGGCTGCCCCTTGGAAAGGGAAGCGGGGGGCCGGTGCTTTCGCCGACCCCCCGTCTATCAGTCAAACGTGACGGTTCGGCTTATTCGGCGGCCTCGGTGGTCGGAAGCACCGAAATGAAGGTGCGGCCCTTGAGCCCCTTCTTGAACGACACCTTGCCTTCGACCTTGGCGAAGATGGTGTGATCGGTGCCCATGCCGACGCCCTCACCCGGGAACCAGGTTGTGCCGCGCTGGCGCACGATGATGTTGCCCGGGATGACCGACTGGCCACCATAGAGCTTGACGCCAAGACGACGACCGGCCGAGTCGCGACCGTTGCGGGACGAACCGCCTGCCTTTTTATGTGCCATGGGGTGCTACTCCTTACGCTTCGGCGGCGGCCGGCTTGCGGGCGCGCTTCGGTTTCTCGGCCGGAGCCTCGTCCTTGGCCGCGCCGGGCGCCTCATGGGCGGCCAGACGGGCGGCGGCGGTGCCCACGGCGGCTTTCACGCCGGTCGCTTCCGCGCCCGAGGCGAGAACCTCGGTCACGCGCACCAGCGTCAGTTGCTGGCGGTGGCCGCGGGTGCGCTGCGAGGAATGCTTCCGGCGGCGCTTGTGATACGAGATGGTCTTCGGCCCCTTGATCTGGTCGATCACTTCGGCCTGCACGGCGGCACCGGCCACGAGGGGCGCGCCCACCGTGGCATCCACCACGAGGATTTCGTTGAACTGGATCTTGTCGCCAGCCACCGCGTCAAGCTTTTCAACGCGCAGCACGTCACCCGCCTGCACCTTGTATTGCTTGCCGCCGGTCTTGAGGACCGCAAAGGTCATGTTCCGTCTTCCTTCGTTCATCCGCGTCCTGCGGCCCCGCTTGCGCGGCATTGCCGGGGTGGTCCCCGCCTCGGACAGCGCGCCCCGTCAGGGACGTCATTCAAGAAAAGACCCACCCGCGAGTCGCTACTCGGGGTGGGATGCGCGCTTATGAGGCCATTCGCGGCCCGCGTCAAGCCGCATGCCGCCCCGGGGCCGGGCGGCCCCGGCTCAGATATCCATCGCCGTCATGGTCTGGCCCGCCGCGAAGCCAAGCGCCCGCAGCCGGGGCGTGAGCACCGCGTCGAAGGCCTGAAAAAGCGCCGCATTCAGCGCCTGCCCCGCCTCGGACCCGGTGAAGTCGATCAGCGCGTCCAGTTCCGTCTCGGCAAGCGGCGCATAGGCCAGCGCCATATAGGCCACCAGCCAGTTGGTGGTGTCGACGCGGCTCTGCCCCTCCTGCGCGCGGACCTGGGCCATCAGATCCTCGGCCGGGCGGCGAAGCGCGGCGGGCAGCGCGGCCTCCATGCCCTCGTTGAAGGCGAAGAACCCGGTCAGCGAGCCCGCCACGTTCTGCTCGACCAGATCGCCCGTCTCGATCAGGCGGCGGATCCGGCGCAGGAGCGGGTCGCGGGTCGCGGTCATCTTCTCGGCGGCGACCTCGGCCGCCTCGCGCGCGTCGTCGCCGACCATGAGGCGGCGGGCCTCGACCTCAAGCCCGGTGATGCGGCGCCCGGCCTCCGAGGCGAAGAACGCCTCGGCCGCGGCGATGGTGGCCTGGTCCTGACCGAGCGCCTGCGCCAGCGCCTCGGCGAAATCCGCGGCCATGGCGCGGGGATCGTAGATCCGCGCCAGTTCGCGCGCCCAGGGCAGGCTGCCGCGCCCGGGGAACATCGCCGCCTCGATATCGGCGCCGTAAGCGTGGCCCTCTTCGGAAATCACCTCGAACAGGGCCTCGACCTGCAGGAGCCGCACGAGTTCGCCGACCTCGGCCCCCCGCGCGGCGGCGGGCGCCTCGGCCCGCGCGGGCGCCGGGACCTGCGGCAGGGCGGCGAGGCCAAGCAGAAGGCCGGTGGCGAGGCTCGGCAGAAGACGGGCGGGCAGAAGACGCATCGAACACTCCATCCGGGCGGGCCTGCGGCGGCAGGACGGGCCCGGGCACAGCCTAGGCCGCGCCAGCCCCGCCGCCAAGCCCCGGCTGCGTGTCAAGCCACTGGCCCCACGGCGATGTGACCGGCGCACATCTGGCGCGCCGCCGCTCCGGCCCCTCGGCCCTCAAGTCCGGGCCCCGAACAGCCGCGCCAGCAGGCCGAACAGCCAGCCGAAGGCCTGCCCCGCCGGTGCGGCGGCCACGGGCGTCGGCCCAGATGTCGGCGCGGATGCCTGGGCGGGCCCGGCGATCCATTGCGGCACCGAGAACCCCGGGCAGGCCTTGGCGGCATACTGGTTGTGCCCGCTGACCCTGGCGACCGCCGGAAACCGCCGCCGCAGATCCTGGACCAGCGCCCGCAGCGCCCGGTCCTGCTCCGGCGTGAAATGGTCCGAAAACGCGTCGCTCGCGGCCGAGCCATGCCCGCCGAAGAGGCTGATCCCGATGGTTCCGGTGTTGCGCCCCGCCACATGGGCGCCGGTCTGCTCCAGCGGGCGCCCCGGGACCACGGTGCCGTCGCGGTCGATCAGGTAATGATAGCCGATGTCGCGCCAGCCGTTGCCGGTGACATGCCAGCGCCGGACCTCGGCCAGCTTCTCGGCGCTCGTGCGCCCGGCCCACCAGTCGGGACGGGTCGCGGTGCAATGAAGGATGATCTCGGTGATCTCACGCATGGGCTTTCTCCTGACGGTCCGGGCCGCGCGGGCCGGAGCGGTCGGGATCATCGCGCAATCCCCCTTGCGCGCGGGTAACCCGGGCGGACGATCCGGCCCGAGGCGATGCAACGGCCCCGGCCCTCACGGCTCTTGGCTCTCACCGCCCTTGGCCCTGACGGGTCTGGGAGCGGCAACCCGGCACCCGCCGGAATAGCCCCGGGGCGGATCAATCGCGGCGCGCCCAGGCCCTGATGCGGCGGATCTTTGCGGCCGTGGCATGGGCCGCCGCGCGGGTCCGGGGCCTGGGCTGCGACTTTTCCAACGGGTTCGATCCCGCCGATACCGGGGTGGATCACCCGCAGATCGCTGGACTGCTCAGCCCGCGCGATCTCGACGGCGCGGATCCGGGCCTCACGCTGCGATCCGGGCCGCGCGCTGCATGGATATGATCTCGACCGCCGTCTGCTCGTTTCGGGCGGCGTGGCATCGGCCATGCCCCCGGGGCCATGGGCACCGCGTCGATGCCGATCAGATGGCCCCGGCTGGTGCTGATTGGCAGATCGCACCGCGCACGGGCAAGGCCCCTGCGAGGCGGACGGGAACCGGGGCGCCCCCCCCGCGTTGTGACTGTGAACGAAAAGAGAAGGGAGACTGACGATGACGATGCGCGCTATAAGCTTCGCCTTTGGCTATGCCGCCCTGACGGCGACCGCGACGGCCATGGCCCTGTCGACGATTCTGTAATCAGCCCCGGTCGTTGCACGCGGTCCGGCGTGATATTTATCAACTCCATGCGCGTCATGGCGGCGAGACTGTCAGGCCGCAAATCCAGTGGCGGTCGGTTTCATCGAGGGCGTGGTCAAGGCGGGAAATCCGCCGGTTCAGTTCACTGAAATCGACCCAGGCCGCATCGGGGCTGCGGATGCAGCCGTCAACTTCCATCCCGTAGATATGCCGCTGTTCCAGTCGTTTGGCGCAGTCCGCCCGCAGGGCCGCCCCCTGCTTCTCGGCGTCTTCAGCCTCTATGCGGCGAACATCCTCGGCCAGGGTGGCATGGGTATCCTCATCCCGCTGATCCCAAAAATAGTCATGCGGGGCATGGACAAGCCGTTTCTTGAACGCTGCCGGATCATTGGTCGCCGGGCGCTCTTCCCCCGGGGTCGGTTTGTGGCGACCGCCCGGGGGATGAAATCGGCCATATTGTCGGCAATTTTCGGCAGACGGCCACGGGCATGTCCGAGAAGGGTATATTCGAGGAGGCTCGGACGAGAGCCATGTCGGGTCACTCTGTCTGCCTGCAAACCGGCATGCCGCGTATCGTCAGGCCGGGCGGCGAGCGGCCGACCTCATGCGCCCAGTTGGGCCAGGGCCTGCCGATACTTTTCGAACCTTGCCAAATGCTTCGGGGAAGGATCTTCGATCCGTGTCCTGTCGCTGTTGTCGCGCAGATCGAGGATCTTCACAGCGCGCCCCAACGGGTCGGATGCGCCGCGTTCGATGAACTGAGGGTAATCCTCACCCTCGCGCTTCGTCACCGCGTCAAGCGCATGCGCCTGGACCTCGGTCAGCCCTTCCGCGCGCAGACGCTCGATACTCCAGTCGCTGTCCTCCACCACGTCATGCAAAATCGCGACGATCCTCTCGTCATGTGACGATGCCGCCAGCATGACTCGCAAAGGGTGAAGAATGTAGGGCTGCCCTGCCCTGTCAATCTGGCCCGCATGCGCCAGAACTGCGATCTGAATGGCTTTGTCGAGTTGCATCTTCACCTCAAGAAATTCCCCCATAGGAACAACGGCATCCTGCAAAGGCAAGTCGGCTCGGGTGGTTTCCCGATCCGCCCTTGCCTCTCCCTTGGCGATCATCACCCCGCCCCGCAGGCAAGACGATGCCAACACGGGCGGGAGGGCAAGCGAATCTTGCGTATCAAGGGCTGGGAATGGGCGGTATCGTTTCTCCCGTCCAAGCTGAGAGCCGGGTGAACACTGGCGCCTCGGACCTCCCTATCCGACATGGATCACTGCGCAAGGAGGACGAGCCGTGAAATGGATTGCCCGGCGCGGTTCTTGTCGATGCGGCGGCCTGCAGCCAAAATCGTCGGTTCTCATCCCGTTGCAAGGCGATCCACGCGCGCAGGCGCGGGCGCAGGTCGATCTGATGCGCGACATGGTGTCGGGTCGGCAGGTCGAAAAGGTGATGGAGCGCAGCGGCAAGCGTGACATGCCAGCGGTGCGAGCCCAGACGAACCCGCTCGGGCCGCCCCATCGCTTCGCCTTCGAGGACATGCCTTCCGCGCCAGCCAAAGATGTCGGATGGAATTGCCGAGAACCTGGCAAGCACCAAGAAGGGATCGTTAAAGGTTTTGCGAAACAACCAGCAAAACGGATCACTCCAAAACCACTTGAGCATTGGTCGGGGCGATAGGATTCGAACCTACGACCTACGGTACCCAAAACCGTCGCGCTACCAGACTGCGCCACGCCCCGATCCATGCCGAGAGGGGCCTCGTCGCCCCGATGGTCTTCGGCCTGCGCCCGTGCCTATCCCGACTCGGTCGCGATTGTAAAGCCGCGGGGGGCGAGGCTTGTCCGCGGGGTTGGTGGGAACGGCGGGGTGGAGCGGCAGGTGGGACGGAATTGCGTAGCGACGGGTGGGTGCCCCCCCCCGCGCGTCTCGTTCCGGTTTCGGCGGCCCGGTCCTCGCCTTGTCGAGGCATGGATCAGTCGCCCCTCCTCGCGTGCCCGTCCTCCCCTGCCCCTCCTCGCACGCCCTGCCAGCTTCGGACCTGCCGCGCATCGCATCGGCGGGCGGGGGCCGGGCGCGGCGGAGGCGGGGCGCGGCGGGGCTTTGGCCCTTTCGCGCCGGGACCGGGGCGGCTATCCTTGCCCCATCACAGCGGAGTTCCCGGACATGTCGCGCATTTCTGCCCCCAGCCTTGCCCCCGCCTTTCGCCCCTCTCACGCCACCCGGACCGCCGCGCTCGCGCTCGCGGCCCTGATCGGCCTTGCCGCGCCGGTCCCCGCGCAGGTCATCATTGAGCCCTTCGCCCCGAATGGCGAGACGACCCGCGCCGCCAGCGGCCCCTATGCCCGCTACCTGCGCCATGTGCTGAAGCTTTCCGCGCATCGCTATGCCGTGCTGTTCGAGCCCGGCTACACCGACGGCCCGACCAGCCTGCGCGCGGTCGCGCCGCTTTGCGCCGCGCAGGGACGGGTGGCGGAACTGGCCGAACCCGGTCCCGGGGCGGATCTGGTGGTCGAGAACGGGGTCCCCGATATCCTGCTGGCCGTGCGGGTGGACTGCCGCTGAGCCGCGCCGGACGTTCGGGCCCGAACGGGGCCCGCCCGACGGCCCCGGCCCGAACCGCCCTGGCCCGAACCACCCTGGCTCGAACCGCCCCGGACAGAACCCGCGACCCGAGAAGAAAGAACCGACGATGATCCTTTACGGCATTCCAACCTGCGACACCTGCAAGAAGGCGCTCAAATCCCTCGCCGCCGCCGGGCGCGAGGTCCGCTTCCGCGACATCCGCGCCGAGCCGCTGACCGAAGCCGAAATCGCCGAGATCGTCGCCGAATTCGGCGAGCGCGCGGTGAACCGCCAGTCGACCAGCTATCGCGGCTTCAGCGATTTCCTGAAGGCCTCGGAGCCCGAGGATCAGATCAAGGCCCAGCCCACGGTGATGAAGCGCCCGGTGATCCGCGATGGCGAGAGCTGGTATCTGGGCTGGGACGAAAAGGTGCAGAACACCCTGCTCTGAATTTTTCGGCCGCGAGGGAACACGGGCGAGACGCCGGAAGGGCGCGGGCCGGGCGCGCCGCCCGCCATTCCCCCGCCCCGTCACGCCCCCGCATGGCTTGCCCGGTTCGGCATTCCCGGCCCCGCACGAACCATCGGATCGGGAAAGCCTGCCCCGCTCCAGCAAGGCGGGGGTGTCCCTGCAAAGGCGGAAGACCGCAAGGGCCGTAGACTCGTCATCCTGAGAGGCGGCCGGGTCAGGACGCCCCAGGTTCAGATCGCTCCAATCGCGGCGCCCCCCAATCGCGGCGCCCCCAGTCGCGACAGGCCCCAGATCGCTCCCAGTCGCGGCGCTCCCGGTCACGCCGGAACGCGGAAAACGAGGCCCGGACACACAGCCCCCGCCCGGTCACGAAGACCCGCCGGGGCGCGCGGAAGGCACCCCGGCAAGGCCGCATCTGCGCAGACGACATGCCGGTCGGGCCGATCAGCCGGGCGGCCCCGCCCGCAGCCCCCCCGGACGCGCCCGGGACGCGCCCTAAGGCAGGCGCCTCAAAGCAGTTTCAGATCCGAAGCCGAGGCCCGGCCGTCGCGGCCCGACTGAAGCTCATAGCCGATCTTCTGATTGTCGTTCAGGCCCTTCAGGCCCGCCCGTTCCACCGCCGAGATATGGACGAACACGTCCTTACCGCCGTCATCGGGGGCGATGAAACCATAGCCCTTCGTCGCATTGAACCATTTTACGGTGCCCGTCGGCATTCCCGTCTCTCCCATCCGAACCCCCAGGGCGCGGAATTGCACCCGGGCGTAGCCGCCAGTCTTCCGGCCTTTCGTTCGCGAGAGGCAGTCAGATAGTCTGTCGTTACTACGGGTCAGGATGCCACGGCTTCGATGAAAATCAAGCCGCATGGCGCAAGGCGCGTGGAATCGGGCGGATCTTGCGCCCGATTCCGCGCCGCCCTGCCCCGGGATCGGGCGCCGGATCGCGCATGGGCGGCAGCCCTGCCGCCCATGGTCCGGGCGCGCTCAGGCCGAAGGCGGCAGCGCGTCGAAGCCGAAGGTCGCCACCGCCTCGTCCAGCGAGACGGTCTGGGTCCGGGTCTCGCCCAGGCGACGGACCGAGACGCTGCGCTCCTCGACCTCCTTCAGGCCGATGGCAAGGATCACCGGCACCTTGCCCAGCGAATGCTCGCGCACCTTGTAGTTGATTTTTTCGTTACGGATGTCGGCCTCGGCGCGCACCCCGGCCTTTTGCAACAGCGCCACGACCTCTTGCACATAGCCATCGGCATCCGAGACGATCGAAGCCACGACCACCTGGCGCGGTGCCAGCCAGAACGGCAGCTTTCCGGCGTAATTCTCGATGAGAATGCCGATAAACCTTTCGAAAGACCCAAGAATCGCGCGGTGCAGCATGACCGGCGGGCGTTTCATCCCGTCTTCGCCGACAAATTCCGCCTCAAGCCGCACCGGCAGGTTGAAATCGCACTGGAAGGTGCCGCATTGCCATTCGCGGCCGATGGCGTCGGTCAGCTTGAAATCCAGCTTGGGCCCGTAGAAGGCGCCGTCGCCGGGGTTCACCTCATAGGGCAGGCCCAGCTTTTCGATGGCCTGCTGCAGCGCGGTCTCGGCCTTGTCCCAGATCTCGTCCGAGCCGACGCGCACCTCGGGCCGGGTGGAAAGCTTGATGTCGAATTTCTCGAAACCGAGATCGCGGTAGACCCCCGAGAGCAGCGCGATGAAGCCCGCGCATTCCGATTCGATCTGGTCCTCGGTGCAGAAGATATGGGCGTCGTCCTGGGTAAAGCCGCGCACCCGCATCAGCCCATGCATCGAGCCCGACGATTCGTAACGGTGGCAGGAGCCGAATTCCGCGAGTCGCAACGGCAGGTCGCGATAGCTTTTCAGGCCCTGGTTGAAGACCTGCACATGGCAGGGGCAGTTCATCGGCTTCAGCGCATTGATCCGCTTTTCGCGCGCGCCCTCCTCGTCGACCTCGACGATGAACATGTTCTCGCGATAGGCCTCCCAATGGCCCGAGCGTTCCCACAGCACCCGGTCCACCACCTGGGGGGTGCGGATCTCCTGATAGCCGGCCTGGCGCAGGCGGCCGCGCATGAAATCCTCAAGCCCGCGCCAGATCTGCCAGCCGTTGGGGTGCCAGAACACCATGCCCGGCGCCTCTTCCTGGATGTGGAACAGGTCCATCTCGCGCCCCAGCCTGCGGTGATCGCGTTTCGCGGCCTCTTCCAGCATGGTCAGATGGGCCTTGAGATCGTCGCGGCTGCGGAAGGCCAGACCGTAGATCCGTTGCAGCATCGGGCGCGAGGCGTCGCCCAGCCAATAGGCGCCGGCCACATGGGTCAGCTTGAAGGCGTCGGCGGGCACCTGGCCGGTGTGCTGCAGATGCGGCCCCCGGCACAGGTCCTGCCAATCGCCATGCCAGTACATCCGCAGATCCTCGCCCTCGGGGATGCGGTTGATCAGCTCGACCTTGAAGGGCTCGTTCTTGTCCTCGTAGAACCGGATCGCGCGGGCGCGGTCCCAGACCTCGGTGCGGACGGGGTCGCGGGCGTTGATGATCTGCTTCATCCGCGCCTCGATCCGGCCCAGATCCTCGGGCGTGAAGGGCTCGGCGCGGTCAAAGTCGTAGAACCAGCCCTGGTCGCGGACCGGGCCGATGGTCACCTTCACATCCGGCCAGATCTCTTGCACCGCGCGCGCCATGATATGGGCGAGGTCGTGGCGGATCAGCTCCAGCGCCGGAGCCTCGTCCTTCATCGTGTTGATCGCGATCTTCGCGTCGCGGGTGATCGGCCAGGCCAGATCCCAATGCGCGCCGTCGATCTGCGCCGAGATCGCCGCCTTGGCCAGCGAGGGCGCGATCGAGGCCGCCACCTCGGCCGCGGTCACCCCGGCCTCGTAGCTGCGGATATTGCCATCGGGAAATGTAAGGGAAATCTGGGCCATCGGCCTGCTCCTCGTCGATCTGGCGCCCACGGAGCGCCCGGTTGCGGGTTGGGTGCCCGCCAGATGCCCCCCTTGCGCGCCGAGGTCAAGCGCCGGCGGCACTTTGCCCCGCACCCTGTGGCGCTTCTTGCACCCGCGCCCCGTGGCGCATCGGCGATCCGGCCGCCCGCTCACGCGGTTTTGCGCTCCGCCCGATCCGCGCGCCATGGATTTCCCGCCCCACCGGGCCGCGCGATGCTGGCGGGCACAAGGCGTCTCTGCTAGGCTTCGCGGGCGCAGCAATAGCGCCCGCCAAAGGACCGAGCAGATGCCCAGCTTCCTCACCTCGCCCGAAGGGCGCCGCCTCGCCTATCACCGGCTGCCGGGGCGGGCCGGGGATGCCAAGCCGGGAATCGTCTTCCTCGGCGGGTTCAAATCCGACATGACCGGCACCAAGGCCCTGTTTCTTGAGGATTGGGCCCGCGCCCGGGGCCGCGCCTTCCTGCGCTTCGACTATTCCGGCCACGGCCAGTCCTCGGGCGCGTTCGAAGAGGGCGCCATCGGCGATTGGGCGGCGGATGCCCGCGCCGTGATCGAGGCCGAGACCCGGGGCCCGCAGATCCTCGTCGGCTCCTCGATGGGGGGCTGGATCGCGCTTCTTCTGGCGCGAGCGCGGCCCGAACGGGTGGCGGGGCTGGTCGGGATCGCCGCCGCCCCCGATTTCACCGCCCGCACCTGGCAGGAGGAACTCACCCCGGCAGAGCGCGACGAGGTCACCGCCACCGGCCGGGTCGAGATCGCCTCGGATTACGCCGACCAGCCCTATATCTTCACCCGCCGCCTGTTCGAGGACGGCGCACAAAACCTGGTGCTGGAAAGCCCGCTTGGCCTTCCCTTCCCGGCCCGCTTCCTGCAGGGCACCGCGGATACCGACGTGCCGCCATCGGTCGCGCTGCGGCTTCTGGACCATGCCGAAGGGCCCGACATCCGCCTGACGCTGGTCAAGGGCGCGGACCACCGCTTCTCCTCGCCCGAATGCCTGGCCCTGCTGGCCGCGACGCTGGACGAACTGCCCCCCGACACCCTGGCGGAGCCGGTCTGAACGATGCGCGCGGCGCTGATCCCGGCCGTTCTGATCGCCGCAGCCCTGGCCGCGCTTCTCGCCTTCGCGCCGCGCCCGGGCGTCGACCGCCAGATCGCCTTCGACGACAGCGTCCTGGGCGACGACCCGGAGGTCTGGCTCGAAGTCTCCGAACAGCAATATGCCGATCTTCGCCCCGGCGCGGCCAAACGCATCCAGTGGGCGGGCGCACGCGGCGCGAAAACCCCGCTTTCGGTGGTCTATATCCACGGCTTCTCGGCCAGCGCCGAAGAGATCCGCCCCGTCCCCGACGAGGTGGCCAAGGCCCTGGGCGCCAATCTCTACTACACCCGCCTCGCAGGCCATGGCCGCCCGCCCGAGGCGCTGGCCCGGGTCGAGGCAGGCGACTGGGTCGAAGATATGGCCGAGGCCATGGCGATCGGGCGCCGCATCGGCGGCCAGGTGATCGTGATCGCCAGCTCCATGGGCGGCGCGCTGGCCGCCATCGCCGCGACCGACCCGGAACTGTCGCGCGACATGGCGGGGCTGGTGCTGGTCTCGCCCGCCCTCGACCTGCGCGCGCCCCTCGGCACGCTCCTTGACCTGCCGCTCGCGTCAAGCTGGGCGCCCTTCCTCCTCGGCCGCCACCGCGAGGTCGCGCCCGTCAACGCCGATCATGCCCGCTACTGGACCACCCGCATCCCGACCGCCGCGCTCTTCCCCCTCGCCGCCCTGATGCGCGAGGCGCGGGCCCAGGATTACACCCGCGCGGGCATGCCGCTTCTGGTGATCCTGTCTCCCGACGACCGGGTGATCTCGCCCGAGGCGGCGGCAGAGGTCACCGCCCATTGGGGTGGCCCCCTGCGCATCGAGGAACGCCGCATGACCGCGGGCGACGACGCGCTGGCGCATGTCATCGCGGGCGACGTGTTCTCGCCCGGCCAGACCGAGGCGGTGATCGCCCTCATCCTCGACTGGGCTCGCAACGACTGGGCCCGCAGCGATGGGGCCCGCGGCGACCGGAGCCGAAACGACGGGACCCAAAACAACGGGGCCCAAAACAACGGGGGCAGGCCATGACCCGGATCCCCCCCGACCCGCTGGTGATCCTGCCCGGCTTCATGGCCGATGCGCGCGGCTTCATGCCCCAGATCGTCGATCTGGGCCGCGACCGCGCCGTGCTGCTGCCGATGGCCACCCGGGCCGAGGACACGGTCGAGGCGATCAGCGCAGGCCTCCTCCCCGCCCTGCCGGAAAAATTCGCACTGCTCGGCCACAGCCTGGGCGGCGCGGTGGCGATCGACCTGCTGCGCCGGATGCCGGAGCGGATCACCCGCATCGCCCTGATCGCGACCGATCCGCTGTCCGAGCCCCCCGCCGCCGCAGCCGACCGCGAGACCCGCCTCGTCGCCGCCCGCGCGGGCCGACTGGCCGAGGCGCTGGCCACCGAATGGCCCGAACATTGCCTCGCCCCTACGCCCTGGCGCGAAGAGGTCAGCGCCCTCGCCCTCGACATGGGGCTCGGCCTCGGGCAGGACAGCTACCTGCGCCAGACCCGCGCGCTGCAGCGCCGCCCCGACCAACAAAAAACCCTGCGCCGGATCAAGCTGCCCGCCCTGATCCTGGCCGGACGGTCCGACCTGCTGGTGCCGCTGCGCCGCGCCGAATTCCTGGCGGGCCTGATGCCCTTCGGCCAGTTGCAGGTGATCGAGGATGCGGGCCACCAGCCGCAACTGGAACAGCCCGAAACCGTCAACGACGCGCTGCGCCGCTTCCTCGCGGGCCCGATGCTGCTGAAGTGACGCCGCGCCACGCGAAACAGCCCCCGGGGAACCCGACCCCGCCCTTTCATCTTGGCAAAAATATCCCCGCCGGAGGCTTCCCCGGCCAACCGCCGCCGCACAACGCCGATCCGGGCCGATCCGAAGCCGATCCGGCGCGCCCCTTCAGCCCGAAGCCAGCCGGATCGGCGCCGCAGGCTTGCCGCCCCTAGGTGCCTTGACCGCAGGCTCCTTGCCCGGAGACGCCTTGGCGGGGGGCGCGGAATTGGCGTCGATGAAGTCCAGCACCAGCGGGCGGATGTTCACCCGCCAGGCCTTGCCCGCGAAAATGCCGTAATGGCCCGCGCCCGGCTCCAGATGCTGGGCCTTCTTCTCGGGCGGCAGGCCGGTCAGCAGGTCCAGCGCCGCCAGGCACTGGCCGGGGGCCGAGATATCGTCCTTCTCGCCCTCGACGATCTTCACCGCGACCGAGGTGATCGCGCCGATATCGACGCGCTTTCCGGCCACGGTGAATTCGTTCCTGGCGATCTCGCGGTTCTTGAAGATCCGCTCGACGGTGGAGAGATAGAATTCCGCCGTCATGTCCATCACCGCCAGATATTCGTCGTAGAAGCGGTTGTGGGCGTCATGGTCCCCGGCTTCGCCCTGGGCGACCTTGAAGATCTGGTCCGAGAAGGCCTTGGCATGGCGCTCGGCATTCATCGAGATGAAGCCCGCAAGCTGCGCCAGCCCCGGATAGACCAGACGGCCCGCGCCCTTGTATTTGAACCCGACGCGCTGGATCGCCAGATGCTCCAACTGCCCCATGGTGACGCGGTTACCGAAATCGGTGACCTCGGTCGCCGCCGCATCGGGATCGACCGGCCCGCCCATCAGGGTCAGCGTGCGGGGCTGGGCCTCGGGATCCTCGCCCGCCAGATAGGCGGTGGCGGCCAGCACCAGCGGCACCGGCTGGCAGACCGCGACGACATGGGTGTCGGGGCCCAGGTGGCGCAGGAAATCCACGACGTAAAGCGTGTAATCCTCGACATCGAACTTGCCCGCGCTGACGGGAATGTCGCGCGCATTGTGCCAGTCGGTGACATAGATGTCGGCATCCGGCATCAACGAGGCCACGGTCGAGCGCAGGAGCGTCGCGTAATGGCCCGACATCGGCGCCACCACCAGGATCTTGCGCGCCATCGGCGCACGCCGCCGCACCTCGAACTTCACCAGATTTCCGAAGGGCTTCTCGACCACGATCTTCTCGTCGACCAGATGGTCCTGCCCCTCGGGGCCGACGATCGAGCGGATGCCCCAGTCGGGCTTGGCGACCATGCGGCCGAAGCTGCGCTCGGTCACCTCGCCCCAGGCGGCGATCAGGGGCAGCATGGGATTCATCGAAAGCGAGAACAGCGGATAGCTCGCAAAGGCCCTGGCCGAGGCGCCCAGCCACTCATTCGTGTTGCGGACGCTTTCCATCAGATCGTAGGTGGCCATATACTTCATAAAGCATCTCCTGAACCCGGAGGAACCCGGCACCCGTGTCGCGGCCCCCTCCCGGAACGGAAGACGGCTTCATGCTGCACGGCAGCAAGATTAGGGGGGAAAATTTCGCATGACAACTACAGAAAAAAGGGAAGATCTGGTCTCTGCCGAGCGCAGCGAACGATTGAACGCCAATCTGGCCCGCATGGAGGAGTTGTCCACCCGCCTCACCTCGGCGCTGGCGCGCAGGCGCGCCCATGCCGCCGCGCTGCAAGGCCCCTCGTCCGAGGTCTATCTCAAGGCCGCCGCCGCCTATCTGGCCGAGATGATGCGCGACCCGGGCCGGGTGATCGAGCATCAGGTGAATTACTGGGGCAAATCTCTGAAACATTACGTCGAGGCCCAGCAGATGCTGGCCCGGGGCGAGTTCAAGGCCCCCCCCGACCCCGGGCCCCAGGACCGCCGGTTCTCGAACCCGCTGTGGGAAAGCCATCCCTTCTTCAACTATCTCAAGCAGCAATACCAGTTGAACGCCGAGGCCATCACCACCGCCGTCGGCGACATGGAGGTGCTTGGCCCCGACGACCGCAAGCGGGTGGATTATTTCACCCGCCAGATCGTCGACATGTTCTCGCCGACGAATTTCCTCGGCACCAACCCCGATGCGCTGGAGCGCGCGGTCGAAACCGATGGCGAAAGCCTGGTCCAGGGGCTTGAGAACCTGGTACGCGACCTGGAGGCGAACGACGGCGAGATGATGGTCACGCTGGCCGACAGGAACGCCTTTTCGGTGGGCGGCAACCTCGCCACCACCCCCGGATCGGTGGTCTACCGCAACCGCCTGATCGAATTGATCCAATATGCGCCCACCACCGACAAGGTGCACAAGATTCCGCTGGTGATCTTTCCGCCCTGGATCAACAAGTTCTACATCCTCGACCTCAAGCCGCAGAATTCGCTGATCAAATGGATCGTGGACCAGGGCTTCACCCTTTTCGTCGTCTCCTGGGCGAACCCCGACGCCTCCTATGCCGAAGTGGGAATGGACGACTATATCCGCGACGGCTTCATGCGCGCCATGGCCGAGGCCCGGCGCATCACCGGCGCGCCCCAGATCAACGCCACCGGCTATTGCATCGCGGGCACCACGCTGGGGCTGACGCTGGCGCATCTGGAAAAGGCGGGCGACAAATCGGTCAAGACCGCGACCTTCCTGACCACGCTGACCGATTTCTCGGATCCGGGCGAGGTGGGCGTCTTCCTCGACGAGGATTTCCTCGGCGGGATCGAACGGCAGGTCGCCCAGGACGGCATCCTGTCGAAGCTCTTCATGCAGCGCACCTTCTCGTTCCTGCGCTCGAACGACCTGATCTATTCGCCCGCGATCCGCAGCTACATGCTGGGCGAGGCGCCGCCCGCCTTCGACCTGCTCTACTGGAACGGCGATTCCACCAACCTGCCCGCCCGGATGACGATGGAATACCTGCGCGGCTTGTGCAGCGACGACGGTTTTTCCAAGGGCGCGTTCAAGGTCTTCGGCGCGCCGGTGGCGCTGCGCGACATCAAGCTGCCGATCTTCGCCGTCGCCTGCGAGACCGACCATATCGCCGCCTGGAAAAGCAGCTTCAACGGCATCCGCCAGATGGGATCGAAGCAGAAGACCTTCGTCCTGTCGCAATCGGGCCATATCGC
Source organism: Pseudogemmobacter sonorensis (assembly GCF_042762395.1). Lineage (NCBI taxonomy): Bacteria > Pseudomonadati > Pseudomonadota > Alphaproteobacteria > Rhodobacterales > Paracoccaceae > Pseudogemmobacter > Pseudogemmobacter sonorensis. The sequence continues at coordinate 42,355 of NZ_JBEFZE010000029.1, forward strand.
CGGGATCGTCAATCCGCCGTCCAAGGGCAAATATGGCCATTACATCAGCGCCGCCCCGGTCGAGGGCGCGCCCGACGCCTGGCGCGAGGGCGCGGAATTCACCGCCGGAAGCTGGTGGCCCCGCTGGGCCGAATGGCTGGCCAAGGCCTCGGGCCCGAAGGTCGCGGCCCGCATCCCCGGCGAGGGGCCGCTGCCCGCCCTCGCCCCGGCCCCCGGCGGCTATGTGACCGAGCAGGGCTGATTCGCCGAGGTCGCGGCGGCGGGCGCAGGTGATCGAAGCGCGGGCGTCGGGGACGGCGGAACCAGGCCGCCCCTGGCAGGCGCGCGCTTCCCCCGTCGCGGCCGGATGGCCTGCCGGGAGGCCCTCGGCGGGGCCAGGCCCCAAGCGGCACCGACTTTCGCCTTTAGGTTGAAGTTCAGAGACTTGCGCCCCAGCCCGCAGCCCGCCTCGTGGCCCGGGCCGCGACGTGCCCCACGACCCGGCGCCCGAAAGGGTTCGGGCTCGGCCCCGCCCGCGCGCATCATGCTGCAACGCAGAAATTACCTCTTGAAATGCTGCACTGCAGCATGTATATAATGCTCAGGAAACGGGCACACCCCGGATGCAGGAGAATACGAAATGACCAAGACCCCCGATTTCACCAAAGTTTTCCAGGACGTGCTGGCCTCGTTCCCGGTCGATGGCGCCGCGCTTCAGAACGCCTTCAAGACCCAGGCCGCCTTCGGCGAGAAATTCACCAAGGTCGCGCTGGAAGCCGCCGAGAAATCGACCGAAATCTCGTCGAAATGGACCAAGGACACGCTGGCGAAACTGTCGGACATCTCCAAGGCCAAGACCGAGCCCGCCGATTACACCAAGGCTTTCTCGGACTACGCCTCGGCCTCGGCCGAGCTGGCGGCTGAAAACCTCGCCGCCTTCGCCGAAGTCGCGAAGAAGGTGCAGATGGAAACGGTCGAACTGCTGCTGGCCGCCGGCAAGGAAGTGTCGGAAGACGCCACCGCCGCGGTGAAGAAGGCCACCAGCGAAGTGACCTCGGTCGCGAAAAAGGCCGCCGCCGCAACCAAGTAAGGGATGCGGAACGGGCGCCCGCCCGCCGCGGGCGCGACCGCCCCCCCCCCGGTGCAACCGACCCCTCGCACGACCCCCGCCCCGGCCCCGTTTCCCGGGCCGGGCGGATCCGGCGGCTGCCGGACCCTGGGTGACAGCTTTTCAAAGGGCACGGGTTTCAGGAACGCATTCAAGGCCTTGCCCCGATGCGCCGACCTTTCCTCCTCCCACGGGATCGGCCGCATGTGGTCAAGACCGGGCGGGTCCGTTTCACGGGCCCGCCCTTTTTCGTCACCGCCCCCCGAAGCCCCCCGAGGTCCCCCTTCGGTCGGGCTGCAAGCCCGCCCGGGCGTTTCCCCCGCCCCGCCCACGCCGCGCGCTTGCCGCGCCCGCCATGCCGCGCTTGCTTTTGCGCGCGGCCCTCGCCTAAGCTTTCTCCTACGCGCAACTTAAGGGGGGAGAGGCCGCAGATGTCCGATACCGACAAGCCGCTGCTGATCAAGCGTTACGCCAGCCGCCGTCTCTACAATACCGAGACCTCGGACTATGTGACGCTTGAGGATATCGCGGGTTTCATCCGCAAGGGCCGCGAGGTGCAGATCGTCGATCTCAAGAGCGGCGACGACCTCACCCGGCAATATCTGCTGCAGATCGTGGCCGAGCACGAATCGAAGGGCGAAAACGTCCTGCCGGTCAATGTGCTGACCGATCTGGTGCGCTCCTACGCCACCGGGATGCAGTCGGTGATGCCGCAGTTCCTGGCCTCGTCCTTCGAGATGCTGCGCGAAAGCCAGGCCAAGATGGTCGAGAATTTCTCGCATCTGCCAAATCCGATGGCGACGATGCCGGGGTTCGATGCGCTGCGCAAGCAGCAGGAGGCTTTCCTCAAGACCCTGATGGGCGGGGTTCCGGGCTGGCCCGGCGCCACCACCACCCCCGCGCCGCCCGAAAGCGAGGGCGAGAAATCGGACGACATCGCCGATATCAAGAAACAACTGGCCGAGCTTCAGGCCAAGCTCTCCAAGCTCTGAGCCATGACCGAGGGCGCCGGGGAAGGCCGCGTCACCCTGTGGGGGATCGAGACCTTCCTTGCCGCCGCCGCCGAGGGCTCGCTCTCGGCGGCGGCGCGGCGGCTCGGCGTCAGCCCCTCGACGGTCAGCCAGCAGATCTCGGCGCTGGAGGGCGCGCTCGGGACGGTGCTCTTCGATCGCGCCAGCCGCCCGGTGCGGCTGACGCCCGAGGGCCGGATGTTCCGCCGCCACGCCCAGACCATGCTCAACGCCGCCGAAGAGGCGCGGGCCGAGCTTTCGCTGGCCGGAAAGCCCGGTCTGCGCACCCTGCGGCTTGGCATGATCGAGGATTTCGAGGCCGATGTGACCCCGGCCCTGCTGACGCGGCTGGCCGCCGACCTGCCCGATTGCCGCTTTCTGCTGGAAACCGGCCCCTCGCACCGGCTGATCGACCAGTTGGAGGCCGGGGCGCTGGATCTGGTGGTCGCGGCCGACCTTCCGGGCGAGCCCGTCCCCGAACCCCAGGCCGCCGAGCCCCGCGACAGCCACCCGCTGCTGACCGAGCCCTTCCTGGCCATCCGCCCCCAGGGATCCGATGGGATGGACCTGCCGCTGATCCGCCATTCCGCCCGGCTGCTGATGGGCCGCCAGATCGAGGCCCATCTGTCGCGCCTGAGCCCCCCTGCCCCGCCAACGGCCCGGCCCGGGCTCTTCGAGCTTGACAGCTATCACGCCATCCTGGCGCTGGTGGCCGAGGGCGCGGGCTGGGCGATCCTGCCGCCGCTGGCGCTGCACCGCGCGCGGCGCTTCCGCGACAGGGTCACGGTCGCCCCCCTGCCCTTCGCCCCCTTCGGGCGCAGCCTCTCGCTTTCGGCGCGCCCCGGCCTGGACCGCGCGCTGCGCGGACGGATCGCCGGGCATCTGCGCGGGCTGATCGGGCAGGAAATCCTTGCCCCCACGCTGGAGGACTGGCCCTGGCTGAAGGACGCGATGCGGCTGGCCTGAGCCTATCTCACATCCGCCACCGCGGCGAGGATGGCATCGGCGATGAAATCCAGCTCCTCGCGGCTCAGCCGCGTGGGCAGGCGCACGTCGCAGGCCCGCATCAGCATCGCCCGCGTGCGCGGCAGGTCGGGCAGATCGCCCAGGAACCGCCAGTTCCAATAGGCCCGCGCATTGCCCTCGCTCAGCCCGAAGACCTGGACCGAGACGCCGCGCGCCTTGGCCGCGCGCTGAAAGGCGCGGGCCTCGGCATCACTCCAGCCGCCGACAAGGTTGAACTGGATCGAATCTGGCGCGCGCTCCTCGGGCGCCAGCGGCGCGGGCACCGACAGCAGCGCCGAGCCGTTCAGCCGCGCCGCGACATGGTCATGCCCCGCCCGCCCGCGCGCCACCCTCTCCGCGACCAGGGGAAGTTGCGGCCGGATCACCGCCGCCGACAGGTTCTGCATCCTCAGATTGTAAAGCGGCAGCCGGTTCTGCCAGTTGCAGAAACTGTTCTGAAGCCCGGGGTGCTTCTTCCAGTTCTCCTCATAGGCGCCGGACATGATCACGGCGCGGGCGGCGATCTCGGGATCGTCGGTGACCAGGATGCCGCCCTCGCCCGCGTTGACCATCTTGTAGGACTGGAAGCTGAAGCAGCCCACCCGCCCGATGGTGCCGATCTTGCGGCCATGCCAGAGCGTGCCCAGCGAATGCGCCGCATCCTCGACCACCGGCACCCCGGCGGCGTCGCAAAGCGCCATGATCGCATCCATGTCCGAGGTGTGGCCGCGCATATGGCTGATGATCACCGCCGCGGCGCCGGGCAGCCGGGCCCTGAAATCGGCGATATCGACGCGGTAATCCTCACCGACCTCGACCAGCTCGGGCACGCAGCCCGCATGGACCACCGCCGAGGGGACGGCGGCGAAGGTGAAGGCCGGGATCAACACTTTCGCGCCCTCGGGCAGGTCCAGCGCCTTCAGCGAGAGGAAGAGCGCCGCCGAGCAGGACGAGACCGCCAGCGCATAGCGCGACCCCATCAATTCGGCGAATTCCGTCTCAAGCAGCGCGACCGGCGCATCCTTGGGCGCGGTGTAGCGGAACAGATCGCCCGAAAGCAGCAGCCGCTCGATCTCGGCCCGCGCCGCCGCCGGGATCGGCTCGGCGGCATGGGTGTCGAGGGCATGGCTTTGGTCAGCCTGCCCCAACGGGCCGGAGGCGAGAAGTTCGGAAGAAGGAGCAAAGTCGTCGGGTGCCATTTTCAGCTTTCCTGAAACTGTCGTTCGGGAAAGGTGTAAACACCGGCGATGCAACGGGCCAGTGACAATATTTCTCTCCGGCCCGTTTCCGCCGATGGAATTCTTCCACGCAACGGGCGTGAAACAGATGTATGTCTTCCGTTTGACGGAAACGCGTCCGGCCTCCGCAAGCGCCGAGCGCATGGATTGGATCATCTGACAGACTGCTGCATGCCTGATTTCATGAGGCAATGGAGCCACCCCCCCCGCGCACCGCGTTTTGTTGCGCTATCCCTCTGACTTGCGGAATCATGTTTTTGGGTCAGGGGTTTGGGATAGGCATATGAGCAAGGCCGTCCCCCTTTTCCGCACGACGAACTGGTCCAGCTACGGCCAGGCTCTGAAGCGCCGCGGCTTGCTGCTGGTATGGCTTGACCTGCAGATGTCATGGTCTGTGGCCCCGAACGGCAAGGTGGGTCATCCTGAGAGGTTCTCGGCAGCAGCCATACAGTTCTGCCTCTCGATCAAGGTGCTGTTCGGGCTGCCGCTCCGTCAAACGACGGGGTTTGTGGAGAGCCTGCGGGCTCTGAGCGGGCTCGACTGGCCGGTGCCGGATTACACGGACACTCTGCCGCCGACAGAAGCACCTGAAGGTGCAGATCCCGTATCGTGCCGCGCCCGGGCCGCTGCATCTGCTGATGGACAGCACGGGGATCCAGTTCTCGGGCGAAGGCGAGTGGCCGGTCCGCAAGCACGGAGCCAGCCGCCGCAGGCAATGGCGCAAGATCCCCATCGGTATCGATGCTGAAACGCTCGAGGTGCGCGCCGTCGAGATGACCAGCAACCGCATCGGCGATGCGCCCGTTCCGCCCGACCTGCTGGCGCAGATCCCGATGCAAGAGCGGATCGGCAGTGTCACCGCCGATGGCATCATACCGCCACGACGCAATGCCCGGGACTGGAAGGGCCACGATCCCGGCCTGCAGGCCCGCAACGAGGCCCTGCGCGCCTGCAAGCGCTTCGGGCGGGCCAACTGGAAGAAATGGTCCGGATATCATCGACGAAACCGCGTGGAGGCCAGGATGAGATGCCTCGAACCCCTCGGCGAGCGCATCATGGCCAGAGACTTCGACAGGCAGGATGCAGAGGTTCAGATCCGCATCGGGTCGCGGGTTCTCTCGAACCAATGGCGTTCACCTGCTCCACATGAACCGCTTCACATCCCTCGGCACGCCCGAGACTGTCCGAATGCGCTGAAGATAGCCGGGAAGGGGAGACCTGCCGCCTCAATCCGAATGGCGCAACAAGGCCTATCGGCGACATGGGCCAAGCCGAATCCACCTTGGAGGACTGCTATCATGGTCAGTTCGCCAGCCTTGCCCACTATATGGAGGAACTGACCACCGAAAGCGTCACGATCCCCGAGGCGCTGCGCTACTATGTCGATTGGAACGCGATGGCGCGCGACGCCGAGATGGGCGGCGACCTTTTCACCATCGAGACGGCGCACGGCGAGGTGCATGTGTTTTCCAACAGATGAAAGCCAGATCACCTTGCCCGCTACTTGCGGGCAAGGTGTTCGCCATATATCGACAACGCTGTTAAGAAGAAAATAACCAAGAGATTTATTGGGTTACGAACGTCAGTTATACCTTTGATGTAGCTACCGCAGTTTTCCCTAGTCTCGGATGCTCCCTGTTCGGGCTTTGCCTTGCATCGCCCGCAATGGGGAGGAGACGCCATGCTACGCATCAACTGGCGCTCACCGGCGGCTTACGGGCATGCGAAGCACATTCCGGCCGCTGGTTTCGCTTGGGAATATTTGCGCCGCAATGACGATTATCGTCACGAGTTCCAGACCATCGCACTGACCGGAGGGCCGCCCGACCGCGACCTTGAAGCGTTCGCGGATCGCTGGGGGTTGCGATTTCCCATGCGACCCCGACGCGCCGCCTGACCGGCAATCGCCAATCTGGACGCCGAGCCTTCAACCCCAAGCCGTGATGCTGTCGCCGGTTGGTCGCATGGATGGCGGCACCGAGCCGATATTGACGCTGGCGCATCTCGACGGACTCGACCTGCGCCGCGCTTCCGATGGCTGGCATGACATCTGGCAGGTGGATGGCGTTGGACATCAATTCTGGCTGCCCGAGGCGGTGCCGGATGCAGCAGCTTTCTATGCCGTCACCCTGCCGATGGATTCCTTTCTGGAGCTTCGCGCTCACGCCGCGCGCCGTTTCTGGCGATCCCTAAACGGCCGCGCGCCCGGCCCTGATTTCCGTGCCGTTCCCGCCCAGCTCCGGCAATGGCATATCCTGTCCCTGCGCGCGCTCGACGCCCGGCTGCGCGGCGAGAGCTACCGAACCATTGCCGAAGTCCTGCTCGGCTTTCGCGGCACCAAGGAGGATTTCGAGAACGATCCGCGCAAGAACAAGGCCCGCCGCCTGGTCGCGCATGGGATCAAGATGATGCGCGGCGGTTATCGGTTGCTGTTGCACTATCCGATAAAGATACAGCCAGAGTGACACAAAGAACCTCCGGCCTGTCTTCCTATATCCCGCGCCTCGGTATTAATCCTTCAACATGCAGCGAAATCTCTATCATCATCTTGGCTGGCATTACGGCATCGAACTTTTCGAGGCCGCGTTCAGCACCCAAACTTTCGGACGCCACGCGCATGAGGGCTTCGCCATCGGCGCAATCGCCGAAGGCGCGGGCGGCTATGTCTGCCGGGGCGAGAGCATGGTTCTGCCGGCGGGATCGCTGTCGCTCATGAACCCCGAGGAACCCCACACCGGCCATGCCGCTGCCGGCCGGGTGCGCTACAATATGCTCTATGCTTCCGAGAGCGCGGTGCGCGCGATTCTCGGCTTGCGGCATCTGCGCGGGTTTTCCGCTATCGCACCGCAGGACCGGGGGTTGAAGGTAACGCACGCCCTTGCCGCGCTGGCCCACCGCCTCAACAGCCAAGCAGCGGCGGATTGGCAGATCGCCGTCGAAGAAGCCGCCCATGACGTTCTGGTTCAGGCATTCACCCACTATGGCGGGGCCGAGCTGCGCGCGGCAGGCCGGGAGCCGGCCGCCGTCAGGCTGGTCAGGGCGCGGATCATGGCCGGGGTTGAAGCCGGCGAGGCGCTGACCCTCGCCGAGCTGGCGGGCGAGGCTGGCTTGAACGTGTCCTACCTGATCCGCAGCGTCAAACGCGCGACCGGCCTGACGCCCCACGCCCATATCGTGCAAGTCCGTGTGGATCACGCACGCCGGATGCTGTTGGACGGCACGCCCGCCGCAGAGGCAGCCATTGCGGCCGGCTTCTGCGATCAGGCGCATCTCATCCGGCAGTTTCGCCGCCATTACGGCGTGACGCCGGGCGCGCTGGTTCGGCACTGAAAGGTCAATTTGATCCAATCCCGATAGGGTCGAGCCATGTCAGAGCGTTCCGAAGAAAGGATCGTTCTCCATGTCGTTCAAGCCCGTCATTATCCTCGCCGAAGACCTGCCCATAGGACTCAAGACCAATTTCGCCGCCGTTCTCGGCATGAGCCTCGGCCAGTTGCGCCCCGAGCTGGTGGGGGCCGCGACCCTCACGCAGGACGGCGTGACGCTATCCGGCATCACCAGCGTTGCCCTGCCGGTTCTCGGTGCGCCTGCCGCCGATCTGCCCGCCTTGTTCCTTGCCGCCGCAGACCTGCCGATCCGGCTCGCCTATATGCGCTCCGCGTTCGAGGCGCGGGATTATGCGGACTACACCGCCCGCATCGCGGCCGCGCCGTTGGCCGATCACGCGCCGCAAGCGATCCTGCTCGGCGGTCCCCGTAAGGCCGTGGACCGGATTTGCGGCCGGCTGCCGCTGCTGCGCTGACCCATGCCGCCGTTCGAGACGCTTCTGGCCATGTCCGGCTTTGCGCTGGCTGCATCCGCGACGCCGGGGCCGGTCAACATCATCGGCGCGATGACGGGCGCACGCTATGGCGCTGCGCGGGCGCTGGCCTTCGTCACCGGCGCGACCGCGAGTTTCCTCGTTCTGTTTCTCGCCTTCGGCACGGGTACCCGGTTCTCGGGCGTCCGCACTGTGCGCGACCAGAATGGCGAGGAAGTCACCTATCGGTCGCAATCCGAGATCGAGCGGGCAATCGCCGCGATCGACTCCGAAATCGCAACCCTGCAACGCGGGCGGCTGTCGCTGATCCGTGTGCAATCCTCGAAAGGTCTCTGAGATGAAGAACTATATCCAGAAGGGTGACACGCTCACCATTCCCGCCCCGGCTGCTGTCGAATCGGGCTTCCCCGTGATTGCGGGCGCTATCGTCGGCATTGCATCGGGTGACGCGGCCAGCGGCGCCCCCGTGGATGTGGCAACTGTCGGTGTGTTCGAACTTCCGAAAGTTGCGGCGAATACCTTCGCTGTCGGTGCCGCTGTCTATTGGGACGACGAAGCCGAACTGGCAACCAGCACCGCCACCGACAACACCAAGCTGAGCGTGGCTGTCGCCGCTGCCGCCACCGACAACACCAAGCTGGGCGTGGCTGTCGCCGCTGCCGCCGCCTCGACCGCAACCGTCGCCGTCCGCCTGAGCGGCTTCTGAGGAGATCCAGACAATGGCGAAACTCTACGCAAAGCATCAGATCGTGTTGCCCGATGACGTGATTGTGCTGCCCAAGTCGGTGTTCGATGCCACCCCGGCCCAAGCCAAGCAGTTCGACAAGCTGAGCGCGGCACGGCCTGCTACCGCCGCTGAGGTTAAGGAGGCAGACGCTGCCGAGGCCGCAAGGAACGGCGTGGCCTTCTGACCATGACCCGTGGCATGAAATCCGATCTGGACAGGCTCCGGGCGGCTCATGCCACGGTTGCCCTGCTAGTTCTTAACGATGCCGTTTATGCGCCAATATTCGACCGGCTTGACCGTGAACTGGCGCAGGCGGAAGCCGCGTTCTCAGGCGATATACTGACCCGTGCCCGCGCTATCGTCGCGGCTCAAAGTGCGATGGCCTGAAGCAAGGTCTGCATATGCTCGACCGTTGCGCCCTTGCCGTAACGCTCACGGTCGAG